>CAXTMA010000173.1:0-9021 GCA_964245015.1 uncultured Beijerinckiaceae bacterium | reverse complement strand
GCTGAGTGCGTCGCCTGCTCTCGGAGACGTGGAGTGCCATAGTGCCGTACGCTCTCGGCGCGCCGCGGAGAACCATGTCCCCGCCTCGTGGCCCGGCGCGGCGGAGGCCGAGGGCGGGGATGGCGAGCACGCGCGGCGCCGCGTCCGCTCGCACCACGACGCGCACTACGGTTGCGACCGGCACCGCGGCGGCGCGCTCGGGGTCGAAGCCGACCGTGCAGCCTTTGGTGGCGCAAGGCGTCCGGCCGGGGTCGAAGCTGACGCCGGCCCCCGCGTCGGCGCCGGCGTAGGTATAGCGCCAGTGGCAGCCGACAGCCTCGGCCGTGATGGTCAGCGCCGCCTGTGGATCCTGCAGCTAGGCATCGGGTGCGGGAGAGTGGCCGGGACCGCGCGGTGCGGGCTGAACAACTCGACGCCAGCGGTGGCCGGCGCGAGCAGAAAGAGCACGCCGGCGACCATGGCCACGCCGCCCGCTGACCCGACGACCTTGGACGACCAGCCCAACACCGAGGCAGCGTAGCGGAGGCGCTCCGACGCGGGAAGGGCCACGGAGGCCAGCTTAGGGCGGAGCCACGTGCGACAGCCTTTCGCTGGGAACGGTAGAACCTGCGGCGGCGGCGAGGACCGCGGGGAGGCAGCGCCGTGCCAACGGCAACGAACCGATGCAAGGACCAGGACGTGCCCACCCGGGCGCTGGCCGGGTGGGGGCTTCAAGGCCCTGCCGGGCCATGCCGCCCGTCCGGAGCCGGCCGCGCAGGGCCTTTCGCTGCTCCGCGCGATCGTCGCCCATCCCCTGAACGCGCTCGATGACGTGCGCGGCGGCCTCCGCTTCGCCGAGTTCGAGGACGAGATGGTCCCGTTCCAACGCGGGGACGGCACCTACGACCTGTTCGCCACGGCCGCAACGGGCGCCTGCCTGTTCATCGGTCGGGCGGACGGGCGCGTTCACTGGCACGCCGACTGGTCGCCCGACGGGCGCGGGCCGACCTTCGAGGCGGTCAATGCGAACCTCGCCTGCTTCGCCCGCTGCTTCTGCATGGAGCGGGCGATCTGCTTCCGCATGCGCGCGCACCTCGCCGGGTTGCCCGGGGCGGAGCACCCTTTCGACGTCGAGGCGGCCGGCCGGGACGAGCGTGAGTTGCGCGACTTCATCGCGGAAGTGGACGCGGCGGCGCTCGGCACGGTGCACTGGGGCACGGTGCTCCATGCACTCGGCGAGGGCTTGTACCAGCCCAGGCCTGGGCTGCCCCACCTGATCCAGCGCGGGCGTTGGCGGGTCGGCGATGGCGAGCCCGATTGAGAGCTGAGCGCCGAGCGGGCGCTCAGCCCGACTTGGCTGCCAGCCGCAGGACCATGGTGAGCAGGCCGACGCCCCGCTCCAGCAGGCCGCGCATGCCCCACCCCACGCCGAGCACCGCGTCCAGGTCAGCCGTCAGGCCGCTTGGCGGCTCCTCGCGATCGTTCCGGTCCGCTTGCCTTTATCGCAGGCGTCTCCGCCAGGAGCGCCGCGGATCCGCCGCAAGGCGGTCCGCGCGATCGCCGCAGGCCCTTTCTTCACCGAGACCGAACATCCGTAGCGCCGCAAGGCGCGCGGGCCGCAGGCACGCACGGCCGGCGAAGGCGGGGAAAGAGGTCGGGCTTGGTCGTGGCGGTGATCTGGCGCAAGCCGTATCACCGCTCTCGCGCGCACTGAGCGCCTCCTCACGATCAAGATGCGGATGCTAACGTTATAACGTTTGCATCCCATCTTGCGGTATCGTGCCCTCAAGAGTGTCGATTTTCTAAGCCATCGCCGTAGCTCGCTCAGGTGCTCACGATCAGTTCGTCTGCAGTCACAAAGTGGCTGCGGACGAACTGAGGTATCGTGCCCTGAAATTCGCTGAATTTTCTTGGCTGTCGTTTTAAAGAATGACCCGATGTCGTCGCCACGTTCGACGGACTTAATATCTCCAAGTGGACGGAGGAGGTTAGCCTCCTCACACCTGTTGTGCCTCGTCTTGCAGTCTCTTCGACCATCGAGGACGACGCTCAAAGCACATGATGCCTTAACCTGGAGGTAATATGGACCGGAAATAGCATGAGATCTGTTCGATAGATCAGTGTGCCGGCAAGGCGATCACTGAGCTGCCAATCATCGGGATTCAATCAAATTCTAGGCAGAGGGTCGTCAGAGATAGGGCAAAGAGTCGTCATTGCGTCGTCGTGAATATATCCACGGTTTTGAGTCAGCGCTGCACCAAGGCACTGACGAAGCGTCGATCTTTCAGTCCGAAGGAGCCATCGGAGCGCCTAGGCGGCGTTGGCGGATGCGCTTTAGCTTTCGGATGAGCAAGGGGTGTGGAGAGCAGCGCGAGTAGGCAGAGCGTGGTGCGGGTAACCGTCTATGCCCTCGTCGCGGTGACGCGACGCACCAGCATGATCGCGGCGACGTCGGCTGTCTGGAAGCGTCAGACGGCGCCGCGTCGCGAGCGCCCGGCTTCGACAAAGGCGACAGCGTGTCGGCGCGCATCGAGCGGACAACGATGGGTCATGACCATCCTCCATCGATAGGGGTCTTCTCCGCCGTGAAGGGGGGAGGGACTTCCTACCAGCGGTCAAGCTGCTTTTGCGGCACGAGTAGCCTCGTGCTTTGGGTCATAGGTGGTGCGGTTTGCAAGCATGACGCAGGCGATGCCGAGCAATCGGTCGGCGACGGTGCGCAGTGCCCTTCCGTGCGAGTGACCCCTGGCCCGCAAAGCGGAGTAGCGGCCTCTGCTGCGAGCGTCGTGCTGGGTGGCCACTCTGGCCTAGTGGTAGACGGCGGTTCGCAAGCGGGTGGAACAGGCCTGCCGCATCTCGACCCGGCGGGACTTGCCGCTCCGCTTGGTGACGGGCGCGACCCCGGTCAGCGTACGCAGGGCGTGGTAGTCTCGCCCCCGGATGGCTTGGTGAGCCTCCGCGAGCAGCGTGGCGAGGACGATCCGTCCCACCCCCGGCAAGGAGCGCAGGATCGCCGCGTCGCGCTGCTCGGCCTGCTGCCCCGGCTCGGGTTCCGGTCCGGCCAGCGACTCCACAAGAGCATCCAGGCGACGGGTGACGTCCTTGATCTGCCGGTTGACCAGGGTCAATCGCTCGGCCGTTACCGCGATATGGGCGCGGGCGGCCTCGGTTGTGTTGGGAGCGACGGTCAGGGCCGGCCGTTGCAGGATGGCCAGGGCGTCGGCCGCGGCAAGGCGGCGGATGCGGTGCGCGGCGAGCAGCAGATCGACCTTCTTTTCGGTCAAGCGGCGAGCCTCGGCTGGCGTCGGCGCCTTGGCCCAGAGTGCCAGCACCCAGTCGGCGGCGATGTCGTCCGCGAGGTCGAGGACTTGCGGGTAGTAGCGCCAAAGCTGCTGGCGAATGCGGTTGGCCAGCCGAACGCGCTCGCCCTTAAGCTCCTCGGCCATCCGCGACCAGTCGCGCAGTTCGACAACAACCGGATCGAGGGCTTCCACACGCCGGAAGCAGTGACGGTCGGTGCGCAGCGACAAGGCCAACACGAGGGCGTCGCGCCGGTCGTCCTTGGCCCCCGCCGGAGAAAAACGGTCGCGCAAGCGGTCAAGCTGCTTGGGATTGATGGCAAACACGGCGATGCCGCGGTCCATCAGCGCCTCGACCACCGGCCCGTGCGGCGTTTCGATCGCAACGGCGACTTGGTTTGGCTCCCCGGCCTGGGCGCACAGCCAATCAACAAGGGCGCCGATGCCGTCGGCATGGTGAGCAAACGCCCGCTGCACGGGATCGCCGGCGCCGGTCAGGCAGACTTGATGTTCGGTGCTCGCCCAGTCGATGCCGACAAAGACGAGCGGCTCAGTGTTCATGGCCACCTCCCGCTTGCTGTTCTGTTGAGCCGCCGCGTCGCTTCGCCGTTCCCTGTACTGGCGCTCGGGGCTGCAAACAGCCGAGGCGCGACTCCCTACTGGGCGCGCAACACGGGCAACCGGTTGAGGCGCGCGTCCCCCCCAGGTGCTCAAAGGCACAGGGGGCGAAAGGCTGCTCTCAACCAGCCGGCCCGATACGGCTATGATGCCTCATAAACCGCAGGCAAACAGGTACAGGCGGCGCCGGACCCGGTTCGGCATTCGACACCCTGACAGGGAGATGGCTTATCGCAAGGATGCGTCGCAACCCGGCGACGTAGCTCTGGGCGGGTCGTGCGATCCCGCCGCCCCAATTGTCTCAACGATCTCGACACCATTTCGCCGCTCCCGGACCGTGACAGCTTCGACGGCGCGATCGACGCGTCTCATCGAGTCTTCAGCGAAAGAACGATGAAGTCGCTCCTTTAGATTGCCAAGCGGGCGGGTAGGACGCCGCCTCTTCTCGGTGAGTGGGCAAGCGAAGGACACGCAGTCGTCGAAGCGGAGGCCGAGTAGACGATGTAATCCTCAGACAAACCAATGCATCTTCGATCACGGCGCTGGCGAACCCGAGGACGCTGCCTCGATGATCTTGACAGTCTGATACCCGCGGTGTTTACTGACCGCCTCGGGCGCACCCGCCGGGCGGATTTGATCTCACCCCCGTCTCGGTACGACAGGATGCGCACGGCGTGCTGCGCGCGGTTTATCCGCGCGGCGGATGTGCCTTCGGAAGAAGGCCGCTCGAGACCACCGACCCATCGCCTGCTGTCGATGGGTCGACCCCGTCGGGGTCGGTTTGGTGGGTGGGATTACCGCAAACGTTTGATCAACCCCTGTTTGCGGGGCCGCCGTGCATACGTTGCATCCACAGCCGAACGACGCCCGTCCGTTCGAATCAGCCCCCGTCGGCAGCCCTCGCCGCGGTACGGGCCCGTCATGACGTCCTTCGGCCGATCGCTGCAGAACGCGAAGAAGCGCGGCCGCCGCCTCTCGCACTACCTGGAACAGCATTACGACGAGGTCGCCGCCGAGTGGGCGAAGGTCGAGCGTCGTGACTTGACGACCGCGCTCGCCGCCGTGCTGGCTCTCGGCCTCGTCGACGACCGCGGCAAGGCGCCGAATGCGCAGACGCTGACGCGAACCTGGAAGCGCATCGTGGACCGGCGCTCGGCAGAAGCAGAGCGACCGCCCTCGCCGCAGTCGACCTTCGTTCGCGTAACCGAACGGCCCCCTCGCGGCGAGGCGCAAGCACGGCAAGAGACGCCTGATCGACTTCACGAGGTCGACAGGTCTGCCGGGAAATCGAATGCAGCGGTGGATCCCGCGGACTCCAAAGCGATCGCCAGGGCGAAGCTCGCGGCGGCGCGCGGCGCAGCTGGACGGACAGGGCGATGACGAGCCGGCAGCACCGCCGGGCGTGCCGCGATCCTCCCCGTCGACGCGCACCTCATCCGCCCTGCCACCATCCTTCGAGGAACGACATGAGCGACAAGAACGAGAAGGCCCGAACCCGGTTGAAAGCAGGCACCATCGCGGCCGCGGTGGAGATCATCAACGACATCGAGACCGACACCGCGATCCCCCCTCTGCTTCCTCAGACGGGGGGCGACGCGGCAACTTCGAACACCCCTGCGGAGGAGGCGATCAAGCGCTCCGAGGTGGGGTCTTGGCGCAAGGTCGTGTACCTCGTCATCGGGGCCGGCAAGCGTGGCAAGACGGTGATCGTCCGCTACTTCTTGGAGAAAGCGCACGAGAACGGCCGCGCCATGATCGCGATCGACCTAGAGCAGGTCGGACGAGGTCTCCGCCATTCGCATCCCGAGTGCAGGTATCCCAACTACGAAATCGCCAATGGCAGCGACCTCGCCAGCTATTTTTACGATGAGTTGTTGAAAGTCATTGGAACCGACGGGAGCGTCATCGTCGACTCGCAGGGAAACGATGAGCGACTGATTCAACTCTTTGCGATGTCGGAGCTGGTGGACATCCTGCGTCACCACGGCATCCGCCTCATCGTCGTCGCGGTCACGGGTGGCGGCAGCGACGATCTGGTCGTGATGCAGAGCTTGGCCAAGTCGTGCGTCGAGATCAAGCCAGATGCTTTTGTGCCCATCTACGCGGAACGCCTCCTGCCCAGTCACCGCCAGTCCAAGGAGGACGCCGAGGAGCAGTTCCTGGAGATCGAGGGCGTCGCCCATTGGATCAATGGGGAACACTTTCACCCGATCTGGATGCCGACCTGCCACCTTGTTGGCAAGCTCGATCATTGCGAGATCACGTACCGCGAAGCCGCGAGCAGCAAGAAAGCATTCGATCCAGGTCGTAATCCCTTGAAGTACTTCGAGAGATCTATACTCAAGAAATGGTTAAATGATGTTGACAGTCGCTTTAGCGGCTTGGTTCCTTACGAGGAAGAGCACGGTTAGCAGCGTGTCAAATCCTCTCAGAGATCTCGCCGCGTCAATTGAGAAGAAGATGCTGCTCATCGCCCGGCGCGCAGGCATCGACGCCGACGATCCCTATTCGATCGTCCTCGACACGCAACGGGAAACCGCGACGGCGACGCTGTCCGCCGTCGAGCAGGATCGTGAGGATCGCGAGGCCTTCGTGATTGAGCTTCAACGGATGGTTGCGCGCATCGAGATCGCGTTCGGACGCGTGGAAGACACGCTCGGTCGTACCTTCAAAGCGCGCCGCCGGTCCGAATTCCGCGTGTACTGCGTCCTGGGCTTCGCCGCGCTTGTCCAGTTCGCCGCGATCCGATCCGCCATCCATACCTGCGGCTCAGACGGTATCACGAGGCGGGAGCTGCAGGGGAGCAACGCCGACCCGACGCTATGCGGACCATACGTCAATGTCGACGGCCGCATAATCCGGATCCCCTGCGTGTTCGACGCGCCGCCGGGAGAGACGGCCCGGTGAGCAGCGTCGGGACCGACACCCTCGCGCGCTTTTAGGCCCGCATCAACGATTTGGTCGGCGGCGTCGCCTCGCTCGCCGCGGCGATCGAGGATCTGACCGGGGCGATCGGCCACCTCATCAAGGCGGCTCTCCACGGACGAGCCGCTGCTGGTAGCGCTGCGCAGGGTGCACGCCCTCCCGATAGAACTCCTGGCCTCGACGCTGCGCGGACACGCGGATGGCGAAGCCCTCGTCGCCAAGCTGCCCGCGCGCGCCGACCCTGTCGCGCAGACGGGCCGATACCGCCACCTCGCGCTGCAGCACCGCCCGCGCCCGCACGTCGGGGCACCTTCGCTCGGTACGTGCGCTCTTCCGAGATTCGACGGGACCGGCTAGCAGTTGTTAAGGATCAAGGCGGAGCTTACCGGAACGCCAACTCCGCATGGACGCGGCTCAGACCATAAAGAGCGGCAGATTGCCCAACCTCGTATTTCCCAGGATCTCGGACCTTGAGGTAACGGGCTACGCGCCCTTCATGACGGAGACGGCCACCGGGTTCCATCACCTGTTCCGAGCGGGGGTCAACGTCATCGTTGGCATCAATGGCCTCGGAAAGACGACGCTCCTGAACGTTATCTTCCGGCTGCTCGCGGGTCCGTACGATCCCGCCAAGGCCGACCGCGTACGCCCCGGCCGCAAGCAATCCAGCCTGACAAGGGTCGGGAACTTCGACTTCTTCCGGAAACGCGCGAACGACCAAGCCGTCGACGCTAAGGCGTCCGCGACCTTCCACTTCGCGGACCGGAAAGTAAGCGTCGAGAGGTCCCTCTACGACCTGCGACTCCTGGGCTTCACGGTCGATGGAGCGCAACGTCCGCCCGCCGATGACCCCGACGAAGTGGAGGGCGAGCTGATGGACTTGCTCTGCGAGATGATGGGGTTGACGCTGGCGCCGCCTTCCGACGACAGGTCGCTCGGCGCCCACCGATACGACTTCGACTTCGTCGTGCGCAACCTTCTGTTCTTCCTTGAGGAAAAGATACCGCTCATCTGGAACCCTGACGGGCAGTTCGTAATCTTGCGCATACTGTTGCTGGAAAACGAGCTTTCCCGCCGCATAGCGAGCGCGCGGAACGCGCTCCTACAGGTCGACAGCCAATATCGAAACAGGCTCTGGGCCCACAATCAGCTGGTGGACGAGCTCGCCGCCGAGGTCGCCGTGCACGGTGACCTAGACGAGAACCACGCCTTCTCGCTGCTGACCCACGAGATCGAGGCCCTGGGTCGCGCCCGCGAGGACCTCGCTGAGGAGCGGGCCGACATCTCGGCGGAGATGGACCGGCTCGAGGACGGCATCCTCAGGGCACGGGCCGAGGCCTTCGAGGCCCAGACCAGGCTTCGCCATCAGGAGGCGAGCTACTTCAACCAAGCCTTCAGGAGCGTCAGATCGCCGGGCGACCTAATCGTGCAGGCCCTGGGGTCGCACGAGGGATGCCTGGTCTGCGGGAACCACGGCGAGGACGCGTACGGCCGGGCCCGGAGACTGATGGAAACGCATCGCTGTCCGGTGTGCGAGGCCGATACCCCCGAAAACGATGGGGTCGTCGCGCTCGCGCCCGTCCACCTCGCCTCGCTCCAGGCCGCAGAGCACGACGCCGAGAAGCGGCGCAATCGCTTGAACTCCCTCGAGGAGTCGTCTTTGCGCGCGACGGCGAGGTACCGGCGCGTCAATGAGGAACTGCTCGCGACGGTGACTAAGCTGGAGCAGGCCAGGAGGCTCGGCGAGAGCGAGGCCGCCGTGGCCGAGAGCGTCCGGAAAAGGAGCGAGCTCGCCGGGGAGGTGGAAGCCTCAAAGCGCGAGATCGAAACGATACGGGCTCAGCTCAAGGGCGCGGTCGACGTCCACGAACGCCTCATCAAGGAGTCCCAGAAATTCATCGAGGCGAGGAGCGCCGCCCTGATCGAGGCGTTCAACCGTTACGCAAGCGGGTTCATGGTGGAGGAGTGCCGGCTGAGGTACGTGCCCAACCGCCGCGCGAAGGTCGCGCAATCCGACGCGCAGATAGACTGGCCCGCGTTCGAGGTGGACTTGGCCTCAGGTCACGACGCCACGGTGAGCAAGAGGGAGAACGCCTTTGAGGTGTCCGAGTCCCAGAAGGAGTTCATCGACTTGGCGTTCCGGATGGCGCTGCTGCACGTCGCCTCCGACGGGAGCGCGTCGATGCTGGCCGTTGAGACA
>CAXTMA010000172.1:0-9109 GCA_964245015.1 uncultured Beijerinckiaceae bacterium | reverse complement strand
ACCCTGGCCGGCGCGCCGCTGGTGGCCGCCGCCGGCGCCGACGAGGCCCCCTCGCGCGACGTGAAGACCTACTGCGCCAATATCGCCGTCGCCGCCAGCGACGCGCGCATCGCCTGGCAGACGGCCAGGCTCAACGACCTCGAAGCGCGCATCAAGGCGGGCATCCAGGCCCTGGACGCCAAGACGGCCGAGCTGCGCGGCTGGGCCGAGAAGCGGGCGGAGATCGAGAAGAAGGCCGGCGAGAAGCTCGTCGGCATCTACGCCAAGATGCGGCCGGAAACGGCGGCGGTGCAGATTTCGACGCTGGACGACGACATGGCCGCCGCCGTGCTGACGCAGCTGGCCCCCCGGCAGGCCAGCGCCATCTTCAACGAGATCGTGCCCGAGCGGGCGGCCAAGCTCGCCGCGCTGATCGCCGCCACCGGGCCCGCGCCCGCCAAGAAGCTTTGAGGCGATGGCGAAACCGCCTCACGCGTCGTCCTGGGCCGCCGCCGCCGGGCTGTCGCTCGTTCTCGCCGGCTGCGCGACCCGTCCGCAGGAGATCGCGCGCGAGCCGACCCTGACGCCGGTCGGCTCCGGCCTGCAGCCCAACGTGGTGCCGCACCAGGGATCGGGATCGCCGACGCAGCCGACCGCCTTCAACTCGCTCTACCAGGACGGCTCCAGCCTGTACCGGGACCCGCGCGCGATGAAGCGCGGCGACGTGCTGACCATCCTCATCTCCATCAACGACAAGGCGACGCTGGGCAACACCACCGACCGCTCGCTCGACTCCGAGGTTTCGAACCAGCCCAACCTTTCGATCGGCAGCCTCGCCCTCACCGGCCAGCTCACCAGCGCTTCGAAAAGCTCGGCCAACGGCCAGGGCACCATCGACAGGTCGGAGAAGATCCAGAGTTCCGTCGCCGCCGTGGTCACCGAGGTGCTGCCCAACGGCAACCTCGTGGTCAGCGGCTCGCAGGAGGTCAGGGTGAACTTCGAGATCCGGCAGGTCTACGTCGCCGGCCTGGTGCGGCCGCGCGACATTTCCAAGGACAACACGATCTCCTACGAGAAGATCGCCGAGGCCCGCATCTCCTACGGCGGCCGCGGCCGCCTCACCGAAGTGCAGCAGCCGGCCTGGGGCCAGCAGATCTACGATGCGGTCAAGCCTTTCTAGAACATCGGACCGAAAACCGCCGCGCACGTTGCGCTCCACTGGTTCGGGACGGCTCCGATCCAGGGTCCTGCGGGCCGGCACCGGGGAAGAGATCGATGGCGAAGGCGTCCGGCAAGCCGGCCAACGGGGCTGACAAGAAGCCTCGCAAGTCCGCGCTCATCGTCACGGTGGCGGCGCTGACGGTGCTCGCCGCCATCGGCGGCGGCCTGATGGGCAAGGTGATCGCCGGCAAGCTCCAGGCCGTGCCCGCTGCAGCTGCCGCCGCGGCGGAGGCGGCCCCCAAGCCCTCGCCCTATGCCGGCGACACGCAGCTTCGCGAACTGTCGCCCATCGTCACCAATCTCGCCGAGCCGGCGGAAACGCGCGTCAGGCTGCAGGTCGCGATCATCTACCCCAAAAAGGCGGTGGAGATGCCCGACGTGCTCGCCGCCCAGATCACCGACGACATCGTCGCCTTTCTGAAGACGCTGAGGGTGTCCCAGCTGCAGGGCGCCAGCGGCCTGCAGGCGTTGCGCGAGGATCTCAACGACCGCGTCCGCACGCGCTCGGACGGCAAGGTCCGCGAAGTGATGATCGAGAACCTCGTCGTGCAATGAGCTCTCCCATCGAGCCCCTGATGGAGCCATCCGCCGAGCCGCGAAGGACCTTTGCCTCCGATGAAAAGCGCTTCCACCACCCGCGTTGCCGGCCCGGCGGGGTGGACCTCGTCCCGGCGCCGCCTGCTTCTTGCCGCCTGCACCCTGGTGCTGGCCGGCCTGCCGTGCGCCGCCCTGGCGCAGACGCCCGACCTCAATTCGCTCGTTCCCGCCGCCGGAAGCACGGCGACCGGGCGCATCGTGCAGATCGTCGGCATCCTGACCGTGCTCTCGATCGCGCCGGGGCTGCTCGTCATGGTGACGAGCTTCACGAGGTTCGCCATCGCCTTCTCGTTCCTGCGCTCCGGGCTCGGCCTGCAGACCACGCCGGCGAACCTGATCCTGATCTCCTTGTCGCTGTTCATGACCTTCTTCGTGATGGCGCCGACCTTTGACCGATCCTGGCAGACCGGCCTCAAGCCGCTCATCGACAACCAGCTCAGCGAAACCGACGCCTACCCCAAGATCATCGCGCCGTTTCGCCAGTTCATGCTGGCTCAGGTCCGCGACAAGGACCTCAAGCTCTTCGACGACCTCGCGCAAAGCTCCATCAAGACGACCGACAAGACGACCGTCGACCTGCGCATCCTGATCCCGGCCTTCATGATCTCGGAGATCCGCCGCGGCTTCGAGATCGGCTTCCTGATCGTGCTGCCCTTCCTGGTGATCGACATGATCGTTGCCACCGTGACCATGTCGATGGGCATGATGATGCTGTCGCCGGCGATCATCTCGCTGCCGATGAAGCTGCTGTTCTTCGTGCTCATCGACGGCTGGAACCTGCTGGTGGGCAACCTCATCCGCTCATATTCGTGAGCCGGGGAAAATTGAGGCTTCGTTAGGATTGACGTCACTTAACCCGGCGCGCTGACGTCGGGGGAGCGCGGGTGCGCGGGCATCTTCACGGTTGCGCAAGGATCCCTGCTGCATTCTAAGTCCATGGAAGATTGGACCTTCGCCGCAACCGCCAGCGGGGTTCAAAGGCATCACGCCGCTCAACCGTACCGGTTCCAATCCGGGATGTCCCGCCCACCATCTCACACAGGGACCGAACTCCGATGTCCAGCATCCTCACCAACGCTTCGGCGCTGACCGCCGTCGCCAACCTCGCCGCCACTCAGGCGAGCCTGGCACAGGTTCAAAACGAGGTTTCCACCGGCCTCAAGATCTCCAGCGCCGAGGACAATGCCTCTTACTTCTCCATCGCCACCACGCTGCGCACCAACGTCGGCAACCTGGGTGCCGTCAGCGACGCGTTGAACCTCGGCAAGTCGGTCGTCGGCACGGCCACGGCGGCGATCACCGGCATCACCTCGACCCTGCAGTCGCTCTCCAACCAGCTCGTCGCCGCCCAGCAGCCCGGCGCCGACCTGAACGCGATCGGCACCCAGATCGCGGCGCTGAACAACCAGCTCGCAGCCGCCGTCTCGACGGCAAGCTTCAACGGCGTCAATCTGCTGGACGGCAGCCAGGGGTCCGCTGGCCAGACCGGCGCGCCCAATGCGTCCGACAGTTTCGTGACGTTCGTTTCCGGTGTGACCGGCGCGGGAACGAGCTCGGCCAAGGTGACGAACCTTTTCGTCGACACCACATCGACCAACCTCAGCACCGCCAGCGGTGGCGCCCTTGCCGGCGTAGCCGCGATCACGGTCACCGGCGGCACGACGCCGACCACCTCGGCTGCCCTGACGACCGATCTGCAGACGGTCAGCACGGCGCTGGCCGCCGTCAACACGGCGTCCGAGACGCTGGGCTCGGCCGGTGCGACGATCGACCAGCAGTCGACCTTCACCTCGGCCCTGTCGGACTCGCTGACCACCGGCATCGGCTCGCTCGTCGATGCCGACCTCAACGAGGCTTCGACCCGCCTCAACGCCCTGCAGACGCAGCAGCAGCTCGGCGTCCAGGCGCTGTCGGTCGCCAACCAGAACAGCCAGATCATTCTCAAGCTGTTCCAGGGCTGACTTGAACCGACGCCGCCGCGCCGCGATCCGCGACGGCGCCGGCGCGGCCAGGGCACGGGGTTTCCCTTCCCGTTCTGATCGATGGCCGGCCGCAGCGATGCGGCCGGTCGTGCGCCTGTTCGCCATCCATGTCCGCGCAAGCTTCCACGGCCAAGGTCGAGCCTCACAAAGCCTCGACCTTGGCGGGCATGCTTCAGGATCAGCTCCAACTCCTTCTCGCAAGCCTCGCCAGGCTCGGTTGGCGACGGCTCACGGCGCTTGCCGTCATCGGCGTCACGATCGCCGCGATCGTCGGCCTCGGCGGATATTATCTCAGCCGCCCGGCCTTTGAGATCCTCTACGCCGGTCTCGACCGGCAGGATGTCGCCAACATCGGCTCGGCCCTGACGGAGGCCGGTATCCCCTTCGACGTCGCCGCCGATGGCGCCAGCGTCAAGGTGCGCTACGCCGAAACCGCCCGCGCCCGCATGCTGCTCGCCGAGAAGGGCCTGCCGCACTCGGCCAACTCCGGCTACGAACTCTACGACAAGCTGGGGTCGCTCGGCCTGACATCGTTCATGCAGGACGTCACCCGCGTCCGGGCGACGGAAGGCGAGCTCGCCCGCACCATCCAGCTGATGAACGGCATCCGCGCGGCGCGCGTGCACATCGTGCTGCCCGACGAGGGCTCGTTCCGCCGCGCCCGGCAGCCGCCCTCGGCCTCCGTGATGATCCGCACCGACGCCATCGCCGATGCCCGCACGGGCCAGGCGATCCGCCACCTCGTCGCCGCCGCCGTGCCCGGCATGACGGTCGATCAGGTCACCGTGCTCAACACCGACGGCACGCTCCTGTCGTCGGGCAACGAGTCGGACGAGGCGGCGCCCGGCAAGATGCTGGGCCTGGAAAAGACGGTGGCCAAGGACATCCAGGACAACGTCCGCAAGGAGCTGGCGCCCTACCTCGGCCTGCACAACTTCCAGATCAGCGTCACGGCCAAGCTCAACACCGACAACCGCCAAACCAACGAGACGACCTACAACCCCGACGGGCGGGTCGAGCGCTCGACCCGCGTCGTCAAGGAGAACCAGACGACGCAGAACGCCACCAGCCAAGCGCCGACCTCCGTCACCTCGGCGCTGCCGTCCGACAAGGGCAAGTCGGAGGGCGACGCCCGAACCTCCAACAACGATTCCTCCAAGCGCGAGGAGCTGACCAACTACGAGCTGTCGTCCAAGGTCGTCACCACGGTGAGCGGCGGCTACGGCATCGATCATCTTTCGATAGCCGTTCTGGTCAACCGCGCCTCGCTGGCGGCTGCGGCGGGATCGCCGGCGGCGCTGGAAACCAAGATCGCCGACATCGAGAGCCTCGTCGCCTCGGCCGCCGGCCTGCGCAAGGATCGCGGCGACGTCATCAAGGTGCTCGCCGAGGACTTCGCCGACGCCGGCCACGACCTCGACCCCGTGCCCTCGGCCTCCATCCTCGACGTGCTGCTGCGCCAATCCGGCACGGCGATCAACGCCCTCACCGTTGTGATCGTCGCCGTGCTGCTGATCCTGTTCGCGATCCGGCCGCTCACCCGGGCGCTTGCCCCGGCCGAGCCGGAGATCGCCTCGCTGGCATCGCTGCCGGAACTGCCCGCCGGCCTGCCGGCCCCTGGGCAGACCGTGGGGCCGAACTTGGGTCAGAGCTTGGCGCAGAACCTGGGGCAGTCCCTGCCGCTGCCGGCGATGGGCGAGGAGGCGCTGCCGACCCTCGACGCCAGGATCGAGCGGAGCCTGATCGAGGACGTCACGGCCAAGCCGCGTCGCTCGCCGCAGCGCCGGCTGGAGCAGATGGTCGAGTTCGACGAAACCCACGCCGCCGCCATCCTGAAGCAATGGGTGCAGCGCGGGAGCGCCGCCTGATGGATGGGCCGCTGTCGCGCCACCTCGTCCGCTTCTCCGAACCTTCCCCGGTGATCGCTCCTCAGCCCGGACCGGGCGAGGCGCGCATCTCGCTGGGGCCCGACGAGCTTGAGAGCCGCATCGCCGCCGCGCGCGCCGAGGCCGGCGCCCAGGCGGGCGCGGACGTCGCCGCTGGCTTCGAGGTCAGGCTGCAGCGGCTGCAGGACGAGCGGGCGACGGACACGACGCGCCACGAGGCGGCCCTGCGCGCGGCCGTCACGACGGCTGTGGCGGCGGCCAGGGCCGAGTGGGTTGCCGCCGCCGCCGAAACCCTGGACGCGCAACTCGCCGCGGTCGCGGCCGCGCTCCGCGACACCCTGAGCGCGGGGCTCGCCGATGTGCTCCGCCCCCTTCTCAGCCAAACGGTGACCGCCCGCATCCTCGCCGGCCTCGTGGCGGCGCTCGATCAGCTTCTCGCCGATCCCGCCCACCCGGCGATCACCGTCCGCGGCCCGGCCGATCTCCTGGGCGCCGTGCGTTCGGTCCGCGGCGAGGCGGCCGGCGTCGCCTTTGAAGTCGGCGAGGGCGCCGAGATCACGATGAGCGCCGATGGCGCCCACGTCGAGACGCGGCTCGCCGCCGCCATGGCTGTCCTCGAAATGAACACCCTCGACAAGGTCGCCCTCGATCGGGCGGCACCCAATACAGCGACACGCAACGCGGAGGCCAGCGCTTCAAATGTCGGATGACGGCAAGCACCAGGAGATCGTCATCATCCGCCGCGGCGGCCACGGCGCCCACGACGAGCACCACGGCGGCGTGTGGAAGATCGCCTTCGCCGACTTCATGACGGCGATGATGGCCTTCTTCCTGGTGATGTGGCTGATATCGGCCAACGACAAGACGCGCGCCTCGGTCGCCCGCTACTTCAACCCCGTCCGCCTCGTCGACGCGACGACCCAGCCGCGCGGCCTGCACGACACCAAGAAGGACGAGTCCGGCATCACCGCAACCCCCGACGATGCCAAGAAGGCCGACGACAAGGCCGACAAGCAGGGCAAGCCGGAGACGACCAGCAAGGACAGCGCCGACGCCAAGCCCGGCGCGGAGAAGCCGGGCAAGGAAACGCCGGCCGCGCGGGAAAAGCGGCTCGACGCCACGCTGCGGGAGAACCCCTACGTGGCTCTCGCCGAAATCGCCGCCGCCAAGACGCCCGGCGAGGGGCCGGCGCCGATCGCGCCGCCGACGCCGGCCGTCGGACGCCACGGCGGCGAAACCTTCCGCGACCCCTTCGCCCCGCCGCCGCCCTTGCAGGCCGGCAGCAGCGACAAGGACGCGCTGCCCTCCGACGAGCCGCCCCCGGCCGCGAAACGGGACGCGCTCAAGCCGGTCGCCGACAAGCCGGTCGCTGTTAAACCCGGCGCGGCCGAAAGGACGGTCGCGAACAATCCAGGCGCCGGACCGGACGCGGCCGGGATCGCCCCAGCCGTGGGCGCCAAGGGCGGAGGGATCAAGGGGCCGGAGGCCAGCAGCGCGGAGGCCAAAAGCCCGGACGCGAAGAGCGCGGAGGCGAAGGCCCTGCTCGCCGCCCTGGGAGCCGGCGGTCGCGACGGGCCGCAGGTCGACGTGCGCCGCACAACCGAAGGCCTGCTCGTGTCCTTCACCGATACCGCCGTGTTTTCCATGTTCTCCAACGGCTCGGCCGTGCCCAGCCGCAAGGTGGTCCTGCTGATGGAGCGCACGGCCAGGCTGATGAAGGGGCGAGCGGGCTCCGTGATCGTGCGCGGCTTCACCGATTCCAAGCCCTACCGCTCGGGGCGCTACGACAACTGGCACCTGTCGCTCGACCGGGCCCAGGTCACCCATTACATGCTCGTGCGCGGCGGCCTCGACGATGCCCGCATCGGCCACGTCGAGGGTTACGCCGATCGCGGCGCTCGGCCGGGGACGGATCCGTCGAACCCGCTCAACCGGCGCATCGAAGTCCTGCTGAAGGATCCGGCGTGAGATCCGCCCGCGCCGCGGTGACGATTGTGGCCGTGTCGCTCGGCTGCGCCCGCGCCGTCGCGGCCGAGGCTCCCGTGCCGGCCGCTTCCTCGCCGGCCATCTCCTCGCCGGTTGCGTCCGAGCCGACGGCCCTCGATCGCCCGGCCACGTCGCGGGAACTGGTCGTCCGCGCCGAAGCCGGCGCGGGCGTGCCCGCACCCTACATCGCCATGCGCGACCTGCAGCGGTTGCAGGACCGCATCGCCGGAGGCGACACGCTCGCCGCCGCCGCCCATGCCAAGGCCATCACCCGCACCGCCGCCGCCTTTGTCGCCGCCAAGCCCGCGACCTGGAACGATCCGCGCAACGCCCGCGCCCTGGTGCTGTACCTGTTCAGCGGCGGCAATGCCGGCGCCATCGCCAGCTCTATCCCGCGCGCGGCCCTGCCCAAGGGGCTGCAGGATCTCTACGAGGGCGCCGTCGCCTACGGCCTCGGCATGGACAACAGGGCGCGCGACAAGCTCCTCGCGATCGACGCCCGGAGCCTGCCGAGCGGCCTCGGCGGCCATCTGGCGCTGGTTCAGGCGACGCTGCTGGGCGAGCGCGACCCGGCCAAGGCGATCGAGCAGCTCGACCTCGCCCGGCTGCTGGAGCCCGGCACGCTGGTCGAGGAAGCGGCGCTGCGCAAGGAAATGCTGCTGATCGATCCCAAGACCGGCGACCTCGCCAAGTTCGCCCTGCTGGCGCGCCGCTATACCGGCAGTTTTTCCAGGTCGGTGTACGTTCCCAACTTCCGGCAGGTCGTGAACCAGGCGGCGCTCGCCATCGGCGGCGGCAATGGCCCGGGCGCCGACGGGCGGCTCAGCCAGATCGCGGACACGCTGGAGGGAGCCGACCGCCGCCGCCTGCTGCTGACCGTGGCGCGCGAGGCCCTGCTGGCCGGGCGCATGGACATGGCCGCCTTCGCCGCCGAACAGGCCGGCCGGTTGAGCCGCAAGGGCGAGGTCGAGCAGGCGCGCGCCCTGGTGTATTTCGGTGCTTCCACGGTCGCCGGACCCCGTCGCGAGGCTGGCCGCGAGGCGCTGAGCGCGGCGGCCGGCGCTGGCCTCGATCCGGGCGACGAAGCCCTGCGCCTGGCCGCCCTCGTCGTGTCCGACACGATCCGTGATCCAGCCTTCGCCTGGCAGCCGGCGCGTGGCGCGGGAGATGCCGGCGTGATCGGGGACGGCGAGCGCGCCCTCGCCGAGGCGGATGGCGCCATCAAAGCCGTGGATAGATGAGGATACTCGCCGGTCTACCTTTCTCCGCCGCAGCCGGCGCGGGTGCCGCCGGCCAGGGCGTCGGCCATTCGGCCAAGCAGGCGGTCGGCCAAGCCGCTGGTCAAGGCACTGGTCAAGTCGCAGGGCAGGCGGCCGGGCAGACGCAGACCCTTGCCGGCGCGGGTTTCGGCGAGGCCCTTGCCGAGGCCGGCGCGGCGGCCAAAGGGGCGCCCGATAC
>CAXTMA010000171.1:0-9152 GCA_964245015.1 uncultured Beijerinckiaceae bacterium | reverse complement strand
GAACCCGCGACCTCCGGCGTGACAGGCCGGCGCTCTAACCAACTGAGCTACTCCCCCGCGGGATGAACCGGCGAGGCCAGTGCGATACGCCAAAGCTTCGCGCCGAGTCAAGAACAGGTCGAAGCAAGATCAGGTCGCAACGGGAACCCGCCCAGGTCGCGTTGAGCCTCGAATGCGCCGTGCAGCCTGAGCTTCGGGCAGGAGCCGGCAGGAAATGTCGCTCGACGGCTCAAAGGTGGGGCACGCCGAGGTGATAGCGCCGGATCTCAGCCCGGCTGAGAATGTGCAGCCTGTCGGACGGCACCTGCTCGGCGGCGGTGATCAACCCCGGACTGACACCCATTCCGGCGCTGTAGCTCTTCAAGCGGGCGCCCAGATCGCCGTTGTCGTAGAGCCGGCGGCGCAGCACGTAGGTGCCGCTGGCATCGAGCGTGTCCTCGTTGGCGAACATCCGATGGATACCGATCTGGCTGCCATCGGGCACGACGCGCTTGCGGGCGCCGATCAGAGCGTAGACGCAGGCCGAAAAGCACTGGGCGTTGGTCATCACGGAGCCGCCGGCGCCGTCGGGATAGACGCGGGCGATCACGGCGGCGGCGCCGATGGATCGCAGCAGCGTGCCGAACCTCATCGAGGCCAGAACGCCGCCGCCCGGCGAGTCGAGGAAAACAACGGCGTGGAGGTCGTTGCGGTTGTAGTTCTCCGCCACGAACTGCAGGAAGCGGTTGGGTGTGTCGCGGGTGATCTGCCCGGTCGCGGAGATGATCGCCGGGCAGGTGGCGCCGCAAAGGCCGGGACCGCCGATGCGCACGGCCCGGAAGCTCATCTCGCTTTCCGCGCGAGCCGCCATCAACCATTGCGGCGACAGGAACAGCGGCAACAGGGCGAGAAGAAAGGCGGGGATAAAGCGGAAGCGTCGACGCATGGCACCCTGTTTCCGTTTCGACCATCACGGCCGGACGAGAATAGGGTCTACCGGCCGGGGCGCAAGCCGCGCGCGTCCCGCCGTCCCGCACTTTCGCGGAGATAACGGGCCATCGTCAACGAGTTCCGCCGTGGTTGCGGCGAAGCCGGGGAACGTCAGCGGCGCTCGTCGCTGGCCACGCGCCGGCCGGTGCGGGCGTCGAGGTCAGCCCCGAGCCGGTCGAAGCCGTGCCTGACGAGACTGGCGACCAGGGCCGCTGAGCGCTGGTTGAGCGAGGCGAAGAGGCTGCGCGCGGCCGGCAGCTTCGCACCCTTCGCCGTCAGGGTGAGCACCGCGTCGACGGCCAGGACGCGGGTCGCATCGCCGGGCTTGGCACAATTCTTGTAGCTGGCGGCGGGAACGACCGCGAGGCTTGTTCCGGCCGGCGCGGCCGTGCCATCGGGCCAGGCGAGAAGGTGCAGGCCGGGCGCCCGCAGCCTCGCCAGCCTGGCGGCGGGCTGCGGCGCCAGCACGACCACCGCGTCGATGTCGCCGGTCGCAAGACCGTCGAGCGCGTTGTCGTCGTCGAGCGGCGTTTCCTTCACGGGCACGGCCAGGGCGGCGAAGGCGCGCCGCGCGATCGCCCGCGCCGGACCGTCGGCCGGGCCGAAGCTGACGACCTTGTCCCTGAGATCGGCGAAGGAGTGCACCGTTGGGCCCGCGATGACGTGCATCTGCTCGGAATACAAGCGCAGCGTCCGGCTCCCGGCGGCGTCGTCGAGCATCGGCGCCACGGTGAATTCGCCTTCGTCGCGGGACAGCCGCACGAAACGGATGCGCTGCCTGGAGATGATGGCGGCGAGCGACTTGAGACGGGGAAGGTCGGCGGGATCGGCCGCGATCGTGACCACCGGCGCTTCCCTAGCGGGCGCCGCGGCGGGCGGCTTGCCGTCCGTCGCCGCAGCGGCCGTAGCCGACACTTCGCCACCGGCCTGCGCCGCAGCGGCAGCCGGTTGCTGCGCCGCCTCGCCACGCGGGCGGAAAAGGCACAGCAGGCCCGAACACGCCGTTGCGCCCGGCTGTGCCGCAGTCTGCCCGCCCGCATCCTGCGCCCCGGCCGCCGTGGCGGCGAGCAGCAGGCAACCGGCAATCCCCGTGCGAACGCGCGATCTGGTCACGACGCGAACTCCCTTACGCAGAACCCGACCGGCCTAGGGAACCAATGAGGCGGAAATCGTCAGCGCTTGTGGCATTCTCGGCACCATCCTGCGGCGCGGCCGCAATCGGTAGGCGAGAAGATGACGAAACAGGCGGCGGACGGGGGGAGCGGACCGGCCAGCCTTCGCCGCCGGCTGATCACCGACACCGACATCGCCGCCATCACCGATCTGCTGGCCGCGGGTTTCCCCCGGCGGAGCCGGCGCTCATGGCAGCTCGGTTTGGCGCGGCTGGCGCGGCGGGAGGTGCCGCCCGGCCTGCCGCGATACGGCGTGATGCTGCTGGCGCACGAGCGTGCCGTGGGCGTGCTGCTGACGATCTGCGCGGAGGTCGGGGCCGCCGGGCAGCGCGTCCGGCGCTGCAACCTGTCGAGCTGGCACACCGAGCCGGCCTTTGCCCCCTACGCCCCGCTGCTGCTCGGCGCGGCGCTGAGACTCCCCGACACCACCTTCGTCAACATCTCGCCGGCCCCCCACACCGAGGCGATCATCGAGGCACAGGGATTCCGCGCCTTCTGCCGGGGCTCGCTGCTGAGCGTGCCGGTCCTGGCGCGGCGGACGGCGGCCCGGCGGGCGACCGACCTGCGTATCGGTGCCGACCTGCCCGAGCAGGAGCTCGTCGACGCCCACATCGCGCTGGGCTGCCCCTGCCTGGCGGTGCGGGAGGGCGACGACCTCCTGCCCTTCGTATTCTCCGCCCCGCGCCGCCTGCGCGGCGTCCTGCCGGCAAGCCAGCTCCTGTTCTGCCGCGACCTCGACGGCTACGCCCGATGCGCCGGCGCGCTCGGCCGGGCGCTGCTGCGGCGCGGCATCCTCGGCGTGCTGGTTGACACGGCCGAACCGATCCCCAACCTGCCGGGACGGCGCATCAACGCGACTCAGGGGCGGTACTGGCGGGGTCCGAACCCGCCCCGCCCCGGCGACCTCGCCTTCACCGAACTCGCGCTGTTCGAGGACTGAAGTGATCCACTGCGTCGCCGGCGAAGGCGCGGCCTCGTGACGGGTTTCGCCCTGCGCGGCCGGGTTGCCGCCACCGGGCGACCGTCCCTGCGCCGCCGCGACGAAGCGCCGGTCGAGTGGCGCGAGGACGCCGGGCTCGTGCCCTACCCCGAAGCCGTGGCGGCGATGGACGCGCGCGCGGCGGCGATCCGGCGCGGCGAAGCTCCCGAACTCGTTTGGCTGCTGCAGCATCCCCCGCTCTATACGGCCGGCACGTCGACGCCGTCTGGACAGGGCCCGATGCGCCTGCCCCTCCACGCCAGCGGGCGCGGCGGCCAGATCACCTACCACGGGCCGGGGCAGCGGATCGCCTACGTGATGCTCGACCTGCAGGCGCGCGGAGCCGACATCCGCGGCTTCGTCGCCGGCCTGGAGCGCTGGCTGAGCGACACGCTGGACGTTTTCGGCATCGAAGGCGAGCGCCGCGACGACAGGGTCGGCGTGTGGGTACGCCGCCCCGACAAGCCTGTGGGGCCTGAGGGCGCACCGGCCGAGGACAAGATCGCCGCGATCGGGGTCAGGGTCCGGCGTTGGGTCACGTTCCACGGCGTGTCGCTGAACGTTTCGCCGGTGCTGTCGCACTACGAGGGCATCGTGCCGTGCGGCATCGGCGAACGGCACCTCGGCGTCACCAGCCTTGCCGACCTCGGCTGCGAGGCGACGATGACGGAGGTCGACGAGGCGCTGCGCGCGAGCTTCGCGCGCGTCTTCGGGTAGGGTTCAGCGCGACGGTTCCTCGGACTGGCTCTTCAAGGCGCGAGGCGGCGGTCCATCGACGAGGGCGCCGAAGACGTTGCGCAGGAAGCCGGGCGCCACCGCCGAGAGCGGATTGATGCTGAGCTGGGGCTGGCTCGCCGGACCGGAAATGCCGAAGGTGATGGCGAGCAGTCCCTCGTTGGACTTGCCGCCGAGGAAGACGCCGAACACCGGGATCTGAGAGAACAGGTTGTTGAGGGCGAAGACCGGGACGAACGTCCCCTTCAGCGCGACGCCGTCGTGGGAATAATCGAGCCAGCCATCGACCGAAAGGCCGATCTGCGGGCCGTACATGGTGGCGTCGCGCAGCTCCAGCCGGCTGCCTTCGCGCTCGAAATTGACCTTCAGCCGGGTGAATTCGACCGCGCCGCCGTCGATGCGCCGGGCGGCGTCGCTGTCCTGGCCCGGCGCGCTGAGGGTCGCCGACGTCGCCACCAGGCGCCGGATCGCCGGCTCGTCGCGCAGCACGAAGTCGCGGATCTCGAGGTTGCCGGTGAGCACGTCGTCGCCGAGCTTGATGTTGGCGGCGAGGGCGCCGCCCTCCATGTGCTTGTAAAGGTCGATGAAGGACACCAGCGCGCCGGCGTCCTGCGCGGCGATGCTGATGCGCCCGTTGGCGCCCATCGAACCCGACACGGCTTGGCGCCCGAACCGGCCCTGAAGGTTGAACTGCCGGATCGCGCCCTCACGCTTGAACAGGCGCAGTTCGGCGCCGCTCATCACTTCCTTGTTGAAGCCCGTGAGCAGGTTCGACTTCAGGTCGATCTCGTAGGCGGCCAAGGCGGCGAAGGGATCGGCTGCCTTCTCGCCTTTGATCGCCCGCGAGGGACCGGCCTCGCCGGCGTTGGCGGAGGTGACCGCCTTGAAGAAGGGGCGCGCGTCGATGGCGTTGCCGCGCACGGTCAGCTTGAGGGCGGCATCGCTTCGGGCGACCTCCAGCTTCATGTCGTCGCCGGCGGAGATCTTGAAGGATCCGAAGCGCGCGCCCTGCAGGCTGTTGTCGGGGGCGAGCTGGATCGATCCCTTGGCCTGAAGGGGGCCGATGTCGACCGACACGGGATCAAGCACCATGCGGTCGCCGGCGGAGGCGACGGTCAGCACGACCTTGGCCGGTTGACCGGCCGGCTTGCGCAGGCCGAGAACGCCGGCCTCCACCGTGGCTTTGGTGAGGTCGAGGTCGACCTGCGCCCTGAGCTTGGCCGGATCGGCCAGAACGGTGTCGACCTGCGCCGAGATCGGGCCGCTGACGCCGGGAATGACTGCCAAGCCGAGCCGGGCTCGCGCCGCCTCGTCGAGAACCACGCCGAACAGGGCGTGCGGCGGCTCGCTTCCGGTGCGGGTGATGTCGAAGGTCGCCGCGCCACCGAAGATCCGCCCCTGCCCGAGCGCCCGGACCGTGCCATCGGCGACGGTCAAAGCCAGCGTCGCGTTCTCCAGCCCGTCCTTGCCGATCAAACGCTCGGCCTGGAAGTTGGAAACGTTGGCCTCGACGTTGAGCGACTCCTTGGACGGGTCCTCCTCCTTCCCCAGAAGCATCCTGCGCGTCAGGTTGCCCTCGATCTGGCCGTGCAGCGTGGCCGGATCGAGCGGCAGCGACGCGTAGGGCTTCAGCGCCGGCTTCGTCAGCAGGCCGGTGATGGCGTCCACGCTGCCGGCGATGTGCGCGGACAGAACGGCCTGGATGGGATGGAGGCTGCTGTCGGCCACGGAAAAGGCACCCTTGGTCAGGGTGATCCGGCGCCCGTCGACGAGGGAGGCGGCGCTGGCGATGGTGAAGTGCGAGCTGCGGCCGGTGATGTGCGCGGAGCCGGTGACCTCGTCGAGCGGCGGAACGCCGTCGAGATAGCGCAGGCGGCCGTCCTTGAGCTTGAAGTCGATCGACACCGAGTTGTCGGCCGGCGCCAGATCGGCGCGCATCCGTTTCAGGTCGGTCTCGTCGTAGTCGATCTGCATGGTGCCGTCGGTGATCCGGCCGGCTTCGAAGTGGTTCAGGATCCAGGCACGCACGTTGGCGGCAAGCGGGGATGGCCAGATGCGTTCGATCACAGCCACGTCGGTGGGATCGAGCGACATGCCCAGGCGGATGTGCGGCCCGTTCACCCAGTCCACCCGGCCGGCCAGCGCCGCCCCGCCGCCGTCCTGGGCGTTGCCGTCCTGGGAGTTGCCGCCCTGGCGATCGACCTCCTTGGAATTGAACCACATGCGGTCGATCAGGAACTGCTTGCGATCGAGCAGGAGTTGGCCGGCGAACTGACCGGCCGCGATGGGGACCGGCCGCTGGCCCTTGCGGTCCGGGGCGAACAGCCCCGGCTCGGTGAGGTGCAGGGCCACGCCCCAGGGCTCGCCTTCGCGGGCCGGCGTCGCCAGCTCGCCAGCCGCCAGGAAGTGGGTCTCGCCCTCGCGGTAGTGCAGTCTGTCGATCACCACCCGCCGCGCTTGCGCATTCCAATGAAAGGCGAGGCCGGCGCCGTCCAGCAGCAGCGGCTCGAAGTCGGGATCGTCGGTCCGCACGAAGCCGGTGCCGACGTCGAACCCGCCGGCCGCCTCGAACAAAGTGTCGTCCGCCCGAACGCCGATGTCGAGGTGCATGCCCAGCGGAGCATCGCTGTCGAGGCTGCGCGAGCGGCTACCGGCCGCGAGCTTCAGCTCGTCGATCGTCACATCCTGCACCTTGAAGCCGAAGCGGCGCTCGGCACCCGGTTGCCCGTTGGCCAGCGCGGCGATCTGCCAGCGCCGGTTGGGACCCTCGGCCGACGCGCCGAAGCTGGTTTGCTTGCCGTGCTTGGCGAAGGCGAGATCGAAGTCGCGGTAGCTCGTTTCCTCGCCGGTGTCCTGATCCTGGATCACCAGCGTGCCGCGCGAGATGGCGAGGCGGTCGACGGCGGCGATGGGACTGCGGGGATCGGTCAGGATGTCGAGGAACTGGCGCAAGCCCGTCGCCGCCTTGCGCATGACGACCGTGCGCCCCGGCATCGCGGATCCGAGCGGTACGGCGGCGATCGACGGGGAGCCGGTGGAGGTCGCCGACACGGGCGCTTGACTGGCCGCGGACGCGTGGATCGCAGAAGCCGCTTGGCTGGCCGGCTGATCCTCGGCGCCGTGGCCGATCTCCAGGAAAGGTTTGGAACCGTCGCCCGATGCGATGCCGAGATTGCCGTTGCGCAGAAAGACCGCCCGCAGGGTGACGTCGAGCAGTTCGAGGCGCTTGGGCACCACCCTGCCGAGCATCAGCGCGGGGGTGTCGAGGTCGAGTTCGGCCTTGGGGGCGCTCAGGATCGGGCCGCCGTCGGGCCCGGTCACGGCGAGGCCGGTGATCGAAAGGCTCGGACTGAAGCCGCGCTGCGCCAGCGAAAGGCCGCCGAGGGTGAAGTGCAGGCCGTTGCCGAACCTGCCGTTGAGCGCGCGGGTGATGGTCGGGCCGAGCAGGCCGCCGATGGCCATCGGGCCATAGCTCAGCCGCGCGACGAGATAGCCGGTGGCGAGAACGGCGGCGATCACCAGCACCGCCGCCAGCTTCATGCAGGCGAACACGGCGCGGTGCGGCCTGCGGCTCGCGAGACGATCCTCGCGTTTCGCAAGCTGCCGAACGAGGTTTCCCACGTGTCCCGGCCCTGCCGTCATGGTGCTCCCGGTGTGCCCAAGCGCATCTCTGCGTGCCGACCCGCTGTTGCTGTGCCCCGCCTGGAGGTATACGGCTCGCGAGCCCGCAACGGCGTCGTCCGCGCTTTGATCGGGGCGACTGTCCGGTTTTTTGGGACGAAAGGAAGGCGGCATGGACCGTCCCATCGCCGTCGGAACCTCCGCGCCCGATTTCTCGCTGCCGGATCACGAAGGCAACACGTTGACGCTGCGCGGCTTCGCCGGGCGGCCGCTTGTTCTTTATTTTTATCCCAAGGACGACACGTCGGGCTGCACGACGGAGGCGGTCGACTTCAGCAACCTTGCCGGAGCCTTCGCGCAGGCCGGCGCGGCCGTGCTCGGCGTGTCGCCGGACTCGGTGAAGAGCCATGCCAAGTTCAGGACCAAGCACGAACTCGCCATCCCGCTCGCCTCCGACGAGGAAAAGACCGCGCTGGAAGCCTATGGGGTGTGGGTCGAGAAAGCCATGTACGGCCGCACGTACATGGGGGTCGAGCGTACCACCGTTCTCATCGGCGGGGATGGACGCGTCGCCAGGATCTGGCCCAAGGTGAAGGTGCCGGGGCACGCCGCCGAGGTCCTTGCCGCCGTGCAGGCGCTTGGCTGAGAGCTTCGAACCAGTATAAGCCCGCGACGGTCGTTCGACAGGTCCGATCTCCTGCGACACCTTCCGGCTTCGGTCCCGTCGGCACCGGGCGAGCGCATTTGACTTGCGCGGGATTTGCCAGTCATCTTAACGCTTTCTTCAGAATTCGTTGGCAACGGCTGCGGCCGCCCGGCTAGATCGCGCGTACCGGTTCCATGCCAGGAGGCGATATGTTGCAGCTCATCCGACGTTCGGCGCGACAGCCGACCTCAGCCGTCGAGGGCGCGGAGCCGGTCATTGCGTCCGCCTCGGGCGGGCTGCGCAGGACCGACTGGCTGCTGGGAGGCTCCATCGCGACGCTGGCGGTGGTGTTCGTGGCCGGGCTTCTTGGCCTGCGCAGCAGCACGGCCGAACTCCAGGACCAGTCGCGCGGCAACACGCGGGACATCACGGCGTTGAAGGCCGACACGGTTGATCGCATCAACGGCATCGCCGGCGATCTCGCGAAAACAAACCAAACGCTGACCGATCTGATCGCGCTGCGCGCGCAGGAAAAGCCATCGGTGGCTGCGCCGCTTGGTGGCGAGCCGTCGAGTCGTGCAGCGGTCGCGAAGGCGGCTGCTTCCCGCGACGTCAAAAAAGCCGCGAAGGCGACTGCGCCCACGCCGGTCGCGCGGCCAACCCTGCCGCCTCCCGAGCCGCTCACCGTACGCCGGAAGCCGGCGCGCGAGCGAGCCGAAGAGGCGCGTCGACGCCAGACCAAGCCGGGTAAGGCGGCCATTGCGCAAAAGCCAGAGCCGAAACCGCCGGCTGAACTCGCGCGCCTGCGGCGGGAAGCGGCGAACCGGCTGTTGCGCCTGCGCCGTCTGGCCCGTCGAGCCAACGGCTGACGCGATCGTTCGACTTCGGATCTCGCGATGCCGCGCGCGCCCTTCGAGGCAATGACGACAGCCGCGATCAACCTGCCGGCAAGAAGTGGCGACCCCGGCAGGGTTCGAACCTGCGACCTGCCGCTTAGAAGGCGGCTGCTCTATCCAGCTGAGCTACGGGG
>CAXTMA010000170.1:0-9154 GCA_964245015.1 uncultured Beijerinckiaceae bacterium | reverse complement strand
CGCGCTCGCGGCGGCCGACCGGGCCGTGCGACGCGGCGTGCCGGCCGAAGCGATCCGCGACCGGCTCGACCAGCGCTCAAACAACGCCGCCGCCTACGCCGGAGCGTGGCGGCCCTATACCTGGCCGGTCAGCGGCGTGGCCGACCTGCGCGTGGCGCCCTTCCATGTCCTGGCCAGCGAGGGCGCGGCGCACTTCGACAAGGACAATGTGTGGCACATGGCGCTTGCCGGGCGGCTGGTCGCCCACGGCGGCCCGACGCTGGCCGGCACGCGGTCCCGCACGCTCGACCTCGCCGACGAGTCGGCCTGCGCCGCCGCGGCCGCGTGGTGGGAGGAACTCACCGGGTCGGGCGGCGAAGGCATGGTGGTGAAGCCGCTCGCCTTCGTGCCGCGCGGCGCCAAAAATGGTGCGGGGGGCCTGATCCAGCCGGCCTTGAAGGTGCGCGGGCGCGAATACCTGCGCATCATCTACGGCCCGGACTACGACATGCCCGACAATCTGGAGCGGCTGCGCCAGCGCGGCCTCGCCCGCAAGCGCGCGCTGGCGCTGCGCGAGTTCGCCCTCGGCCACGAAGCCCTGCTGCGCTTCGCCACCGGCTCGCCGCTGCGCCGCGTGCACGAATGCGTCTTCGCCGTGCTGGCCCTGGAAAGCGAGCCGATCGATCCGCGGCTGTAGCCTTCAACAGCTAAGCAGCTTCGCATTGGCAGGCCAACGCTCTACCTGCTTAGCTCTTTGCCATGCCGCAGGTTTGGATCACAAAACCGCGGGGCACTTTTGCGAAACCTGCTTAGGTTCGGCGCAGGCTTCGCAACGCTGCCGCGCATCAGCGGCGCGGCTCCTGGCAACGGCGCAGGCGAGCCAGCACGGATACGAGTTCCGCTTGTCGCGACACGCCCAGGTTTTGGAATGCCCCTTTCAACTGGAAGCGTGCCGTTCCCACCGTGATGCCCAACTCGTCGGCGCAATCGGTCAAGCTCGCCCCGCCTCCGATGAGCGCCGCCACCCTGGCCTGGGCGGGCGTGAGCCCGAAGATGTCGCACAGCAACGTCGCCGACGGGGTGTCCTTCTGGTCGAGATCGTCGATCAGCACAATCGCGCGGGCGGCGGAAAAGACGCGAGACGCCTCACCCGTCAGCCAGCGGACGCGCAACACGAGCGGATGCCTGCCGTCGCGACGCAGGATGACGGGCCGGAGCTCCGGGTTGTCCGACCGGGCCGGCGGGCACAGCGCCGCCCGCAGATGAGATTGAAGCTCCCGGTTCGCCGCGGAAAGCGCCGCCAGCGGATGCCCGGCGCGCAGGCGCAGCTCGCTCTCGAAGGTCGCGGCCGCGGCATTGGCCTGCAGCACGCAGCCTTCGCCATCGAGGAGCACGGCGGGGCAGTTCATCGCCTCCAGCCCGTCCAGGACGCCGTTGACCCGTGCCGCCGCGATGCGCGCCGCCACCGTCGCCGACTGGCTGAGCCCGCAGCCAAGGCGGCGCAGCACGTCCTGCTCCGCCTCGATCACCGGTCCCTGGACGCGTGTGCGCTGGATGGTCAAGACGAAGACGTGCTTGTCGGCGCGAACGGGCACGCCGGCAAACCACCATCCGCCAAGCGGTTCCAGGAACTCCTTGTAGTAGGCCATCCGCTCCATGGCGTCGGGAGCAACGATGTCCTGGTCCGCGGCAACACCGGTGCGCAGTACCTTGCCCAAGGCGGCCAGGCGGAAATCCTGGCGGCGCCACCGCGTCGTCGTATAGGCGTGGCCAAGCTCCTCGATACCGCGCGAGAAGGGGCATTCGGCGAAGCCGGCAGACACGGGGATCAGCGCCGCCCCTCGCGCCCCCGCGGCCTCGGCGATGCCGTCCAGAGCATCCGTCCAGGGCATGTCGCCAAGGATCGCGGATTGCAGTTGTTCACCCGCGATTACAAGGTTGGTTTCATCCATTTCATGCTCGCAGGATCGCTCTGCTGATGAAGTAACACGCCTTGTAGTAACGTCAACGACGCGCCTCATGCACGTCAACACGACCGGTTGCTTTTCTCCTTTGAAGTCGTCCGCGGCGGCGCTCTGCGGGGAAAAACCGGTCCCGACCCGACCGTTCCGCCGCGATGCGAAGCATTGTCGGCCGGGCAAGCGCGGGGTGAAGCGCTCGCTGCTGGCCGACGGCCAAGGCCTGCCGCTCGCGGTGGAACTGCACGCCGTCCCGGTGAGGCGACCATAGGCGAGCCGCCGTCGCCCGCAGCACTTGTGCCTGAAAAAGAGCTATGACTTTGCCGACCCGCGCGAGGTCGCGGCGCAGTTCGGCTTCGCGCCGCACCTGCGCAGCCGCGTCGAGGAGGTCGCCGCCAAGCGCCAGGCCGGGGCCAAGGCGAGGCGCCGGGTGGTCGAGCGCAGCCGTTCCCGGCTGAACCGTTACCGCGCCGTGCTGATCCGTTGGAACAGGAAGCCCGAGAACGATCTCGCCCCGCTGCACTTCGCCGTTGGCATCATCACGTGGCGGCGCCCTACCGAATGAGGTTCAACGCCACGTGGGCAACACGGGCGATCAGCAAGTCATCTCAGCAACTCACCGAAAACGGCGAGTTAAGGCAAATTATCGATTTCGATGGCTTCACCTTAAGATAAGCCCAGGTCATGCTGAAGCAGGTTATCGTTCGCGGCCACAGACCGGCCCACGATGATTTCGAAAGTGTCGGCCATGAAAACACTGCCGTGCTGATCCTCGATGAAGACCAACGAGTGCGTTTGAAGGAGCTCGCGGGCGCAGACGAGTGCGGCTTCGGAACTCCTGGCACCGATGTTGAGAGTGCCATCCGGCGTCCTGGTGCTCACGCGGTAACTCGGTTGCATGACGCCGATCCTCGAATCTACGCAGGAAAAATCTAACATATGTTGCCCTACTCGCGCGTAAACCGTCGCGGCATAAACAGCGAGATCGATCGACGCCTCTCCGAATGATCCGGGGATGGGCCTTCCCGCCGCGCTTCAAGCGACGCCGGTCATCGAAGAAGTTTTCCGCCAGGGCGTCGTCGTCAATGTCGCCGACGGATCTTATCGAAGCTCGCACAGCTGCATCGGCCGCCGATGGCCGGCGACGTGTGCCGGCAACCCTGATCGGAGAAGTGGATCACACTTGATGGCCGCCGTTGGCCAGCAACCAACTCCCGCGTGTTCGATCAACTCGGTGTGTGGGTGGTTCCTCAGCAAGGGAAGCCATCGCACATGTGCGATGGACCCTCACCTGCCAACAACCTTGCGGCTGAACACGTCGAGCACGACGGCGAGGTACAGGAAGCCGCTCATTTTGGGCTCGTAGGTGATGTCGGACGCCCAGAACCGGTCGGGCGCTCCGGCCTTGAAGGTGCGGTCCAGCAAGTCGGGCGCGGGGCGGCTCGTCGTGGACGGCTCGAACTCGCGGGCGAGAACCGTCGGATCATGGCCGGACCAGGTCGATGATCCGCTGCCGGAACTCCGGCGCGTCGGGTTGGCGTGTTTTGGGCATCGGGGACACCTCGTGCGAAAGCATCATCGGTGTCCACCAAAGCGGGGCGTTCCCAGCTCAGGGCCGAGCGCAATCGCGTGACTGCGGCGGCTGTTGAGAACGCCTTCGCCAACTGCGGGGCCAGGCCCGGCGAAGTTCTCACCGAGGAGCACCCGTGGCGGAACTCCCGACCCATCGACGAGGACGTCAGGCCATACATGCTGTATCGGCGACGCTCCATCGATGTTCAGCCGTGGCAATCGAACCTGCAATCATGAAGAGACGCGCGCGGCAAGTAAGCGGCTATCGGTCGGCCGACCCGCCTTAAGCCCCGGACGGTCTGTACGCGAAAATGTACAGATAGCCGGATACACGACGTAAGCTAATTATCGAGATATTGCGACCTGACTGGCGGAAAAGGTGGGATTCGAACCCACGGTAGGCTTGCACCCACGGCGGTTTTCAAGACCGCTGCCTTAAACCACTCGGCCACCTTTCCACATCACGATTACAGACACCTGCGGTTGCCATTGGCAAGCCCCCTGATGCGGAGCGCGTCGGCGGCTACGCGGCGGAGACCACGCTCAGGCGTTGCTCGCCGCGCCCGTCGATGCCCGCCCGCAGGAACGCCGCCTCCGGCTTGATGCCAAGGTCGGCGCCGGGCGGGATGCCCGTGGCGAGGATGTCGCCGGGGTGGAGCGTCATGAGGCGGCTGACCTAAGCAGGTTTCGCGAAGTGCCCTGCGGTTTTGTGATCCAAACCTGCGGAAATTCAGAGGGCTATCGGGTGAAGCGTTGGCCTGCCAACGCGAACCTGTCTAGCTGACAAGCCGGGCGACACCGAAGATCATCGTGCCCGTGCTGCCGTTCTGCCTCGTCTCGCCATCGATGGCGCACCACGAGCGGAGGGCCTGCAGGTCGGCGATCTCGTCACGGGTGACCATCCACGGGCCGACCGGGCCGAAGCTGTCGCAGCCCTTGCCCCAGGTGCCGCCGCGTTCGAGCTGAAATTCCTGCTCGCTGATGTCGTTCACCACGCGATAGCCGGCGACGTGGTCGTGTGCATCGGCTTCCCCGATGTCGGAGGCCCTCGTGCCGATGATGACACCCGACTCGATCTCCCAGTCGGTCTTCTGCGAGCTCTTCGGCAGGATCACGTCGTCGTTGGGCCCGAACAGCGAGCCGAAAGACTTGAGGAACACGATCGGCTCCTCCGGCAGCCGCAGGCCGGCTTCGGCGGCGTGGTCGGCGTAGTTCGGACCGATGCAGACGAAGTTGACCAGGCGGCTCAAGCACGAACCGATCCGCGGTGCGCCTTGGGGGAACGCCGGGCTCGCCGGATCCAGGGCGGCGAGGCGGGCAAGTCGATCCGGCGCCAGCGCCGCCCCGTTGATTTCCCGACATGGGCCGAAAGGTCTCGCAGCGACCCGCCGGCGGCGAGCAGAGCCGGCGAGTCGGCGCCCGCCGGTCCGACCCGCAACAGCTTCATGTCGATCCCCCTTTCACGAATGTGTCGGGTTTTCGAAGATATCCGCGGCGAGGCGGATGTCTGCGCGTCGACGAGCCTTAGGCCCAATGGCGCCATGTCCCGCTGCGAGCACTGCCCGATGAAGCGCGTGTCGGTCACAACGACGGTGACGTGGGACGGCTGCGCACGGACGTGCCGCGGTAGGTCGAGACGATGACAAGCGCCTCAAACGCCCGTCGACCGAGCCACGGAGCCGACGGCGCGCATCGGATCGCCGGCGGCAGGTGCGCCAAGAGAGGCCGGCCGACCGCCGACAACCCATGTCTGAACCATTCCCGCGACGCTCAAATTACGCGCGCGGCGGCGGCTCGCCCGGCAGGCCGCCGCCGCCTCGTTTGAATTCCGGCGGTCAGCCCTTGAGGTGGGCGGCGAGATGCTTGTTCATCTCGAACATGGTCACCTTGTCCTTGCCGAAAACGGCCTTGAGCTTGGCGTCGGCCAGGATCTCGCGCTTGTTGGTCTCGTTTTGCAGCTTGTGTTCCTTGATATACTCCCAAACCTTGCTGACCACCACGGTGCGCGGCAGCGGTTCCCCGCCGACCACGGCGGCGAGCTCCTTGGAGGGCGTCAGGGGCTTGGAGAACGCGCTCGGCGGCTGTTGATCGGGTTTGGGCTTCGGCTTCTCGGCGGACGAAGCGGCGGACTTGGTCGGTCCCTTCGTCGAGACGCCTTTCGGCTTCGCTGCTTTGGTTTCGTCCGTTTTCGACCCGGCGGCTTTGGCGGCGGCTTTGGGCTCAACGGTTTTGGGCTCGGCCGTCTTGGTGGTCTTCTTGGCGGCGGCAGGCTTGGCAGCCGCCTTCTTGGTCGCTTCGGTCATCACCACTTCTCCCGTCGAACCGGCTGAGAGCCGGCTCAACGTGCCGCGCTCCGGTGAGAAAAACGAAACGCAAGGCCGTCGTCCCGTCAAGCTTCCACCGGGCTGATCGGTCGCTCGCCCACCGCTTTCTGATCATTACACGGATTTGGCCGGGGTGCGGGCCTTCCAGCGGGCAGTCGAGAGGGCGACGGCCCGCGCTTCGTCCCGCGCGCGGCGCGCCGCCGAAGATGCCGTCGCGGCGCGTCCAGTCGGGCGACCCCGGCGCGCACCGCAGGTTTCGTCCATCCGCGCAACAGCGCCGGACAAGCCCGCCGTGTTTGTGTGTCGGACGCACAACAGGCGGTGGATTACCGCGACCGGCGATGGTGCGGCGCCGGGCCTTCGGATAGAAGCGGGTAAAAGGCGGTATCTCTATTGCTCCGATCAGGCAGCCTACATCGAGCGGTGCTACGGTCCACGAGGGCGTTGCTTGCCGCATGCACGACAGCCGCCCTTCTTGGCTGCTCGACGGTGCCCAACGTCGGCCCGACGAAGGAAAGCGTTCTGCGGGAAAGCAGGTCGCCGGATCAGCCCTACCTTCTCGTGCACGTCAGCGACTACGTGACGGAGCAACTCGCGAGCTTCCCCGGCCCAAGCCTTTACGGCAAGTTCGGCGACTACCGCCGCGCGGTGGAACAGCGCATCGGGGTCGGCGATGCGGTGTCCATCGCCATCTTCGAGGCGGCGGCGGGCGGCCTGTTCTCGCAGCCGGTCGCCTCGGCCACCACGACCGGCTCGCACGCGGCCACCGTGCCCTCGCAGATCGTCCAGAAGGACGGCACCATCACCGTTCCCTACGCCGGCCAGATCGACGTGGTCGGCAAGACGACCCCCGAGGTCGAGAAGCTCGTCGTCGAGAAGCTGACCGGCAAGGCCATCGAGCCGCAGGCCATCGTCACCATCGACATACCGATCACCTCGTCCATCACGTTGGCGGGCGAGGGCGTGAGGGGCGGCCGCATTCCCCTGTCGACAAGGGGCGACAGGCTGCTCGACGTCATCGCCGAGGCCGGCGGCGTGATGACCAACGTGCACGAAACCTTTCTCGACCTGACGCGCGGCCGCAAGACCGTGCGGGTGCCGTTCCAAACACTGCTCAACAGCCCGCGCGAGAACATCTACGCCCGTCCCGGCGACACGCTGACGGTGGTGAAGTACCCGCTGTCCTTCACCTCGGTGGGAGCAACCAACAGCAACCAGAACATCAATTTCGATGCCCTCGGCATCAATCTCGACGAGGCGATCGCCAAGTCGTCCGGGTTCGCCGACACCAGGGCCGATCCCGAAGGCGTGTTCGTGTTCCGCTACGAGCCGATCGCGGTGGCGCGCGGCTATCCCGGCATCACGCCCAGCCTCGCCGCGCTCAACCTGGTGCCGACCGTGTACCTCATCAACATGCGCGATCCCAGCTCGCTGCTGCTGGCCCGCAAGTTCCCGATCCACGACAAGGACATCGTGTACGTTTCGAACTCCCCGCTGAACGACCTGCAGAAGTTCCTGTCCCTCGTCAGCTCCATCAGCAGTCCGGCCGTGTCGGTCGGCGAACTGGCCATCTCGTTGCGCTGAGGCGCGACCGTTGCGCTGAGGCGCGACCGTTGCGCTGAGGCGCGACCGTTGCGCGGTGGCGAGAGGTCTTCGGACGGGTGATCCCCGAGGCCGCAGCGCGCGGTCCATCTCCATCCCGGATCGTGCCTTCCCGGTGCAAGCGCCGCTTTGCGCATGCAATCAGGGCTGCGACTGCTTATATCTAACGGTGAAGCAGCCCGCTCCACGCGGGCCGGCAATCCCGTACGAGAGCGTCGCAAGGCATGGAAGATTCGGCTGCCCAAGGTCCCCGGGACAACGGCAAGGTCCCGACCGGCATTCCGTCCCAGCCCATCGACGATTACGGCGCCGACTCCATCAAGGTTCTGCGCGGGCTCGACGCTGTGCGCAAGCGCCCTGGCATGTACATCGGCGATACCGACGACGGCTCGGGGCTGCACCATATGGTCTACGAGGTGGTGGACAACGCCATCGACGAGGCGTTGGCCGGGCACGCCAGCCGGGTTACGGTGACGCTCTGCGCCGACGGTTCCGTCACCGTCACCGACGACGGGCGCGGTATCCCCACCGGCATCCACGGCGAGGAAGGCGTGTCGGCGGCGGAGGTCATCATGACCCAGCTCCACGCCGGCGGGAAGTTCGACCAGAACAGCTACAAGGTGTCGGGCGGCCTGCACGGGGTCGGCGTTAGCGTGGTCAACGCGCTCTCGACCTGGCTGAAGCTGCGCATCTGGCGCGAAGGCCGCGAGCATCTCATCACCTTCGCCAACGGCGATGCGGTGGCGCCGCTGGCGGTGGTCGGCCCCGCGCCAATGGTCGACAACGGCATCGAGGGCCGCCCCAAGCGCGGCACCGAGGTCACCTTTCTCGCCTCGCCCAAGACCTTCACGATGGTCGACTACAATTATGCCACCATCGAGCATCGCCTGCGCGAGCTGGCGTTCCTCAACTCGGGCGTGCGCATCGTGCTCACCGACGCGCGCGGGGCCGAGCCCAGGATCGAGGAGCTGTTCTACGACGGCGGCCTCACCGCCTTCGTGCGCTACCTCGACCGCACCAAGACGGCGCTGATCGGCGCGCCCATCCTGATGCGCGGCGAGCGCGACAAGATGACGGTGGAGGTCGCCCTGTGGTGGAACGATTCCTACCACGAGAACGTGCTGGCCTTCACCAACAACATCCCGCAGCGCGACGGCGGCACCCACCTCGCCGGCTTCCGCGGCGCCCTGACCCGGCAGATGACCGGCTACGCCGACCGATCCGGCATGTTGAAGCGGGAAAAGGTCGACCTCACCGGCGACGACTGCCGCGAGGGGCTCACCTGCGTCCTCAGCGTCAAGGTACCCGACCCCAAGTTCTCGTCGCAGACCAAGGACAAGCTGGTGTCCTCCGAGGTGCGCCCGGTGGTGGAAGGCCTCGTCAACGAGATGCTCGACCGCTGGCTGGAGGAGCATCCGGCCGACGCCAAGGTGGTGACGGCCAAGGTGATCGAGGCGGCGCAGGCCCGCGAGGCGGCGCGCAAGGCCCGCGAGCTGACGCGGCGCAAGGGCGCGCTCGACATCGCGAACCTGCCGGGCAAGCTCGCCGACTGCCAGGAGCGCGACCCCGCCAAGTCCGAGATCTTCCTGGTCGAGGGCGACAGCGCCGGCGGCTCGGCCAAGCAGGGCCGCGCCCGCGAATACCAGGCGATCCTGCCGCTGAAAGGCAAGATCCTCAACGTCGAGCGGGCCCGCTTCGACCGCATGCTGGGAAGCCAGG
>CAXTMA010000169.1:0-9243 GCA_964245015.1 uncultured Beijerinckiaceae bacterium | reverse complement strand
CAAGGCACGGCATAGGTTGACCGATGCGGTCAAGGATGGGTCGTCGTAGCGCCCATCCCCGACCTTCGTCGCAGATGGCGACCTATACAGCAGCGGACATCTGCAAAGCTCGTTAAACTGCGCTCTATTCGATCGGACTCGCGGCGAGGCTCGCGGATTGCGGCAAGCTGCTTGCCGCGCTGGACCCCCGCCGCTTCGCGCTCGACACGGTCGCCGACACACAACGCGCGGTGACGACCGAGACGACTCAAGGTGGTCATCGCTATCGACGGGGGAGATCAGACGATGAGCGACATGCAAGCATCCGCGGTCATCGAGCACACATCGGCCCTGTCATTCGACTCCACCGTCGAGCGTCTCGCACATGCAATGACCGAACGCGGTTTGACGATCTTCGCCAGAATTGACCACGCCGAGAACGCCCGGATGGTCGGCATGAGCATGCCACCGGCGACGGTGCTGGTCTACGGCAGTCCCGAAGGAGGCACACCGGTCATGCTCGCCGCGCCGCTGGCGGCGCTCGACCTGCCGCTGCGCGTACTGGTGCGGGAGCGTGGAGACGGCACCACCGCCATCGCCTTTTACCCGGTTGCGGCGATGCTCGGCCGAACCGGTGTGCCGGAAAGCGCTGCTGCGCGGCTGGAGCCTGCCCAGCAGATGCTGCTTGCGGCGGTATCGCCATGAGCTAAGCCGCGACGCCGGCCCTACGTGCACCGCTGCGCCTGGACGACCTGCCCGTCGGGCTCTTCGGCTCCGTGATCGGCCTGACCAACCTGTCCATCGCTTGGCGCCTGGCGAAAGCCCGGTATGGCCTGCCGCCGCTGGCGTCGCCGGCGATCGGCATCCTCGCACTCGCGGCCCTTGCGGCGATCGGTGCCGGCCACGCGGTCAAGCTGGTCACCGCCTGGCGGGACGATCACACCGAAGTCCCTCGATAATGAAATCGGCAAGCGCTCTGATCCGGGGGACGGCCCGACTATCGGCGTGAAGCCCAAGCCACACTGACCTGGCGGGCACGGGTACGGGCACCTCGAGTTCAACGAGTTCCGGCCAGGACACGCTAAGATAAGTGGGTAGAAGAACGACGCCTGCGCCCGCTGCGGCTGCCGCCGCCTGACCTTCTCGACTGTTACTGCGGTACGCAATCTGTGCGGCGCCGAGAACCTCCTGGACCCACGCGATGTCCGCCAAGGCTTCGTTGGGAAGGACGAGGGCTGTTCCAGCGCCCCGCCGCCCGAAGTCCGGCAGGCCGCACCTCTCGACGTAGGCTGATGTGGCGTAGAGGCCGAACGGCACGTCCACCACCTTGCGTTGGATAAGACCATCCTGATCGAATTGACGGAGCCGGAACGCTAGGTCTGCCTCGCGGCGCGTGAGGTTCAGGAGACGCGAGTCCGTAATCAGTTCGACGGAGATGTGGGGGTGCTTGGCGCAAAAAGCGCCCAGCAGTGGGCTGAGGAGCCGCGTCCCGAACCATTCGGTCGCGGTGATGCGGACGTGGCCCCGAATGCCCGACATGCGCCCGGAGGCGAGGCGGATCGCCGCAAGCGCTGCCTCCTCCATCGCCGCGGCGTAGTCGAGAATGGATTTTCCGGCTTCCGTCAACATCAAGCCGCTGGGCAGCCGCTCGAAGAGGCGCGCATCGAGCTTGAGTTCCAGAGCGGCAAGGCGCCGCCCCATCGTCGGCTGCGTCGTCTGCAGAACCCGAGCTGCCCCAGAGAGGCTACCCTGTCGCGCGAGCGCGAGGAAATATCGGAGATCGTCCCAATCGACGTTCGCGCGAGAATGCGTCGGGGTCTGCTCCATCCCGACACATTCACGCGCGCGCCCTGCGCGCGCAAGCCAAGTCCGATCGTACAATCATTGCGGTGCGGCGTCCTCTACTGCCGCCGTATGGCAGATGAATGATGACCGACAGTGTTCTTCGCAAGCAAGGCAGCGCAACCTCCTGAAGGTCGGCCCTCGAGCACGCTGAGCCTCTTGAACTTTCACCGTGGGCTTGGCGGCGCGCAGCATCACCTTCGAGAAAGCCCGTCATGACCGCCACGACCGCATCTCTCCCGCTGCGCAGGCGCCGCCTCGAGTACCTCCCCGTCGGACTGTTCGGGTCCATCATGGGCTTGACCGGACTGTCCGTGGCTTGGCGGCTTGCGCACGCGCGCTACGGGGTCTCGTTGGTCGTCGCCGATGCCATCGGCGCAGTTGCCGTGATCGCCTTCGTCGTCGTGGGCCTCGGCTACGCCGTGAAGGCGGCGACTGCGCCGGATGCCGTTCGCGCCGAGTTCCACCACCCGATCGCCGGCAACCTGTTCGGGACCATCCTGATCAGCCTGCTTCTTCTGCCGATCGTTCTCGCGCCCGTGGCCCTGGGCGTCGCGCAGGCGATGTGGGCCGTCGGGGCCTCCGGCATGGCGGTGTTCGCCTGGCTCATCGTCACCTGATGGATGAGCGACCGCCAGCAGGTCGCGCATGCCACGCCGGCCTGGATCATCCCGGTCGTCGGCCTCCTCGACATCCCGTTGGCCCTGCCGACCCTCAGCCTGCCGCCGATGCACGGTCTCATGGTCTTCGCACTCGCCGTGGGGCTGTTCTTCGCCATACCTCTCTTCACTCTCATCGTCTCGCGACTGATCTTCGAAGCCCCGATGCCGGACGCGCTGCTGCCGTCGCTGCTCATCCTCATCGCGCCCTTCGCGGTCGGGTATTCGACCTATGTGCTGACGGCCGGACATGCCGATCTCTTCGCCAACGCGCTCTACATGCTGACGCTGTTCATGCTTGCCGTGCTGCTTGGACGCCTTCGGCAGCTCCGCTCGTGCTGTCCGTTCAGGGTGGCATGGTGGGCCGTCAGCTTCCCACTCGCGGCATCCGCCATCGCCGGGCTGAGGTTTGCCACTGTCGAGCCGGGTCTCGTGACCGACGCCATCGCCATCGTCCTTCTCGGACTGGCGACGATCGCGGTCGGCGGACTTCTCGTCCGGACCCTGATCGGCGTCGCGCGGGGTGAACTCCGCACGCTCAGCGGCTGAAGCCTTCCACCAGCTCCCGTGTCCTCGCTGGTCGCCATCCAAGGATCACCGGCATGTGCCGAAATTGCCTCGTCGATCAATTACCCAGGTGCGGTCTTCCGCGTGGTGCCGTGAGTGCCCGGCTTGCCGCGCGGCTTCTCGACGACCGCCGCATGCTCGCCGTCGTCGCGAAGGCCACGCAGCGATCTCCGGCGCCCATCCGGGTTCAGGTTCAGTGAGCGAGACACGGCGACGTGTCGTCGGGTTGGGGCTGGCGGCGGCGACATCATTTGTCGTCACCCCTGCCGTTGCAACCGCAAAGCCATCGTTCAAAGCCGTGGCATTCGACGCGTTTGCCATCTTCGATCCGGGCTCGGTGTTGTCATTGGCGGAAAGCCTGCTTCCTGGGCGGGCTCAAAGCTTGGTGACGTCGTGGAGGACGCGCCAGTTCGAGTACACATGGCTTCGCACTGCCGCCGCCCGCTACGCCGATTTCGAAAGCGTGACGGATGACGCTCTGACGTACGCGATCCGCGAGATGAAACTGAGCGTAACCGCGGATCAGCGGAGCCGCCTCGTCGGCGGTTACTCGACGATGAAGACGTGGCCTGACGTCATCGCTGCGCTATCGGCGCTCAAGGCGGCGGGTCTGCGCGTCGTGCTCTTTGCTAACCTTACGTCGTCGATGCTGCGCGGATGTATTAAGGCGTCAGGCATCGAAAACGTCTTCGATGGCATTTTTAGCACGGATGCGGCGCAGACCTTCAAGCCAGATCCGCGCGCCTACCAGCTCGGGATCGACGGCCTCCAGTTGCCTAAGGATGATATTCTCTTCGTACCCTCAGCGGGTTGGGATGCCGCGGGCGGGCGATCGTTCGGCTATACGACGTTCTGGATCAATCGGCTTGGCCTCCTTCCAGAACAACTCGGATTCCAGGCAGATGCCGTTGGCTCGACCTTGAACGATCTCCAGGATTACGTCCTCGCCTGATAGGCAAACTGCTAGATGGCAACGTCCGCTCTCTCGTACGCCGCGTTCGCAAGGAGACAAGCCGCTTCCGGCCAGCTTACGTCGAAGGGCAGCCGGACGGACCTGCGCCCGAGCCCGTCATGCATGAACACGAGACGTCCTCCCAGTGGCGAACGTCCACTTGCCGTCATCGCGGCTGCACCTCTTGACCAACGCGGTCAGGCGCCGTCCTGAGATCGCGCGCCTCGCCCTGCGCAATGCGTGGAGTCGCATGGCGCAGGCCTCCGGGTTCCTCATAATCGATCGCCTGTGCGAACCGATTCGCGCCGGCCGAGGGGGAGGGCGACGGCATGCACTCGGCGACGACGATCCACATCGCGGCCACCATCAACAGGGGACGGGACGACTCCGTGCTGTGCGCGACGGCCTCGACTGACCTGGACGACGGCGAGGCCGCCGCGGTCCTCAGGCGGGCGGCGGCGGCCGGCTCCATGGAAGACGCCATGTACTTCGGATGGAGCGAGACGCCGGCGCGCTCAGTCGACCTGTTCCTGACGGTGTTGCAGGAAACCGCCAACCGATCGTTCGTTGACGTCCGCTCGGCCTCCCACACGGCTGCCGACGGACGTGAGTTCCCACCGGAACGCCAAGGCGCCTCATACGCCCGGCACTGCGCGCGTTGGGGGAACCGCCACCGGGAGATCTCGCCGATCCTGGGCGGCGACTGGGGCGACGTGCGCGCGTTGGATTGCCACTCCGAGAGCGCCGCCTCCTTCCCCCTGTGCCACGCTGACGAGGAGGACCACTGGGCCGCTTGGCGGTCGCGCCCGCCCGTCCGGGCGGGCGCTCGGAATTCCGCTATGGACGTCGCCGCCCTGCTCGCGAGGGCGGCGTACCTTTTCGCGAAAAGCGAACGCGACGACGAGGAGGCGACGCTCGGGCGCGAGATCCGCCGCCGCTTCATCGGCGACGGGCTCTTCAAGGCGGCCACGTACTACGCCGTGGAGGAGCGCTACCACTGGGATTACATCAATCTCCGCGACAACTGGCGACCCGCCGACTGGGAGGACGACCACCCCAACGACATGGCGCGCCTCGCCCACTCCATGAGAGGCGAGGATCTCGAGTGCCGCCGGGACCGCCTGCTCTGCAAGATGCTGTCCCGCGGCGTTCCCCCGGACCAAACCCTCGCGTTGCGGCCGCGCCGCCTGCATGTCGACGGCGTCGGACATTGCTTCCTGGCCTGGCAGGGCCGGCGTTTCCTACTGTGCGTCCTCGACACCTCCGACCTCATCGACCTCTGGGCGCTGGTGCGCGTGGTCCCCGACTTCGACGATCCCCTTTTCGCGCGGGTCGAGTCGGACGGCTCCTACGGCCATATGCGGATGGAGCGCGGTGATCTGACCGCGATGCTGGTGCGGAGGAGGGAGACTTCCACGGCCTCCTGACAGCTGGATCGGCCTCGTCCGGTCGGATCGTCAAAGACTCCAGGGCCGTCACCAACCCGTCGCCCTCAGAAGGTCCAGCGTGTAGGAGGCATGATCGCCGGACCATTGCTCGCTCAGCGCGATCCGCTCGGGTTCCATCCACCCAGCGTCGACAAGATGCCCAGTCATCGTCGCCGAAGTCCTCGGACATGGACGGCGAGTCTGCGACCGCCGTAGAGGGGCTACTTGGCGGCGCCGGCCACGTCCAACACGACGATGGCACCGTCTCCGCCCTGCCGCACTCCGACGACGTCGCCCGGCATGGCGTCGACGGATCGGCGACCTCGACCTGGATCAGGGCCGCCTAGGCCACGGCCGGGCCGCATACCCTTGCCGGTCGCTTGGACCGCAGCGCGGGCTACGTCGTCTCGCCGATCACCTCGTGCCGGTCTCCGGTCGCACTCCGGCGGACCGCGTCGACGTCGCCGACCCACCTTCCTGGGAGGGGTAACCCGTCGGGAGCGCGCCGGCAGTTTGGCCGATGCACCGACGAACGCCGTCGAGCCCCGAACGCGACCGGGCGGGAGACGTCGGTGGGCGCCCCTCGCCCGGCGTTCCATCATCGGCCTCGACCACGACCCCCGACCGCCGACCACGAAGGCCTGCCACACGTGGTCCGGACCGGTCGGGGTCATCGTGACGAACGGCCGTTGCGGGAGCATGTCGCGGATGGTCGCGAGGGAACAGCGTGTCGCGAAGATCCTGTCGGGATCCGAGATCGCCGTCGGACTGGGGAAAGGGCGACGGACCAGGATCGCGTCGGGATCGGAGATGAAGATCCTTCCCGGCGAGGCGCCATGGACCATCCATTCGTTGCAACCGCCGGGCTCGACCCCGGTCAGCGACCATTCCAGCGTTTCGCGCGTGAGGCGCCTGCCGCGCGTGGAACCTCTCCCGTCGTCGCCGACGAGAGCACCCGCTTCGGCGTTGCGAACGCTCACGACGTTCCGCCCCGCGGCCCGTGCCGCGATCCGGGCCCGGCGGCCGCGCCACCGTGGGGGTCGGGGCCGGACGGGCTCGGGCGTGGCCCGCCCCGATGGCTGGCCGTCCCTTCCACGCACATGATCCGCGGCGTCGCGACCACCGCCCCGCCGTCCGCGCGGAACACCGGCGACGGCCGGCGCGACCTCGCCGGGGCACGCGTCGGATTCGACGGGGAAGACCGGCGCGAGATGGCGCCGGAGTGCGGGATGGTCACCGCATCTGAACCTTCGGTGGATTGTTCTAATGAAGAAAAGGTCTATTATCGTTTAGATCGCCGCCTCGACGCGGCTCCGTCGGAGACAATTGCCATGGAAGCGATCTCGGCCATCCGCCGCCGCCTCAAAGAGGTCGAGGCGGCACTCGCTCTTCTCTCGACCCTCCGGGAGGAGGCGAAGACCGAGGGCGGGAGAATGACCGCCTTCGGCCGCGACGTGCTCGTGGCGGCGCGCGACGCCGGCGTCAAGCAGAGCTTCATGGCCCGACTGTTCGACATCAGCCCCGGCGCCGTCTCGCAGCACTACGGTCGCTGACGCGGTCGCGAGCGATCGTGCGGCCGCGGCGCCGCACCCGGATCGGCCGGAGGGAAGTCGGGCATCTCGCGTCTCCTCCTCACGTCCTGGAACCGCTCTCGCGCCACGGCCGAACCCGCCTCCTGCGGCCGCTCGGCGCAGGGACCGGGTCCGCCGAGCATAGGCCCACCATGAATTGCTACCTCAGCGACCTGCATCTCACCGAGAGTCCCGTGCATGGGGGTGCCGACGACGCCGAGCTGGCGCGCTTCGTCGACGACTTCGCGGAAGCCTGCCGCGGGAGCGCCCACGCGGGGACGCTGGTTTTCGCCGGGGACGTGTTCGAACTCCTCCGCTCGGCGCGCTGGACGCCCTTGTGGGAGGAGAAGCGCTCCGCCCCCTGGAGCGGAGCGGGACCCGGCTTCAGGAATTTCCGCGGGGCCACGCCGAGGCCTGCGCCGTCGAGATCGCGGCCGGCATAAGCCGGCGTTACGGCGCCTTCGCAGCGCGACTTCGGGCCGGCGTCGACGCCGGCGCGTTCGTCACCCGCTTCCTGCCGGGCAACCACGATTACATGGTGCAACTGTCGCCGCGGCTTCGGCAGATCGCCGTCGACCTGCTCGCCCTCGACCATGATCCCGCGAAGCCGTTCCCGCTCTGCCATGTCGATCGGAAGGCCTCCGTGTACGCCACCCACGGCCACTCCTTCGATCCGCTTAACTGGCATCGCGAGGCCGACGGGTATTGGGCCGTCGGGGACGCGGTCGTGCTTAGGATCGTCAATCGCTTCGCGGAGATCGCCTGCGAGCGGTTGGGTCTCGCGCCGGAGACGAGACTGGGACGCATGCTGCAGGACGTCGAGAACGTCGAGCCGGTCACCGACGTGCCGCTCTACATCCGGTGGATCGCGGACGTCACGCTCTCGGGGGACGCGCAACGGGCGATCGTCGCCGCGGCCTGGAAACAGGTCGTCGACGACTTCCTCGATCTGAAGGAGTTCTCCGACCAGGACGGCTTCGCGGGAGCGCCTTACGCGGGCTTCAGACGGACGCTGCAGGCCTCGGCCTTCCAGACCATCGCCCAGCTGGCGGACGCGCTGTCGCCCTTCGTGTCCGGCCGCCGCGACGCGTACGCGGAGAACGCCAGGCGGCTGGGCGCTCAGCATGGGTGCCGCTTCGTCCTCTTCGGACACACCCACCAGCCGGGCCTGCTGCCGACGGGGCCGTTGGGGGAGGCTCAAGGCCACTACGTCAACAGCGGCTGCTGGCGGAGGATCGTGTCGCGCACCCGTCCACCGGCGCCGATCTCGTTCGCGCCGAGGCAGGTCGCGTCGGATTTCGTCGTCGGTCACGGCGTCGGGGACGCCGGTTGCCGGCTCCGGATCGACTGGCGGATCCCTTGAGCCGGCGGTCGGACCAGGATCGCGGCGGCCCGCCGGACGCCGCGGACGTCGACGCGATCGTGGCGGCCCTGGTCGCGAGCCACGGTCGCGAGGTCTATTCGATCGTCCGCCGCGCCTGCCGGGGCAACGGGGCCCTCGCCGACGATGCCTTCCAGGAGACCTTCGTGCGGTTCCTGCAGTGGCTCAGGGCCAATCCCCGCGGCCTGGCCCCGGCCGACGTCGAGCCTCTCCTCGCCACCTTCGCGCGTCGGGCCGCGGTGGATGCCCTGCGGCGGGAATGGCGGCACCTCCGCAAAGCCGGTATTATGGAGCACCCGCCACAAGCGGGGTAGCTGCTTCGGGACCACCTACCTGCCGAAAGGCAGGTGCGCCGTGAGCGTCCGTCACTGCGGCTTGGTGCCGACCTCGATAACCAGCACGTTCGGCAGCTCGCGATCATCGATGCTGTCATCAAGACGGGCTGCGATGCCCGCCGCATTGAGAGCGTCAACCAAGGCTGCTCCTCTGTGTTCGGTTGCCGCCTGCTTCTTCAGCGGCACCCACACGACCACGCCCTCATGCGGCGTCAGCGTGAGCCCTACGGGCGGGTCGCCCGTGGTGATGAGAACGGGGTTTTCGCGCTTCCATCCTGCCTCGGTCAGCCCGCGGCTGATAGCATCCCAAAGCGGCGAAGCGTCTTGTGGATTGCCCGCGGGAATTTGCCCGGAGAACTGCTGCCCTGCGAAGGGCCGCATTGCTTCTATGAAGGTCGGCAGTTTGTCGGCCGCGAACACCCTCGGCGCCTTCAAGCGCGCAAGCTCAAGATTGGCGGCTGCGGCCTTTTCGTTGGCTACTGCTGCGTTCTTGTTTGCCGTTGCTGCTACAGCGCCGGCTTCCGCCACGG
>CAXTMA010000168.1:0-9245 GCA_964245015.1 uncultured Beijerinckiaceae bacterium | reverse complement strand
GACGCGCAGCAGGCTGGCCTTCTGGCGGAAGCGCAGCGCGGCCGCCCAGCCGGCGGGACGACGCGTGCTGCCGCCGGCAAGGCCGAACGCGCGGCGGAACTCGCGCCAGGTCGCTTCGTAAAGCCGGCGCTCGTCGCGGCCGAGCGCGGTCGGCGCCAGCTCGCGCTGGATCTCCGGCCAGCCCGCGATGTCGGCCGGGCGCCGGAGAAGCCCGATGGCGCGCTCGCCCCTGTACAGCAGGTCGGCGATCACCGTGCAGTCGCGGGCGTTGGCCGTCCACGACCAGTTGGTCCAGCGCCCCTTCGCCCGCCCGATGCCGAGCCCCTTCATGAGGTCGCGGAAGCCGGCCAGCGTCTCGGTCGGCACATCGGCGGCCTCGCCCAGCAGCCGACCGAGGTAGGATAGCTCGTGCGGGGCCTGGCCGGCGGTGGCGCTCATGTAGATCGCGAAGGTGGCCGCATCGGCGAGTCGGCGGCAGACGAGACTTTGCTGGGCGTAGGGGTTGCGCAGTCGGTGGCTTTCGTCAAACACCACCAGCGGCCAGCTCCGCTTCGGGGTGCCGCGCTTCGCCAATTCGTTGTTCTTCGCCCGCGTCGAGCGCCGGCCGCTGGCGGAGGACAGCGCCATCAGCGCCTTTGTGCGCTCGTAGTTTATCAGCGTGACGGTCTTTCCCACCGCGCCGGCGAGCGCGATGGTGCGCCGCCACTGCGGCAGGCCGCCTTTGGGGCAGACGATGAGCACGTCGGCTTCGGGCATCGCGGCGACGGCGCTCCACACCGCCAGCGTCTTGCCGAGCCCGGTCGCGTCGCCGAGCAGGAAGCCGCGGCGCCCAGTGGCGCGGGCGGCCAGGATGGCCTGCGATGCCGCGCGCTGGTGCGGGCGCGGGATGAGTTCGCCGTCATGCGGCAGCGACGACCGGCTCATTCCCTTATACCGATCCCGACATGGTGCAGGTGTACTTGTACCAGCCCCGACCTGTTCCTCCGCATCATCAACAAGGTAGCCGAGCGCGCCTGACGCGCGGCGAATGTCCGCTGCTGGGAACGCCATTTCGGCTCTGGAACGACCAGCATGGGCGCGAAGCGCTGGTGCAGCTCCGAGCCACTGTGACCGGAGCTGCCTGTTGCTCAAAGCTCGGTGCGCTCCGCCAATGTCAGCGCGTCCTCGACGTCCACGCCGAGGTAGCGCACCGTGCTCTCGATCTTGGTGTGGCCGAGCAGGATCTGCACGGCGCGCAGGTTACCCGTCTGCTTATAGATGATCGATGCCTTGGTCCGCCGCAGCGAGTGCGTGCCGTAGTCCTCGCAGCGAAGGTCGATGCCGGTCACCCACTCATCAACGAGGCGGGCGTACTGCCGGGTGCTGATCGGCCGGGCATGATCGATGCGGCTCGGGAAGACATAGTCCGCGACCGAGCCGCCCCGGCGCTCGAGCCAAGCCAGCATACTGCTGCGCGCATGATCGAGAAGCTCGAACTGCACCGGCTTGCCGGTCTTCTGCTGCACCACGGTGGCGCGGGAACGGACACGGCCGCCCAGCACCACGTCGCCTATCTTCATCTTGACGACATCGCAGCCGCGCAGCTTGCTGTCGATGGCGAGGTCGAACATCGCCCGATCACGAAGGCGGCCCTGGTGGTCGAGCCAGAAGCGTATGGCCCAGACCTGTTGCGGCTTAAGCGGGCGTTTGGTGCCGAGCTTGCGGCCGGCATTCCAGGCTTGCCGTCCCTTGCTGGCCGGGTCGAACTCTGAGTGTCCCATGGTGTGCTTCTCCTCTGGCCGGATGGCCGAGCGGAGAAGCAGCGCTTGATCTACTCGCGATGGCCGGAAGGAGAATGTCAGCTCTGGACACGAAGCTGCAAACAGCAGACATCTTTGGCAGGCGCCGCTTCCACACTCATGGACGAGAAAGCGCTTGGCTCCTGGCCGCTGCCGGGAACGGCGCGATGCCGAGCCAATGAGACCGACCCGCACGGGCGCCCGCACCATCGCGAGGCGTCTGTCCGGTCGCCATCAAGACTGCGCGTCGAGATCCCGGAAGATCGCCATCAACCGTGGCGCCAAGACTTTCACCTCCTGCAGGTGCACCAAGGATAATTTGCGCAACGCCTCGCCGGCTTGAGCCGTCAGGTCCAGGCCGACCCTTCGGCGGTCCACCGGGTCGGCAACACGCGTGATGAGCCCTGCCGCTTCCAATCTCGCGACGAGTTCAGCGGCGGTGTGGGGAGCGACCAGCAGCGTGTCGGCGAGTGCGCCGATCGTGAGCGCCCCTCCGCGGTGCCCCTTGATCGCCAGCAGGGCCTGATGCTGCTGGGTGGACAGACCCGCGCTGCGCGCCGCCTCCGTGCTGAAGTTCACGAAGCGTCGCAAGGCATGACGGAATGCAGCCAAGCTCTCGTAGTCGCCCTGTGTCAGCTCCCCTGTCGCCGCCGCCTCCATCGTTCGCATCCTTGATTATATCGTATTACGATATTAATTGCCCGTAGGCGTCGGAGTCACCACCTGCTGGCGCAGATGGGAAATCGGGTGAACCATACCAAGACAATCGACAGTGGTCCGGCAGGTCTGCCCCCGCGAGCCCTCGGCGACTTCTCCGCCGGTCCGCGCACGCTGCTCCTTGCCGCGATGGCCCTCCTCGTCGGTTCGCTCGCCACCGCCGCGGCGTGGTGTCTCGTCAGGCTCATTGCGCTTGTCACCAACCTCGTGTGGTTCTCCCGGCTCGGCACTGTGCTGCCGACGATGACCGATGCGCCGCACTCGTGGTGGACAGTGGCGGCACCGGCGCTTGGCGGCCTCCTCGTCGGGCTGATGGCCTTTTACGGGTCAAAGGCGATCCGGGGCCACGGCATCCCCGAAGCGATCGAGGTCATCCTGACCGGGCACAGCCGCATTGCGCCCCGCGTTGCCCTGCTGAAGCCGCTCTCCGCCGCCGTTTCGATCGGCACCGGCGGACCATTCGGCGCCGAGGGCCCGATCATCATGACGGGCGGCGCCATCGGCTCGTTGTTCGCCCAATTCTTCCATCTCACCGCGGCGGAGCGCAAGACCCTGCTCGTTGCCGGTGCGGCGGCCGGCATGACGGCGATCTTCGGCACCCCCTTCGCCGCCGTGCTGCTCGCGGTGGAACTGCTGCTGTTCGAGTGGAAGCCGCGCAGCTTCATTCCCGTCTGCACAGCCGTTGTCGTTGCCATCGCTTGGCGCCCGCTCGCCTTCGGCGCCGCACCGTTGTTTCCGCTGCCGCTGATGCCCATCCTGCCGTGGTGGGGTTACGGTGCCTGCATCGCGCTCGGTCTCGCGATCGGGCTGCTGTCGGGACTGCTCACGATCCTGCTGTACCGCATCGAGAACGCTTTCGAGCGCTTACCGGTGCATTGGATGTGGTGGCCCGCCTTCGGCGGCATCGTGGTTGGGCTCGGCGGCCTAGTTGAGCCGCGAGCGCTGGGCGTCGGCTATGGTGTCATCGCCGACCTTCTCCATGACCGCATGGCGCTCGCCGCGGTGGTCACGGTGCTGCTGGTGAAAGCCGCGATCTGGCTGGTGTCGCTGGCCTCGGGCACCTCCGGTGGCGTGCTGGCACCCCTGCTCATCCTCGGCGGCGCGGTCGGCTGGCTTGCCGGCCTGATGCTGCCCGGCGCCGATCCCGCCTTCTGGGCACTGGTCGGCATGGCGGCGATGCTCGGCGGCAGCCTACGTGCGCCGCTGACCGGGGCGGTGTTCGCCTTCGAAATATCCGGCAACGCGCACGCCCTGCCGGCCTTGCTGACGGCGACCGTGGCCGCCTATGTCGTTACCGTGCTCCTGCTCAAGCGCTCGATCCTGACGGAAAAGATCGCCCGGCGCGGCCGGCACATCACGCAGGAATACAGCATCGACCCCTACGAACTGACCCGCGCCTCGGAGATCATGGTCCGGGATGTCGAGACCCTGCCGGCGGCGACGAGCGTGGCCGAAGCCGTCGCTTTCTTCACGTCGCCCGAAGCCAAGCATCGCGGTTACCCCCTTGTCGGCGACGACGGGCGCCACGCCGGTCTCGTGACCCGTGCCGACGCGCTGCGCTGGCAGGCGGACGGGACCGGTGGCAACGGCACGCTGGGCCAGCGCACCGCCGAAAGGCCGCCGCTTGCGGTCGCGCCTGGGCACGTCATCAGCCACGTTCTCGACTCGATGATCGCAACAGGCATCGGGCTGATCCCCGTCGTGGATCCCGGCACGCAAGTGCTGCAGGGAGTGATCAGCCGCAAAGACCTGCTTGCCGTGCGGCGCGCGGCCGGGATCAGCGAACGGGAGCGCGCCCGCTTCTTCGCGCGGCGACGCGGCGAAACCGCGGAACCGTACCCGGCAGCGGCGACCGGCGGACAATCCGCCGACTAGCTCGTACCCAGATCCCCTGCGGAACACCACGATGCGGCAGTATCTCCGGTCCTTTGTTCCCGAACGCGGCACGGTCAGCGCGCGCGAGCGCATTCGCACGGCATTGGGCGGATTGCTGGGTATCCTGGCCACGGGTCTGCTCAGCCGCATCTGGCTCGGCGACGGGGCGACGCTGCCGGTGCTGATCGCGCCGATGGGGGCCTCGGCGGTGCTGCTCTTCGCGGTGCCCACTAGCCCGCTGGCGCAGCCCTGGTCGATCATCGGAGGCAACCTCGTCGCCGCCACGGTCGGGGTGACGGCGGCGGCGACCGTCACCGATCCCATCGCGGCGGCGGCGCTGGCCGAGGGTTGCGCGATCGCGCTGATGATGCTGCTGCGCTGCGTTCACCCGCCGAGCGGCGCCGTCGCCCTGACGGCCGTGCTCGGCGGCCCGGCGATCACCCGGCTCGGCTACGGTTTCGTGATCTGGCCTGTCGCCGCCAACTCCCTGCTGCTGCTCGCGGGCGCGCTGTTGTTCAACAATCTGACCGGCCGCCGCTACCCTCACGTGCCGATCGCCGCCTTGCCGAACGGCAAGGCGGACCCCGTCCGATCCGCCGGGCGGATCACTGCGTCCGATCTCGATGCGGTGCTGAAGGATTTTGACCAAGTCCTGGAAATCGGTCGCGGCGACCTCGAAGCCATCCTGCGGCAGGTCCAGAACCGGGCCAACCTGCGCCGGTCGGGCGGCACGACCTGCGAGGAGGTCATGTCACGCGACGTGATCGCGATCGCCCCGCACGCGTCGCTCCGCGAGGCTCTGGCTCTGCTCCGCCGCCATCGAGTCAAGATGCTGCCGGTTACCGACGACCACGCCCGCGTCATCGGCGTGATTACGCAATCCGATCTCCTGGACAAGACCGTTTGGGGGAGCCAGGCGCCCCGGCTGGGGCTGTTGCGGCGGCTGTCGCTGACGATGGAGCGCGGACGCGCCCCGCACGGTTGCGTCGAGGACATCATGAGCCGACATATCGTGGGCGTACGACCGTCCACGCCGGTTGCCGAGGTGGTGCACCGCATGGCCGACGCAGGCGTCCATCACCTGCCGGTCGTCGAAGCAAACGACCGGCTTGCCGGGCTGGTCACGCAAGCCGATCTCGTTGCGGCTCTGCTGGCCGACACGGCCGCGCGTGCCTCGGAGGTATCGCGCGGGGACCCGTCGGGCTTGCGAGTCGCACCAAACCATTGATCGTTGCAGGCGGGCACGAAACCGTCGAACGGGATCACGCCTTGGACAGCGTCGGAGCCTCAGCTTGCCCAGTTGCCGTCCCCGATGCCTGTAGAGGAGAAGACCGAAGCGCCTCAGCAATGGCCGGGGTGGGCGCACAATCGCCCGGCCGCTCTCCGGCGTCTCGGTGCGAGATGCGCCTTGGGGAACGCTTGCTGGCGCCATGCTTTGCTCCGCGGAAGCCCTACGGAGCCCAACCATGACCAGAGATCCTCGCCTGCTCAACCTGTTCGTCGAAGGCTTGCGCCTGCTCCACGCCGCACACCACCAGGGTGCCGAGCAGGCCCGCCAGAATATCGATACTTCGAGCCTGCCCAAGCTCAAGCAGATGCTGAAAGCGGGCAGCGAGCTGAACCTGGTGCAAGCCAAGCGGCTCGAACCGATTCTTAAGACACTCGGACGCGACATCGAGAAGCGGACTGACCAGGCGATGGCCGGCATCACCGACACCAACGGGACAATGGTCGCCAAGGCCGACGGCAGCGCCACGCGCGATCTCGTCAACATCGGGTCTGGTCAGGTCGCGGCGCACTTCTACATCGCGACCTACGGAACGCTGCGCGGCTACGCCAAGGCGCTCCGGCTTTACGGCGCGATGGCGGTCTTCGACCTGACTTTGGCCGAGACAGGGAAGGTCGACGCCACCTTCACGGCGCTCGCAGCACGCATCCTCACGGAAGCGGGGAATAGCTCCTACCCCACGGAGTCCGCGCTCTACACGACGGCGGCGCTGCATCCGGTACGCACCGCGCTGGCCGGCCTCACGCTGGCGGCGGCCGGCGCCGCGACGGTTCTGGCCCTGATGCCGCCGCCTATGCCGGCACCGCGCGGCTTACGACGGCTGCGGTCGCGCTAACCGCGGCGATCGGGGTCATAGCTCCTCTGGTTGCTCTTCCCCCTCAAGCTGTCCCCGATCAGCAGAAGGTCTGCTTCCAAGCGGCCTGTTTCGCAAATTAATTGACTGCGGTGGGCGCTGAACCGAGCGGGGACATGCTGATGGGCTGTTGTCAGCCGTGTAACCAATCGGAGAAAGGGCGAGAGGCTATTCTCTCCCGCCATCACGGACTTATCCCGCCAGCTTCTCGAGAAGGCCTTTGCCGGTGTTCAACGTGGCGCCAAGCTGCTTGACGAGGCCGAGTTCGTCCGACGACCCCCAACGCTCGACGATCTTGCCGTTCTCGAAGCGGCTAATCTGCATGCCGCGCGCCTCGAAGGTCTTACCGGTTGGCGCGATGCCCATGAAGTCGCCCTTGTGCGTGCCGTGGATCTTGTACGCCATGGCAACGCTGTTCTCGTCTTGAACAATATGCTCGACGGTGACCTTGAGGTCGGGAAACGCGGTGCGCATCATCGTGAACAATTTGATGTAGCCCTCCGGTCCCTTGCCCTGACCAGGGGCCGGATCGTGCTCGATGACATTTGCCGAGAAGATGTTGTGCAACGCCCGCAGATCGCCGCTCGAGACGGCTTCGCCGAGCTTCTTCGTCGTCTCGAGGTTCTGTTCCTTGCTCATGTAAAATCCTTTTTGCCGCTATCCCGAAGGATATGCGTCGAGGTCGGTCCAACAGGCCCGGACATGAATGGATCCTCAACGGTGCGCCGCCGGACCGTTGTGCCCGGTCCGGTTCGAAAGTTTGGCGTCGATCAGGACGCGTCCACGTCGCAGCCTGAACCGCACCGATGCCTAAACGTCGGCTTCCAGAAAGCCTCCTGCATGCGTGAGCGACCGGCATGGGCGCTGTACGGCTCCGACGCACCGTTGCCGGAGCCGCAGTTGGTCAGATCTCCGTGCGCTCCGACCGGGTCAGAGCGTCCTCGACGTCGACGCCGAGGTAACGCACCGTACTCTCGATCTTGGTGTGCCCGAGCAGGATCTGCACCGCGCGCAGGTTGCCGCTCTGCTTGTAGATGATCGAGGCTTTTTTCCGACGCAGCGAGTGCGTGCCGTAGTCCTCGCAACGCAAGCCGATACCGGTGACCCATTCATCAACGAGCCGGGCTTACTGCCGCGTGCTGATGGAACGAGCTTGGTCGACCCGGCTCGGGAAGACGTGCTCGGCCACCGTGCCGCCTCGCCGTTCCAGCCACGCCAGCATGCTGACCCGTGCCGGATCGAGCAATTCGAACTGCACCGGCTTGCCGGTCTTCTGCTGCACCACGGTGGCGCGGGAACGGACACGGCCGCCCAGCACCACATCGCCGATCTTCATCTTGACCACGTCGCAGCCGCGCAGCTTGCTGTCGATCGCAAGGTCGAACATGGCGCGATCGCGTAGACGACCCTGGTCGTCGAGCCAGAAGCGAATGGCCCAGACCTGTTGCGGCTTGAGCGGGCGTTTGGCGCCGAGCTTGCGGCCGGCGTTCCACGCTTGCCGTCCCTTGCTGGCCGGGTCAAACTCCGCATGTCCCATGGTGATCTTCTCCGATGGCCGGATTGGCCGAGCGGAGAAGCAGCGCTGAACCTACTCGCGATGGCCGACAGCAGCCTGTCTCGTTCTGGATGTGCTGAACACGAGAGCGGACATAGCCGCTCCGGCAGCTATCGACCCAACATCTTCATTCACTGCATTTTTCGGGCGACCCGGAAGCTGACGTACGGCGCGCAACTGGTGCGGTTGCATCGGCGCTTATCGGGCACTCGCACGCTTCTATCGACGACATCGGTGTTGGCTGACGGTCGGCCAAGCCGAGACCTTTCCTTAAGCCGGCGGGCTGGTGCTAGGCGAACAAGCCCTTCGGTGCCCTTGACGGCGCATCGCCTACGCCATGGATCGACGACGCTATTCCGCCGCCAGGAGCGCCGACGAGTCCAGCAGCTTGTCGACCGTGATTGGCAGGCTCCTGACGCGCACGCCAGTGGCATGGAAGACGGCATTGGCGATCGCAGCGCCGGTACCGACGATGCCGATCTCGCCCAGACCCTTGACGCCAAGGTCGTTGGTTATCTCGTCCGGTTCGTCCACGAAGATCACATCGATGTCCTTGATGTCGGCGTTAACCGGAATGTGGTACTCGGCGAAGTTGTGGTTCATGAACCGGCCGAGCGCATGGTCGGTGAAGGTCTCCTCCTCAAGGGCAGAACCCAGCGCCATCACCACCCCGCCGAGAATCTGGCTGCGCGCCGTCTTCGGGTTGATGATCTTGCCCGCTGCCACGGCGTTGACGATCCTAGCAACGCGGACGATGCCGAGTTCCTCGTCGACGCGCACCTCGCAGAAGATGGCGGAGTGCGTATAGGACGAGTGCGTCTTCTGCACCTTGGAGTCGGGCTTGGCTTCGCCTTCGGCGGAAAGCTCGTCCAGTCCCGCGGCGCGCAGGATGTCGGCGATCGCGATGCCAACGTCTGGCCTGTCGACAAGGCGGAGGCGATCCTCACGCGCTTCGACCTCCTCGGGCCCGGCTTTGCTCAGCGGATTTTCGTCCATCGCGCCCGCGTGCTTGAGAAGGTCTTTTTTCAGGGCGAGGCAGGCGAGCTTGATGGCAGAGCATGTCGACGCGGCCGCCCATGAACCGCCTTCCACGGGCGCCGTCGGTAGGCTCGAGTCGCCGAGCTTGACGCGCACCTTGTCGATCGGGATGCCGAACATGTCGGCGCCCATCATGCCCAT
>CAXTMA010000167.1:0-9253 GCA_964245015.1 uncultured Beijerinckiaceae bacterium | reverse complement strand
TGCTTGGCGGCCAAGGCCATCAGCTTTTCCGTCGCCCAGACGTAGTCGCCCTCGTTGAGCTTGAGGCTGCCGAGCGGGTCGCGCCAGTGGGCGTCGAAGCCGGCGGAGATGATGATGAGGTCGGGGCCGAAGCCGTCGACCCGCGCGAGGATCTTGGCGCACGCCTCGCGGAACGCCACGCCGTCGTCGCCGGCGCGCAGCGGCGCGTTGACGATCTGGTCGTGGGTGCCCCGCTCACCCACCGCGCCGGAGCCGGGGAACAGCGGCATCTGGTGGGTCGAGCCGTACATCACGCTGGGATCCGACCAGAAGATCGCCTGAGTGCCGTTGCCGTGATGCACGTCGAAGTCAACGATGGCGACGCGGCCGGCCGAGTGGATCGCCTGCGCCTGCCGGGCGGCGATGGCGGCGAAGTTGAAGACGCAGAAACCCATCGGCGTCTGCTGCTCGGCGTGGTGGCCGGGCGGGCGGATCGACACGAAGGCGTTGTTGACCTGCCGGCTCATCACGTTGTCGACCGCGCAGGTCGCCCCGCCGACGCCGTGCAGCAGCGTCGCCCAGGTGCCGGGGCTCATCACCGTATCGCCGCCGTCAAGCGCCACCTTGCCCGTCTTGGGCACGGCCTCCTCGATCGCCTCGACATAGGGGCGGGGATGGACGCGCACGATGTCCCGGAGCGATCCCCAGGGCGCGTCCTCGCGGATCAGCGCGTCGAAGCGGGGATCGGCCAAGGCGGCGTCGATCGCCCGGATGCGGTCGGGACGCTCCACGTGGTGGGGGCCGGTATCGTGGTCGAGGCTGGAGGCGTGGCGGAGAAGAAGCGTGGCCAAGATATCCTCGCGCGGGTGGAACCTGAGCGGGTAAGGCTTTGGCCGCCCGAAAGGTTTCGCTCAGACCACCGGGGAACGCCCGAGCAACAGCAGCACGATCTCGGGCGGGCGAAAGAAGCGGACCGGCGCGAAGGATGTGCCCAGCCCGGCCGAAATGACCATGTGCCGCCCGTCCTCGACGACGTGCCCGTAAACGTGGCGTGGCCCAGTGAAGGGGGCCTGCCGCCACGCGCTCAGCACCGGCACGTCGACCTGACCGCCATGGGTGTGACCGCACAGGGTAAGCGCGACGCGCCGTGGCACCTGTGGGAAGATGTAGGGTTCGTGGGCCAGCAGCAGCACCGGCGCGTCGTCGTGGATCTGCGCCAGCGTGCCGTCGATGTCGTCGAGCCCGCGCCAGTCGCGCCGGGCGCGCAGCCGCAGGTGCCCGGCCCGGTCGCGGGTGGCGAGTTGGTCGGCAAGGCCGGCGACCCAGAAGCGACGACCCCGGTGCATGACCGGCGCGCTCTCGTTCTCCAGCAGCCGGACGCCGATGTCGCGCAGGGCGCGGCGGACCGACCCGGCGTCGTCGCCCGGATCGGTGAAGGCCGGACCGTGCGCCCAGTCGTGGTTGCCGAGCACGGCGAAGACGCCGAGCGGCGCCTTCAGCGCGGCCAGCGCCTCGCCCCACTGCGCGGGCAGAACGGTGCCGGTGACGTAGGGGTGGCCGGCGCTGAAGTCGCCGAGCAGAAAGACGACGTCGGGCCGCGCGGCGTTGGTTGCAGCGACGATCGAGCGGATCCGCGCCACCGACATCCAGGGTTCGCAGGCGTGGAGATCGGCGATCACCGCGCAGGTGAGGGCGAAATCCGGCGGCCAGCCCGGCGGCGTAAGCGCGTAGCGGGTGACATCGAGACGGAGGCCGGGCTCGATTCCGCAGGCGTAAGCGCCGGTGCCCGACAGCAGCAGGCCGCCGCCCTGGAGAAAAAGCCGGCGGTTCACCATCGCCCGGTTGCCGCGCCGGTGGGACCGGACGGTTCAGGCCGCCCGCTGCGGTCGCGCCTGTCTGGGATCGGCGGGGATGACGGACGATGCATGGGCGGGCGCACCCTCCGCGATCCCAAGTGCGGCCGCAACCGCCGCCACACCGATCCCGCGGAGATGGTGCCGGCGAGCCTCGGCCGTAGGGGTCGGGGCAGGTCTGGGAATGAACTCCATGGAACAGGTCCTCATCGACGCGGCAGGTGGGAAAGCCTGAAGGCTTCCGATAGGGAACATCGCGAACCTCGGTTAAGGCTGCGCTAAAGCGGCAGGCGTGCTCCGACGAGATCGTCAGGCGCGTCAGTGGGCGGGGCGAGGCCGGGGCGGCGCCTCCCTCGCGCTCGGCGTGAAAGCGGAGACGCATCGCATTCGTATTGCAGCATTTCCCCGACATCCTGATGCCGTTTCTGAGGACGGTGCGGAGGTTCCCTCGTCAAGATCGTGATCAGAGTCGCAACCGAGATGGCTGCGGCCAACGGCGTGCGGCGCGGCTGCGCCGGTGAGGTGGCCCGGCAGCCTCCGCACCGTCGTTCGCGCGGGAAGAACATCGCCCCCGGCCCGACGCCGACGGGTCCGCCCGGTTCGTGCCGGACGAGCGAGGCTCCTGGATCGCGCGAAGTCCTTGGCTTGCGTCCCCTATTCGCGGATGATCTCTCGGCCGGCATTTGCCCTCCGCCGTACCGCCGAAAGCCATGCGCCGTCCCATCCTCGAAGATCCGCTTGCCCGCTCCGCCATGTGGAGCCGCAACATCGCCGTTTTCGCCCTCGTGGTGGCGGTCATCGGCATTGCCCTGTCGCGCAAGGGCCTCGACGCCAGGCCCGCGCTCGCCATCGAGGGGGGCGCGCTGGCGCTGGCCGGTCTCGCCATCTTCTTCAGCTTCGTCGCGATGGCGGTGATCTGGGTCACCGGGTTCCGCGGTGTCGGCCTGGCGCTGGCCGGCCTCGCGCTGTCGCTGCTGCTGTTCGCCTATCCGACCTACCTCGCCGTGGACGCGCGCACGGCGCCGATGCTGACCGACGTGTCGACCAGCACCGACGATCCGCCGACCTTCCTGTCGACGCCCCTCGCGCTGGCCGCGCGTCACGGCATCACCCCGCCGCCGACGATGACGAGGTCCGACGTCGCCCTGCAGAAGCGCCTCTACCCCGACCTGCAGACCCTGGACCTGGAGGCCGAGGTCGGCGACGTCAGCGAAGTCGTGCACAAGCTCATCAAGCGCCGCGGCTGGCAGATCGTCGACGAGGCGGCGCCGGTGAACTTCGCCACCGGACATATCGACGTGATCATCAAGCCGGCGCTGATGGGCTTCCCCGCCGACCTCACCCTGCGCCTGCGCGGCCTCGGCGAGCGCACCAGGGTGGACATCCGCTCGGTGGCGCGCACGTCCTGGCAGGAGCAGCCCGGCGCCAATGCCGCGCGGGTGGACGCGCTCGCCGCCGACATCGAGGACGGCGTCGACGACAGTTGAGGCGGTTCTCAGGCGAGAACGTAACCGGTGCCATCCGTCGTTACCGTCCCGCGCGCGCAGAGATCTTCGAGGTGGGCCAGCACGGACAGTCCGGCGGCGCGGCGCAGGCGGGGGTCGAGCGACTCGTAGGTGGCCGCGACTATGGCCTCGACCGTGGTATCGCCCGCCGCCAGCCGCGTCAGGATCGAGTGTTCGCGTTGCCGGCGGTGGTGGAGGAGGGCACGCACGAAGCGCTGGGGCTGGCGCACCGGGCCGCCGTGGCCCGGCCAGTACACGGCGTCCTCGCGCAGCCGCAGCCTGTCGAGCGAGGCCATGAACGGCCCCATCGCGCCGGTCGGCGGCGCGATCACCGTGGTCGACCATGCCATGACGTGGTCGCCCGTAAACAGGGCCCGCTCCTCGGCGAGGGCGAAAGCGAGGTGGTTCGCCGTATGGCCGGGCGTCGCCACCGCCTGCAGGGTGAAGCCGGCGCCGGCGATCGCCTCGCCGTCGGCGAGGATGCGGTCGGGAACGTGGTCGAGATCGTTGGAGGCGGCGAGGGCTGCGGTCTCGGCCTCGCCGCGCGGCGGCCGGGACGGGGCGTAGGGCGCGCAGCCGATGACGGGAGCGCCGGTGCGCGCCCGCAGGAGCCGGGCGGCGGGCGAGTGGTCGCGGTGGGTGTGGGTGACGAGGATGGCTGCCACGCGCTCGCCGCCGAGCCCGGCGAGCAGGGCTTCGACGTGGCCGGCTCCCTCCGGGCCGGGATCGATCACGGCAACGTCGCCGTGCCCGACGACGTAGGTGTTGGTGCCGCGAAACGTCATCGGCCCGGCGTTGGGCGCCACGATGCGGCGGACCAGCGGCGACAGCCGGGCCAGCTGCCCCGACGTCGCCGCGAAGTCGAGATCGAAGGCCAGCCCGGCCTGCGCGCCCGATTCGTCCCGGCTCACGCCGGCTCGGCGGCGGTGCCGTCCGCCGGCGTGGCGGTCGGCGGCATGAAGGCGTGGGACAGGGTGTGGTACAGCCCGTCCCGGCAGACGAGGCGGGACACGGCGTCGGCGACCAGGGCCGCCACCATCAGCGGAATGATCATGGCGTGGTCCTGGGTCATTTCGGAAACGATGACGAAGGAGGTGATCGGTGTCTGCACCACGCCGGCGAGGTAGGCGCACATGCCGATCAGCGCCAGCGCCCCGATGGGAAGGCTCGTGAACAGGGCGTGGAACTCCAGGCCCAGCCCGGCGCCGACCGAGAGCGAGGGCGCGAACAGCCCGCCGGGGATGCCGCTGACCGTGGAGAACACCGTCGCCAGGAACTTCGCCGGCATGAACAGCAGCGTCAGATCGCCGGTGCCGTGCAGGATGGCGCGCGCTTCCTCGTAGCCGGTGCCGTAGGAGGACTGGTGCCCGAGGGAGCCGCACAGGGCGACGCCGACGCCGCACAGCGCGGCGAACAGGATCGGCCGGCCCTTGATGAAGCCGCGCAGCCGGCGCTGGGGATCGCCCATCAGGCAGAAGATCACGATGCGGCTGTACAGGCCGCCGAGCAGGCCGCCGGCGGCGGCGATCGCCGGCACGACCAGCCAAACGCGGCCGAGCGGCATCGCGGCGGCGGTGGAGCCGAAATACGTGTAGTCGCCCAGGATCGCCAGCGAGGTGACGCCGGCGGCGATGATGCAGCCGATCACCAGGCCGCTGCTTTTCGCCTCAAAGGAGCGCGACAGCTCCTCGATGCCGAAGACGATGCCGGCGAGCGGCGTGTTGAAGGCGGCGGCGATGCCGGCGGCGGCCCCGGCCAGCAGCAGGTTCTGCTGGTAGGCGACCGGGGCGGTGCGGCCGATGAAGCCCATGATGGAGGCCCCGACCTGCACCGTCGGCCCTTCGCGCCCCACGGACGCGCCGCAGAGCAGGCCGAGCATCATCACCACCACCTTGCCGAAGGCCGTGCGCAGCGACACCAAAGCGGTGCGCTTGTCGGGGTCGTCGATGGTGCGGGCGGCGATGACCTGGGGAATGCCGCTGCCCTGCGAGTTGGGGAAAACGGTGCGGGCCAGCAGGGCGCACAGGGCGAAACCGGCAGGCGCGACGAGGTAGGCGGCGGCATGCCAATGGTCCAGCACACGGCGGAACAAATCCTGAGCCCGGTCGGCGAGCAGGGCCATCAGCACGGCGACGGCTCCCACGCACAGGCCGCCGAGGAGAAACACGCCGCGGCGGATCCACTGGTCGACGACGAGCCGTGAGAACCCCAGGCGCCGCAGCAGCGAGCGGGGCCTGGGAGGTTGGGGAACCGTCAACATCGGCGGCAGGGCATGCTGGCAATTCCTGGCAGCGGCGCGTCGGCTCGCGCGCGTTGCCGCTTATCCCGTGCACCCTTCGTGCCGGCAAGCCTTTCCGTCCGGCAACGAGCCCGCGCCCCGGACGGGCGCGAGATGATCCGGCTTGGAACGGCGGCTCAGATGCCGCCGTACCATTCGTAGCCCTGGTCCTCCCAGAACCCGCCCTTGCCCTGGCCAAGGTCTTCGAAGCTCGCCACCAGATCGATCGAGTTGATGTACTTGGTGTTCTTGTAGCCGAGCTGGCGCTCGACGCGCAGCCTCACCGGCGCCCCATGCTCCACCGGCAGGACGTCGCCGTTCATGGCATAAGCGAGCAGCGTCTGCGGATGAAGGGCGTCGCGCATCCCGATCGAGCCGTAGAACAGCGGCGACGTGTCGTTATCGAGCGCGCCGGCGGCTTCGGTGGTGTAGTCGGTGGCGTAGCGGTCGAAGCAGTGAAACACCACGAAGCGTGCCTCCGGCTTGGGCTTCACCAGCGCCAGCACCTCGTGGAGCGGCACGCCCGTCCATTGCCCGATCGAACTCCATCCTTCCACGCAATCGTGCCGGGTGACCTGGGTCCTCACCGGCAGCGCCTTGAGGTCGGACAGGGTGAACGAGCGGGGATGCTCGACCAGGCCGCCGACCGCCATGGCGAAGCTTCCGAACTTCTCCGCCGCGAGCTTCTTGTAGACCGGGTCCTTGGGATCGATCGAGCCGTTGGGCTTGAACACCTTGCTGATCTCGGACACGGGATATTCCGGCGCGAGCTGTCCTTCGGGCAGGGCCAGCGCCGCCTCGTAGGTGAGGGTGCTGCCGAGGTCGAGGGCTTCGCCGCCGTTGCGGCCGGCGGCGAGGCGGTCGCAGCCGGCGAGGGCCAAGCCGGCGGCGCCGCCGACGAACAGGCGCCGATCAAGCTTCATGGTCACGTCGTCAGCTCCCTCGTCGCAAGCTCGGACGAGCCGGGATCGGCTCGGACAGGATCAGACGGGGCGGCCGCCCGGCCGGTGATCATCGAGCGCAGATTGTTGCCGAGGCCGGACACGATCACCATCACCACGTGCACGGCGACGAAGGAGACCAGCGTCCAGGCCATCAGGAAGTGGATGGTGCGGGCGCTCTGGCGGCCGCCGAACACGACGCCCAGCCAGGGCAGGGCGGCATCGATGCGTGGCGACATTTCAAGCCCGGCCAGCACCAGAACCGGCAGCACCACGAACAGCACGAGAACGTAGGTGAGCTTCTGCAGCACGTTATATTGCGGCGCCTCCGGCCCGTGCGAGAATTGCAGCCGCAGGTGCGTGACGACGTCGTGGGGAAGAGACGCCAGCTCGCGCAGGCGCGGGAGCAGGTCGCGGGCGATGTGGCCGCTCACCAGGCCGTAGACGAGGTAGGCCAGCGCATTGAACGCCAGCACCCAGGCGAACAGGAAATGCCAGCGCCGCGCGGTGGCGAGGTCCTGGGTGGAGGGCAGGGTGATCCAGCTGGGAAAGGCGCGCGCGGCGAGGCCGTCGCCCGTTTGCGACACGCCGAGCACGCCGGTCGTATCGAAGGTGTGGCCGAGCACCTGCGTGATGCCGGTGGCGTTGTTGTTGTCGATGTTGAGGATGAGACGGTTGGGTCCGGTGGCGGTCGGGTCGAACGTCGTGGTGTTGCCGAAGTTGAGGCTGGGGTGGGCGTTGAAGATCTGCAGCCCGCTGCTGAACAGGATCAGCAGCGCCACAACCCAGATCCAGTGCGTCACGCGGACCCAGGCGCTGTGGCGGACCACCGGCGCGCGGCGCGGCGCGGCGGCGGCTGCAGGAACGACATGGCCGGCGTCGGCCGTTTGATCCGTCATCTTCATCCCTATCGCTGGGCCGCGTCCATCGGTCGATCTGGCGGCACAATGCCGCTGCCATGGCGTGCACGACCACCTCGGATATCGTTTACCTCGTTAACTTTCACGGAGGCGAGGCTTGTGATCCCATCCGCCTCTTTGAGCGTTAACGACCGCGTCGTCACATCACGAGACCCGTTCATGCGTGTACTTCTGGTCGTCCTGATGGCACTGGCCTTCCCTTGGGCGGGCTGGCAAGCCCGGGCCGAGGACGGGCCGCCCCGGGACGCGCCCGCCGGGACCGGGCAAACAACCAACCCGCCGGAAAAGCGCATCGCCTTCGTTGTTGGCGACGAAAGCTACGCGGCGGGCGCCCTGCCCACCGCCGCCAACGATGCCGGCCTGATCGCGCAAACGCTGCAGGCCGGCGGCTTCGAGGTGATCGGTGCCCGCGACCTCGACGGCGAAACGCTGCGGCAATCCTACGCCGATTTCCTGAAGCGCGTCGCCGACGCGGGACCCAACACCGTCGCCTTCGTCTACCTCTCCGGATATGGGTTGCAGTACGGCGACAACAACTACTACGTGCCCATCGGCGCCGTTGTTTCAGGGGCAACCGACATCCCCGTCCAGTCCGTGCGGCTGTCCGACCTGACGGATCCGCTCGCCTCCTTGAACCTCAGGGCCCGGTTCCTGGTCTTCGACGCCGCCTACAAGGCGCCGTTCCAGGTCGAAGGCAGCACCATCGGCGGCTTTTCGCTGATCGACACGGGTCCGGGCTCGCTTGTCGCCTTCAATGCCGCGCCCGGCACCGTGGCGCCGGTGGGGAAGGGCAACTTCGGCCTCTATGCCCTCGCGCTCGCCAGCGAACTGCGCGAGGCCGGTGCCGCGCCCGACCAGATCTTCGAGCGCGTGCGCCTGCGGGTCAGCACGGACAGCCAGGGCGCGGAAGTGCCGTGGGACGTGTCCAAGGCCGATGCGTCATTCCGCTTCCTCGCGGCCGGCAAGGACGCGCCGCCACCCGCCGCGACGCCCGCGCAGGCGGCGGATCTGTTGACCAAGCCGCTGAAGGATCTGCCGGCGAGCCAAGCCTTCACAGCCGCGCTCGCCCGCGACACCGTTCAGGCCTACGGCGACTTCGGCGCCGCCTTTCCCCGCGATCCGCTGGCCAAGCGGTCGCGGGTCCTGCTTGCCGCCCGCCGCGAGGCGGTGACGTGGCGCAAAGCGGCATCGGTCGATACGCCGGCCGCCTATTGGTCCTACCTCGGGCGGTACGGCAAAGGGCCGCACGCGGCCGTTGCCCGCCAGCACCTCGCCCAGCTGTCCGCCCCCGCCGCGCCGCCAACCGGAACCGAGCCGATCCCCTTCGACGTGCCGCCTCCGCCGCCCGACGAGCTGGCGCTGATCGAGGCGCCGGCGATCGAGCTTGGCGATCCCGCCTACGGCGCGCCGCCTCCGCCGCCGCCGGCCTACTGGCTGCCGCCGCCACCCGCCGGCATCTTCGATCTGCCGCCTCCGCCGCCGCCGGACGAGCTGTTCCTTCTGCCCGTGCCGGCCTTCCCGGCCTTGCCGGCCTATGCCGATCCGCCGGACTTCGTGGCTTTTCCCGCCAACAACTACTTCTTCGTGGGCGGCTTCGGCGGCGGGGTTCCCTTCGGCAGCAACGTGTTCATCGGCAACCGGGTCGTGGTGAACAACATCCACGACTCCGTTCCCGGAGGCGGACCGCGCCTGGGGTCGCGCGGCGTCCGGGGTGGCGTGGGACTGCCGGCGGCGGCGCAGCAGCGCGCGGCCGCTCTGGCACGTCGCGGGCGTGGTG
>CAXTMA010000166.1:0-9257 GCA_964245015.1 uncultured Beijerinckiaceae bacterium | reverse complement strand
GCCGCGACGCGGCGCCGGACGCCGCCACGCCGGCGCCAGCCGACGCGATCAACCCGCAAGCCATGCGCGCGGACCTGTTCGGCAAGGCCGGCAAGCTTCACCCGCTGATGGCGAAGATGGTGGCCGACAAGAACGACGGGATCATCACGGACGCGCTGGAACACGCCAAGGCGCCGAAGACCCCCGAGGTGGTCAAGCCGGAGGCCCCCGCCAAAGCGCCGGGCGCTGCTGATCCGACGAAGCTGACCGCCGCGGAGGCCAAGGCGCATGCCGAGAAGGCGCGAGCGGACCGGGCGCATGTCGACAAGCTGATCGCGCGCCATGCCGCCGGCGCGCATCGCGTGCTTCACGCGCGCCATCGCGATCACGCCGACCATCACGATCCGCTCGGCCTGCGTCGGCACAGGCACCAGCACCATCATCACCATGGGCATCACCACCATGGCGGTCACCCCGCGCACGGAATAGCCGGGCTGCACGGCAGGCCGATCGCTCCGGCGGTGGACACCAGTCAAATCGACGAATTGCTGCACAAGCTGCACCAAGCCCGGCACCTGATGGACCACCTCCACAAATCGTCGGCGCCGCACCGTCGAGGGGGTGGTGGCGCGGGGCATGTCACCGGCCTCGGCGCCCGCACGCGGGGTGGGTTTGGCAGTGCGGGGCTGAGCTTCGGCTGATCTAAGACTTGACCCGTCGGGCAAAACGCCGGATATTGTCATCCTTCACAAGCTGCGCCCGGGCCGAAAGGCCGTCGGGCGCTTTTGCGTGATGGGGGCGGCGCATGGCGAGCGGCCCTCCCAACCTGTACCTGATCGGCGCCGTGGCGCTGACCAGCCCGATGGGCCTCAACCCGCAGGACGCGGTCGAGGAGTTCGGCGGTGACTTCGCCGTCAAGCCGGTGGTCGGTGCCCAGCAACCGCGCGAGTTCGTCGGTCCGGCCGACGTGCTGCTCACCCTTTCGGGCGAGACCTTCCCCTTCTTCTTCGCCCAGGCCGGCGGCAACGACGGGCAGCGGGACCTCGCGACCCTGAAGGGCTACGCCGCCGCCGGCCAGCCGGTGCCGGTGAGCCGCGGCGACGGCGCCAACATGGGCTTCTACGTCCTGCAGAAGGGCCAGGTGAAGCATTCCAACCTCAGCAGGTATGGCACCGGGCGCAAGCAGGACTTCGTCCTGCAGCTCGTCCAGGTGCCGAACGGTCCGACGTCGGCCGTCGCCGCCGGCCTGTTCACCGGGCTGATCACCTTGCTTGGGCAGGCGGGCTGATGAGCGTCGACGTCCTGACGTTCCCCAACGGTCACACCCCGCTCGATCTGCTGCTGTTCAAGCAATACGGCCGCGAGGTGCCCGGCCTCGTCGAGGCGACGCTGGCGCAGAACCCGGGGCTCGGCGCCCTGGGCGCGTTCCCAACGCGCGGCACCGTGATCGACGTGACAACGCCGGCGGCCGTGACGGTGGCGCCGACGCGCACGGTGATCAAGCTCTACGACTGAGCGAGTTGCCGGCTCTACGTTGGGCGATCAACTCTTCCACGGACACAGCTGTTACATAAATCTTGAGGTCAATGGGTTCGTCATGTCGGTCTTTCTCTGCTGCAATTCCACGATGAAGTCATCGCCGACGCATTGTGGACATGCCGGCCAATATTATAGAATCATCAAGGCCCGCCGGAAAAACACTGTAGGCGATTCGTCCAGGATTGAACTCTGTTGTTCAACTCTACCGATCAGCACAAACCAATCTTGACTCGTGATTTGAAACGTTAGACTGGCACTGACCGCCCCAATCCATAGCGGATCTATAATACTGTCCATCGCTCGTGCGACACGCACATGCTAATGTCCGACCATCGAAGTCGCAACTACGGCAAGTATACTTGTAGCTTCCAGGCGGAAGTATCATTTGAGCCACCGATAGAGTTGGCGCACTTATTTGGAATATTACAATCGAAAAAGATGTTAATAGCAAATTCCTCATTCCACGCCCCTGAAGTTCTCATCTGTCAAGTCAGCGACAGACTTCCAGATTTCTCTTACGACTATCCCGCGTCAAGAGATTTGATCTTAAACTTTAGGTTAGCAGTCCCAGTGGCAATGCATTTGTGCTTGTCGAGGACGTAACCGCCCAACGTTTCCATTAAACGAGGGGCGCCGCAGACATGCGCGAGGCCGTTTACGCCATCACCATCGGTGGCCAGACGGTCACCTCCGCCTTCGCGCCGCTCTTGATCTCGCTCGACGTCGAGCTGACCGAGGGCGGCGAGACCGACCGCTGCACCATCACGCTCGACGACAGCTACGGCCAGATCGCCCTGCCCGGCGTCGGCGATGCCGTTTCGGTGGCGCTGGGCTGGTCGGATAGCGGTTCGGTGGTCTCCTTCCAGGGTTTCACCGACGAGCCGAAGTCGAGCGGCACGACGGAGCACGACGAGGAAGGCTCGATCGATCAGCTCCTGTCATCGGGTGACCGCGCCAGCGGCCGCACGCTGACGATCACGGCGCACTCGGCCGACCTGACCGGCAAGATCAAGTCGCCGATGCAGGCGCACGCCGACAACATGACCTTCGGCCAGGTCGCGCAACAGTGGGGGCAGAAGGCCGGCCTGACCTCCGTCCAGGTCGCCTCGGCGCTCAGCGGCGTCAACCGCAACTACTGGTCGATCGCCAACGAGAACTTCATGGCCTGGTCGGCCCGGATGGCCAAGGAGCTCGGCGCCACCTTCAAGATCATCGGCGGCACCGGCATCTTCGTGCCGCGCGCCGGCGGCCTGTCGGCGAGCGGCCTGACCCTCACCGGCATCAGCGCGGTGTGGGGCACCAACCTCATCTCCTGGTCGATCGCGCCGGTGCTGAGCCGTCCGAGCTTCGGGCAGTTCGGCACCCGCTACTGGGATGCCGTCGCGGCGGAATGGAAATCGGCGATGTCGGGCGGCTCCGGCACCGGCCCGATGCACGTCGAGCAATGGAAGGCGCCCGACCAGGACCAGGCGCAGAGCCGCTCGGGCTCGAACGGCGCCGAAAGCAAGCGCGACAAGGGCGGCGCCGACACGGTGACGATCGACGGCGAGCCGGCGGCGCAGCCCTCGGCGTCCTGCATCGTCGTCGGCGTGCGCCCGGGCGTCGACGGCTCCTACACGATCAGCCGCGTCAAGCACCACTTGGCGCGCCCCAGCGGCTTCATCACCACGCTGTCCCTGAGCCAGCCCGAGGACGGCGCCGGCACGGACAGCCGATAGCCCCCTCCGGCCTGCGCCGGTCCCCACGGAGATCCCGATGCCCAAGATGCCCGGCGCCCTGCGCCCGTGGGCCTGCGCCCTGTTGTCTTCGCTCTGCCTCGCTGCCACCTCGCCGGCGCTGGCCTCGTGCCAGCTCGTCGGCGACAGCATCGCCGCCGGCATCGCGCCCTACCTGCGCGGCTGCGCATCCTCCACCCAGGTCGGCATCTCGTCCGGCGTGGTGCTCGGCTACACGCGTCCGGGCTACGCCGTCACCGTCGTCTCGGCCGGCTCCAACGACGGCGGCTCGGCGGCCGCCATGGACGCGATCCGGGCCCGCGCCGGCGGCGAGCTGATCGCGATCCTGCCCTCCGACCATCCCCGCACCATCCGGGCCCGGGCGATCGTCGCCGCCTGGGCAGTCGCGCGCGGGGTCCGCACCGTCAGCTTCGTGCGCGGCGCCGGCTCGTTCCACCCGGCGAGCTATCCCGCACTCGCCCGGGCGGTGCTCGCCGCGATGGGCCGATAGCCGTGCTGCTGCCGCAGCCTGAGTTCTGGCGCATCTGGGGCGTCGCGCTCGCGCTGGCGGCCGTGCTGATCGCCGCGTTCCTGCACATGCCGGCCGGCGCCGAGCCGATGCGCGCCTCGTTCTACGGCGCCGAGAGCGGCCGGCGCACCGCAAGCGGGCTGCCGTTCGATCCGCTCGGCCTCACCGCGGCGCACCGCTCGCTGCCGTTCGGCATGCGGCTGCGCGTCTGCCTCGCGGCCTGCGCCGTCGTCACCGTCACCGACCGCGGACCTGCCGCCTGGACCGGCCGCTCGCTCGATCTCAGTCGCGGCGCCGCCCGCCTGATCGGGCTGGAGCGCCGCGGCGTCGCCACCGTCACCGTCGAACAGCTGAACTGAGGGGAAACCATGCGCGCCGATCTGCTCCACGTCATCGTGCCATTCTTCAACCCGCGCCGCTACCGCTCGCACGCGCTGAACTGCGCCCGCTTTATCCGGCACATGCTGGATCACGGCGTCCAAGTGCATGTCGCCGAGTGCACCTACGGCGACGAGCCGCCCTTCTTCGCCGGCGTGCCGGGCATCGAGCACCACCACTTCCAGGCCAAGACCGTGATCTGGGAGAAGGAGGCGCTGATCAACGCGGCGATCGCGCGCCTGCCTCGCGACTGGAAATATGTCGCCTGGATCGACGGCGACATCGAGTTCACCAACGGGCGCTGGCCCGAGCAGACGCTCTACGCCCTGCAGCACTTCGATTTCGTGCAGCCCTGGGAGCACTGCTACGACCTCGGCGCCCATGGCGAACACCTCGAACTGCACCACTCCTTCGGGCGGCAGTGGATCAAGGAGCCGGACACCTGCGACAAGCTTGGCGGCGACGGCTACCGCTTCGCCCATCCCGGCTATGCCTGGGCGGCGACACGCAGCGCGCTCGAGGCGACCGGCGGGCTGATCGAGACGGCCGCGCTCGGCGCCGGCGACCATCACATGGCGCTGGCCATGATCGGCAAGGCCGAGATCTCCATTCCCGGCGGCATGAGCGAAGGCTACCGCAAGCCGATCCTCGACTGGCAGGCCCGTGCGCAACGGCATCTTGTCGGCAACGTCGGCTATGTCGGCGGCACGATCCGCCACGCCTACCACGGCGAGAAGGCTGGCCGGTCCTACATCTCGCGCTGGGACATCCTGAAGAAGCACGGCTTCGATCCCGCGGCCGACCTGAAACGCAACACCTCCGGCCTGCTCGAGCTGGCCGGCAACAAGCCGGAGCTGCGCCGGGACGTGATGGCCTATTTCGCCTCGCGAGACGAGGACCGCACGCGTCACGGTGCGCTGGCCCTCGACGCGGCGTTCTGACCCCGCGCCGGTCAGGCCCGGTACAGTGTCAGGGTTCTCGAGCGCGCAACGTCAATCGGGAGCTGGTCGACCGGCTCGCGAAGTCGCTGCCCGCCGTCGATCGCAACAATCTGGAAGGCTGCCCCGCGCGCTGTTTCAGGCGATCCAATCCAGCATCGTGCTGTCCAGGTGTCGCCGCTGTAGGTTGCTCTGTCCTGTGGATACCAGCGTCCGTTGCCAGCCAGAACGAACACCTGCACCTCGGACCCTCGCGGCTTCACCGTGCCTTGGACAAAGATCTCGTGCTGCACTGACGAACCCGTTGCAGGAAGATTGATCCGGATCGACTTGCTCAGTTGAGCCGGCGAGATTGCTGCCAATCGCTCTTTATAGTCAGCGATCGTCTCGCTCAAAAATGTCAATCGCGAGCGGAAAAGAACGTAGCAGATGCCGAAGGCCGCCAAGCAGGCGGCAGCGAATGAGATCGGCGCGCCCTCGATCACGGCGGCTTCCTCTTTGAGATGATCCAATAGGCCGAACATAGCACCTCCGGTCGGGGCGCGGCGATCGATACGCATGTCGCGTCGACAAACTGCACCTCGCCACACATCCCGCCCTCACCGGCGGGTTTTTCTTTGGAGCCGCCTCCGATGACGATCACCTACGACCGGGCGAAGTTCTTCGCCGCCGTGCGCCGCCCCGTCTTCGCCGGTCACCTCTCCGCAAGCCAGGTGTCCGGCATGGAGGCGATCCTCAACGGCTGGGAGAAGCTGCAGCCCAGCGGCGACACCCGCTTCATCGCCTACATCCTCGGCACCACGCGCTGGGAAACCGCCGCGACCATGCAGCCGATCGAGGAATACGGCCATGGCCGCGGCCGCGCCTACGGCGTGCCGGCCGGCCCCTGGCACAGGATCTACGACGGCCGCGGTGACGTGCAGCTGACCTGGGAGGCGAACTACGCCAAGGCCGACAAGGAGCTGCACGCCCGCGGCCTGCTCAAGGCCGGCGAGAGCATGGTGAAGACGCCGGCGCTCGCCATGCGCCCCGACATGGCCGCCGCGGTGATGTTCTTCGGCATGCTGGAGGGCTGGTTCACCGGCCGCAAGCTGTCGACCTACTTCACCGCGCACGGCTCGGACTGGACCAACGCGCGGCGCATCATCAACGGCACCGACCACGCCGCCGACGTCGCCGCGCTGGCCCGGCACTTCGACGTGGCGATGACCGCCGCCCGGACCTCGGCTTAACCGCAGGCTTCGCAGGCGACCAAGACCCGCGCCCGGCGGATCCCGGGTAATCACGAGGATCAACATCATGAAGCTCGGATACCTCGCGCTCGCCGCAGCGTGCACCCTGTCGTTCACCGCCTCGGCGGCTGTGCCCCTCTCCGCCGTCGCTGTGCCCGTCGGGGATTATGCTAGCCAAGCGCTCGCGTGGGCGCAGCCGCTTGCCGTGACGGCGGTCAGCGCCGCCATCGCCTATGGCTGCCGCGCGCTGCCCGGCTGGGCCGGCTCGCTGGCCAGCGAGTTCCTGACGCAGCAGCGGATCGAGAGCGCAGTAAACTACGCGGTCACCCAGGTCGAGGGCGCCACGAAGGGCAAGACCGTCTCGGTGGAGGTCGGCAACACCTTGGTGGCGACGGCCGAGCAGTATCTGCTCAAGTCCGCGCCCTGGGTCGCCTCGACGCTCGGCAACACGCTGAAGCCGATGATCCTGGCGCAGGTCGCCAAGATCGGCGTCGCCCCCGAGGGCAAGCTCGCCCACGTGACGCCGGCGAAAGCGTAACCCGAACGCGCCCGGCGCGCCCGCCACCGCGGGCCGCCCCGATCACGCGCGCCCACACCGCGCGCGCCGGGCGCACCCTTCCCCATGCCGGAGACCGCCCATGGCGAGCATCCGCCTCCGCTTCAACGCGAGCGACGTCTACCCGGCCGGCTACATACGCGCCGCCCAGCTCGGCTGGCCCTACAGCCACGTCGACGCCGCGGTGTGCGACAGCTACCTCGGCGCTCATCTCGGGGGCGGCGTCGCCCTGCGCCCAATCGGCTACGACGCCGGCGCGACGGCGGGCGAGTGGTTCCGCGACGTCACCGTCGACGACGATGCGGCCAAGCGCTTCCGCGCCTTCCTCGTCGACCAGCTCGGCAAGCCCTACGACGTCGCGGCGATCGCGCATTTCGTCAGCGCCGTCTTCGTGCACCCCGCCCATCCCACGCCCGAGCGGGACTGGGCCGAGCCGTCGAGCTGGATCTGCTCCGAACTGATCGCCGCCGCGCTGATCCACGCCGGCGTGCTCCCGCACGAACTCGCCGTCGGCCTGCGCCACGTCACCCCGCAACTCCTCGCGGTCGCGCTCGCCGCGACCGGGCGGGCGGCGTCCTGATCCCCCCAATCCGATCAAGGAATTCGCCCATGGCTGCCGACAGCGAAGAGCGTCCGACCGGACCGACCCTCCACTCACTCGACAAGTCGATGGCCGTCCTGCAGGCCAAGCTCGAGAGCTTCGTCGACGTGATGAAGACCCGCCTCGATACGGTCGACGCCACGATCAAGGAGTCGCTGGGAACCTACGCCACCAAGGCCGACCTGAAGACCTGCGACGATGCGATCAACGATATCCGCCGCAACATCACCTGGGCAGTTCGCATCGTAATCGCGACCGTGATCCTCGCGGTCATGACGGCCGTCTTCAAGTCGGGGCTGGTCCACGTATGATGGATTTCCGCTCTCCCCTGCGCGACGCGCTGCCGCCGATCGACCCGGACCACATTCCGGCGCCCATGCGCCCTCACATCGAAGCGATCCGTCGCGCCGGCCGCGCTCGGCGCGTCGCCGGCTTTCTGATCGGAACGCTGTTCTACGGTTCGCTTTTGGTCCTGGCCGTGTTCATCGCTTGGGTTTTCGCTTCAGCGACCGATCGCGACCCGCCGACCCTGACCACCGTTGAGATCGCCACGCCGGCCGTCTCGCCCGGGTCTGATCTCCGTATGCGCGTCAGTCCGCACCTGCTGAAGATCTGCGAGGGCAAGGTGGTCTTCCGCGCCTACGACCGGCTGGGCAACATCATCAACCAGTCCGAGACGGCCTGGGCCTTCCCGCTCAGCCAAGTCGGCATCGACAAGACCTTCATTCGTCCGATCCGCATCTCTCGCGACGCGGTCGTGAGCCGTGGACGACCGGACGGCACTCTCGAGCCAGACGCCCGGATGCGGATCGAGCGCAAGTTCTACTGCAACGCGGTGCAGAAAGTCCTGCAGTGGCCGATCGTCGAGGTGACGCCCGACATGCCCTTCGCGATCGCGCCGGGGCCGGAGCGATGAGGTTGGCGCTTGCCGCCCTCGCAGCGACCCTCGCCTTCGACGTCGCCGACGCCGACCCCATGCACCTGCGAACCTGCGACGGTCGCATACGCCACGTCACCTGCCATTGGTCGGGCGGCGACCCGCGATCGGAATGGACCGTGCCGCCGGGCGAGTCCCTCGGCTACGGGTCGCCCAGCGTGACCCTGACCGATCACGGCCGCATCACGATGATCGTCGGCAACTGCGCGATCAGCTGCGACGCCCCGCCGGCGCCCGATCCCGCCCATCCTCCTGCCCGGACGCGTCGATGAGCGCCGACTCTCTCGCCCTCACCACGAGCTGGGCCAGCCTGGGCAACGGCCCGCTGCTGGTCGGCGTGCTCAGCGGCACGGCGGTGCTGTTGCCCAGCGACGGCCAGCCGGCGACCTTGTCCACCGCCGGCACGGTGGTGGCCTCCAGCGTCGGCGGCACGTCGACCTCGGTGTCCGACACCGGCGAGATCTGGGCCAAGGCGCTGATCGCCGGCACCCAGATCCGCGTCCAGGCGCTGGCCGCGGCCGCGGTCGGCAACAGCGCGGGCGGCGGATCGAGCGCCGCCGTCAGCTTCTCGGAGCTGCAGCTCCTGTCGAGGATCCTGGCCGCGCTGGGCACCCCGGCGCAGGACGCGACCATCGCGGCGGTGGTGACGGCGATCGGCGGCCTGCTGACGCTCGGGCTCGGCGGCCAGGCCATCAGCCAGACCAATCGCCTGCCCGTCGAGATCAACGGCAACAACATCGCGCTGGCGCTGCCGGCCGGCGGCGCGACCGACGCCAGCGTGCAGGCCGTCGTGACCGCCCTGGCGCCGCTGGCGCTCGCCAGCGGGCAGACCAGCGCCCTCGCCGTCCTCAAC
>CAXTMA010000165.1:0-9357 GCA_964245015.1 uncultured Beijerinckiaceae bacterium | reverse complement strand
CCCCGGCGATCAGCGCCGGGCCCCTGCGGCGCCACCTCACCACGGGCGTCGTGGTCGGCAGCGGCGAAGGCGCGGTGACGGTCGGCGGCGGCGCGCCCATCGTGGTGCAGTCGATGACCAACACCGATACGGCCGATGTCGACGCCACCGTTCGCCAGGTCGCGGCGCTGGCCCGCGCCGGCTCGGAGCTGGTGCGCATCACCGTCGATCGCGACGAGGCAGCCGCCGCCGTGCCGCGCATCAAGGAGCGGCTCGCCCGCATCGGCTGCCACGTGCCCCTGATCGGCGACTTCCATTACATCGGCCACAAGCTGCTCACCGATCACCCGGCCTGCGCCGAGGCTCTCGACAAATACCGCATCAATCCCGGCAACGTCGGCTTCAAGGCCAAGCGCGACACGCAGTTCGGCACCATCGTCGAGAAGGCGATCCAGTACGGTAAAACGGTGCGCATCGGCGCCAACTGGGGCTCGCTCGACCAGGAGCTGCTCACAACCCTGATGGACGAGAACGCAGCGCTGCCCCAACCCGAGGATACGGGCGCGGTGACCCGCGAAGCGATGCTGCAATCGGCGCTGCTGTCGGCCAAGCGCGCCGAAGAGATCGGCCTGCCGAGAAATCGCATCATCCTGTCGGCCAAGGTGTCGGCGGTGCAGCAGCTCATCGCCGTGTACAAGATGCTGGCCGCCCGCTCGGACTATGCGTTGCACCTCGGCCTGACCGAGGCCGGCATGGGCTCGAAAGGGATCGTCGCCTCGTCGGCGGCTCTCGGAATCCTGCTGCAGCAAGGCATCGGCGACACCATCCGCGTGTCGTTGACACCCGAGCCCGGCGGCGACCGCACGCTGGAGGTGAAGGTCGCGCAGGAGATCCTGCAGACGATGGGCTTTCGCACCTTCGTGCCCTTGGTGGCCGCATGCCCCGGTTGCGGGCGCACGACGTCCACCGTGTTTCAGGAACTGGCCCGCGACATCCAGAACAACATCGTGGCGTCGATGCCGGAGTGGCGCACGCGCTATCCCGGCGTGGAGCAGCTCAACGTGGCGGTGATGGGCTGCATCGTGAACGGGCCCGGCGAATCCAAGCACGCCGACATCGGCATCTCGCTGCCCGGCACCGGCGAAACCCCGGCCGCCCCGGTGTTCATCGACGGCCAGAAGACGGTGACGTTGCGCGGCGCCAACATCGCCGACGACTTCAAGGTTCTGGTCGAACAGTACATCGAGCGCCGCTTCGGTGCCGGGGCAAGCCAGCCGGTGACGGCGGCGGCGGAGTAGTTCGGGCAAGGCGCTTGCCCCGTTGCGTCCGCCACCCAGCCTAAGCGACGGTGCGCCAGGGCGCGATGATCACGTTGACGCGCGAGCCGCCGCGTTCGAGCAGCATTCTGCGTAGTCGCTCCGAGCGGTTGCTGTGCAGGATGTGGTCCCACCAGTGCCGCTTCTGCAGCTCCGGGATCAGCACCGCCACCGAGCGGCCCGGTGTTTCCCGATCGAGTCTGGCCATCAGCTCCAGGATCGGCTCGTGCAGTTCGCGATACGGCGCCGGCAGCAGCACGAGGCGCGGCGCTCGCCGGCCGCAGGCCTCGAGCGGTTCGACCACCTCGGCCTGCCAGCGCCGCAGCAATTGGCTGTTGTCATCGCTTTCCGGTCCGCTCAGGCGGAGAAGATGGATCGCGATCACATCAGGCGACAGTGTCATCGCGAACTGCAGCGCCCGATCCGTCATGCGGTTGCGCTCCTCCAAAGCGACAAGCACCGTGGGTGGGTCGCTTTCCTCGACCGCCAGCGGTCCGGTGCAGCGTAGGGCGGCGTCGTAGCGGTCGTAGTGCCGACCGATCGCGACCAATACGGCGATGATGATCGGGATCGCCACCATGGTGATCCAAGCCCCTTCGATGAACTTGGCCGCCAGGATCACCAGCAAGGCGAGGATGGTGGTCGCGGCACCGACGGCGTTGATGAGAAGCGGCGTCGAGTTGCCCCTGCCCTGCCGTCGCCAGTGCACCACCATGCCGAGCTGGCTGAGCGAGAATGTCAGAAAGGCCCCGATCGCGAACAGCGGGATCAATCGGTCGGTGATGCCCTCGAACAGGATCAACAGCCCACCGGCGGACGTCGCCAGCATGAAGACGCCGACCGAGAACACGAGACGGCGGTCCGGGACCGCGAAGGACCGCGGCAGGAAGCCATCATCGGCGATGATGCGGCACAATCGCGGGAAGTCGACGAAGCTGGTATTGGCCGACAGGCACAGCACCGAAAGCAGGCTGGCCATGGCGACGTAATAGATCATGCCGCGGCCGGCGACCGCGCCGGCGAGCTGGGACAGGACGCTCTGGTAGTCCGGCTTGGTCTGGTCCATCGCGCCGAGACCGTAGAAATGCGCCACGGTGGCGATCCCGGCGAGAAGGAGGCCGAGGACGAGGCAGATGACGGCCAGGGTCTTGTGCGCCTGGTTGACCGCCGGCTGCTTGAAGGCAGCAACACCGTTCGAGACGGCCTCGACGCCCGTCATCGCCGTGCAACCGCTCGCGAAGGCGCGCATGAGCAGCCACAGGGTGATCGTGCTGGTCGCCGCCCCGAGAGGCGGCGGCGCCAGCAGCGGCGTCGGATGGCCGGCCGAGAGCACGATGGTGACAAGGCCGGCGGCAACCAGCCCGAGGAAGCTCACGACGAACAGGTAGGTCGGCAGGCAGAGCAGCCATCCGGCCTCCGGAAGGCCGCGCAGGTTCACCACCGTCACGAGGGCGAGGATGGCGAGGCAGAGCGTCACCGTCCACGGCTGCAGGGCGGGAACGGATGAGGTCAGGGCGCCGACGCCTGCCGAGATGCCGACCGCCACGTTCAGGATGTAGTCCACCATCAGGGCTGCTGCCGCGAGGAGGCTCGCGCGCTGCCCCAGGTTCTCTCGCGACACCGTGTAGCCGCCGCCGTTGCTGGGATAGGCCGCGACGGTCTGGCGGTAGGACAGGTAGAGCACGAGGAGGAGGAGCACGATCGGCGCCATCACCCACCCGACCCAGGTCAGGCTCGCGGTGCCGAGCGGGATCAGGACGGTCAGGGCCGCCTCGGGACCGTAGGACGCCGAACCCAAACCATCGAGGCCCATCGCGGGCACAGCTTCGAACCAGCCAATCTTGCGGGATTCCTGCTCGCTGGTGGCGAGGCGGCGACCGAAGAGGACGTCGATGAGGGTCAAGCCGGTCTTGCTCCCGAGCGGGTCTGCCGATTGCGCTCGTCGTACCGGCAAGGCTTGAGGTCGGCACCTTCATGGCGGGCCGGCAGCCCGACAGCGGCCACCGTATCGTCGTGGTCGAGCGCGTCCAGGCCGGCCTCGCAGCCGGCAGTCAGATCTTCGACGATGCGGGCGGTGGTGACGCCCGGCAGGTCGGACGAGCGAGCGGCGCTGGCCGACGCCGGCCGCCCGATGTCCTGGGCGGGGTTGCCGCGCACGCAAGCGTGCGACGGGCGCGCCATCCTGGCGACGCGGCGCGCGTTCAGCACCTCCGCCCTTGTTGAACCCGACATTCGCTCCACCACGGCCCCATCGCTGACGCACCGACCCGCCGCACCTTGAACACCCGGCCGGTGCTGCGCCACATCGCTGATGACGCACCATGGCGATGCGCGCTTAAAGAGTTCGTATCGCAGAGATCCGGGGAAGGATGCGGTGCCCGGCCGGTGATCCAGAGTTCCACCGTGGGCGGCCCACTGTCGACGCCTTTGTCCGGAACCGCAGCAGGTTGGTGTTCCAAGGTCCTTTCCTGCGTAACGCCGTGGCCACAGGATGATCGCTCTTCTCGAAAGCCGCCGTCCAACAACAAGCTTCTGCTGATTTGGCTGAAAAATCGGTCTGACTTATCCAGTGTTTTTCCGTTGGCTTTCGTCATGCTCGGGATCAGTCGCGTGGACGGGGGGCAACATGTCGAGACGTGCTGTTGCAAGTCACCGAAGTCGCAAGTTCAAGCAAGCTGCCCTGTCGACCGCCGCCATGGCGCCGCTCGTGCTGCTGACGCCAGCCGCACGAGCCGAGCCGTCGCTTGCGGAGATCGCGCATGAGATCGCGGCGCTGAAGGCGGAAAACCAGAGGATCATCGCCGAGAACCGGCAGATGAGCAAAGCCATCGACGAACTCCGAACGCCTTCCGGGCGGCGCGGGGCGAGAAGCAAGTCGGTCGTCGCACCTCCCATCCTGGCGAACGCCAGCGCGGCGCCACCAGCTCGGCTTCCCGGCATTCCGGAAGGCTCGCAGCCGGCGTCCGTCAACGCCATCAAGCAGTTGCAGTACGGCTCCCTCGTTCTGACGCCCGGCGGGTTCCTGACAGCCGACAGCATCTTCCGGACGCGGACGCTCCAGTCCGACATCAGCTCATCGTGGAACAACATCCCGACAAACAACAACGGCCTTGCCCACCTCAACGAGCAGAAGCTGTCCGCGCGGGCAACCCGTTTCGCTCTTCTGGCCGAAGCGCCGGTTTCGTCGTCGACCATCGTCGCCGGCTATGCCGAGTTCGACCTTCAGGGTGCCGGCACGCAATCAAACAACAACCAGAGCTTTTCCTACGTTCCGCGTGTCCGCAATCTCTACTCGACCGCCGACTTCTATGACTATGGCTTCCACCTGCTCGCGGGGCAGAATTGGTCGCTGGCGACGCTGAACAGCAAAGGCATCACGCCGCGCAACGAGGTGACGCCGCCCTCGATCGACTCCGGATACGTTCCCGGTTTCCAGTATACCAGGGCACCACAGATCCGGATCACGAAAGACTTCGACAAGAAGCTCTGGCTGTCGCTCGAGGCCGAAGCGTCCGCGACCGAAGGCGTCAACAACGGCCTCTGCGGCAACGTCGTCAGCAACAACTCGACGGCCGCGACGACGGCGACCGGGATCGGCGCGACACCGGGGCTGGGCATCGCCGGCGGCAACTGCCTGACCGTCGGCACGGGCGGCAACTTCGGACAGCAGGGCGACCAGACGCAGTTCTCGCTCAACAAGGTGCCCGACGTGATCGGCAAGGTCGCCTACGAGGCGATCACCGGCGTCCGCGACATCCACCTGGAAGCGTTTGGGTTGTACCGCGACTTCCTCGACAACGTGAACTATGGCGGCGTGGCGGCGACCTCGACCTATGCCGCGCCGGGCGGCTACGTCGCCTCCTCGAACCACAACAGCAGCGGCTACGGGTTCGGCGCGGGCATCATCGTGCCGCTCATTCCGCGCAAGGTGGATTTCCAGGCCAGCGGGATCATCGGTCGCGGCATCGGCCGTTACAGTTCCTCGCAGCTGCCCGATGCCACGGTGGACGGCAACGGCGCGGTCAAGCCGCTCGGCGGCGCCGCCGCCCTCGTCGGCAGCATCGTCCATCTCACGCCTGCCATCGACGTCTATGCTTTTGCCGGCTTCGAGCAGGTCAACCGCAACTTCTCAAGCAACGGCGCCGGCGGGCTCGTCGGCTACGGCGCCCCCGGCGGCGTCAACAACTACGGCTGCAACGTCGAGGGCGGCACCTGCCAGGGCGCGACGCATCGCATCTTCCAGGTCACCGGCGGCGTCTGGGACAAGCTCTACCGCGGCAGCTACGGCGAGTTGCGCGCCGGTGTGCAGTATTCCTTCACGCAGCGGAGCCTCTTCGCCGCCACGACGAATGCGAACGGCATCGGAACGGCCGCGGCCCCGCTCGTCTCGGCCAAGGCGAACGAGAGCATCATCGAGACGTCGCTGCGCTATTACCCTTTCCAGTAGCGTCGGCCCAGTAGCGTCGCCGTTCACATCCAGCTTGCCCGTAGATAGGGGCGACACGAAAGCGTCATGTCGACTCTGCTGCATTCCATACAATGGCCCTTCGCCCTCTCCGGCCTGCTCGTCGGCGCGCTCGTCGGGCTGACCGGCGTGGGTGGCGGCTCGCTGATGACGCCGCTGCTGGTTCTGCTGTTCGGCGTCAACCCGGCGACCGCCGTCGGCACCGACCTCCTGTTCGCCTGCCTGACCAAGCTGACGGGCATGACGCTGCACGCCAGCCGCGGCACCGTGGACTGGCGCATCGTGCGTCGGCTGGCACTGGGCTCCGTGCCGGCCACCGCTCTGACGATCGTTCTCGTCGGCCGTCACGGCACGGCCTCGCACGGCCATGTCATCACCACCGCGCTCGGCGTCGCCCTGATGCTCACGGCCATCGGCATCGTCTTTCGCGGCGTGATCGTCGCAGGCGTTGCGCCGCGCCTCGAGGCGCTCGACGATCGGACGAGAGTGCTGCTGACGGCGGCTCTCGGCGCCCTCCTCGGCGTGCTCGTCGCGATCTCCTCGGTCGGCGCCGGCGCGATCGGCGTCACCGTGCTGCTCGTGCTGTACCCGCGACTGCCAACGGTGCGCATAGTCGGCTCCGACATCGGCCACGCCGTTCCGCTGACGCTGGTCGCCGGCGCCGGGCACTGGCTGTACGGCTCGGTCGACTTCGCCCTTCTCGGCTCCCTGCTCGTCGGTTCGCTGCCGGGGATCGCGGCCACGAGCCTGCTCGCCTCCCGCGTGCCGGAGGCGGTGTTGCGCCCCGTGCTGGCGGCGACGCTCGCCGTGGTCGGACTGCGCCTCGCCGCATGACGGGTCTGCGCCGACCCGCCCTTCCGCACCGCAGCCGGGCGGACTACATCTCGGCGCGATGACAGCGACAAACGTGACACGCCCCTTGACGCCTCACCTGCGCCGGCTGGAGGCGGAAGCCATCTTCATCCTGCGCGAAGTGGTGGCCGAGTTCGAGCGCCCGGTGATGCTCTACTCCATCGGCAAGGACTCCAGCGTGATGCTGCATCTCGCGCTCAAGGCCTTCCACCCGGCCGTGCCGCCGTTTCCCCTGCTGCACGTCGATACCACCTGGAAGTTTCGCGAGATGATCGCCTTTCGCGATGCCGTACCGGCGCGCACCGGGATGCGTCTCATCGTGCACATCAATCGAGAGGGGGTGGCGCGCGGCATCTCGCCGCTCGCTTCGGGATCGGCCGTGCACACCCGCGTGATGAAGACGGAGGCGTTGCGTCAGGCTCTCGACGAGGGCGGCTACGACGCGGCCTTCGGCGGGGCGCGGCGGGACGAGGAGAAGAGCCGCGCCAAGGAAAGGGTCTTCTCGCACCGCACCGCGAGCCACGGCTGGGAGCCGCGCGACCAGCGCCCGGAGCTTTGGAGCCTTTACAACACGCGGCTGCGCCGGGGTGAGTCGATGCGGGTGTTCCCGCTGTCGAACTGGACCGAGTTCGACGTGTGGGACTACATCGCCGGCGAGGGCATCGACGTGGTGCCGCTCTACTTCGCCAAGCCGCGGCCGGTGGTCGAGCGCTCGGGCTCCCTCATCATGGTCGACGACCACCGCCTGCCGCTGCAGCCGGGCGAAGTGCCTGGGATGGAAAGCGTGCGCTTCCGCACGCTGGGCTGCTACCCTCTGAGCGGCGCCGTTCGCTCGCAAGCCTCGAACCTCGACGCCGTGATCGCCGAAATGCGCGCCTCGACGGTGAGCGAGCGCGAGGGCCGGCTGATCGACCAGGACGAGACAGGCTCGATGGAGCGCAAGAAGCGCGAGGGGTATTTCTAGCATGTCCGGCGGTTTCGAGATCGACGCGCCGGCCGGTGCGGCTCGCCAGGAGCGAATGGAAGACAAGCCGACGCTGCGCTTCCTCACCTGCGGCTCGGTCGACGACGGCAAGTCGACGTTGATCGGCAGGCTCCTCTTCGAGCAGGATCTCGTGCCCGACGACGTGCTGGCGGCGTTGCGCCGCGACACCGTCCTCCACGGCACCACCGGCGAAGCGCTGGATTTCGCCCTGCTCGTCGACGGGCTGGAGGCGGAGCGCCAGCAGGGCATCACCATCGACGTCGCCTACCGCTATGTCCGCACCAAGCGCCGCTCCTTCATCATCGCAGATACGCCGGGCCACGAGCAGTACACCCGCAACATGGTGACGGGCGCGTCGAACTCCGAGCTGGCCATCCTGCTCGTCGATGCGCGCAAGGGCCTGCTGGCGCAAACAAAGCGCCACGCCGCGATCGCCTCCCTGCTCGGCATCCGCCACGTCGTGCTCGCCGTGAACAAGATCGACCTCGTCGGCTACGACGAGGCGGTGTTCGCCGCGATCACGGCCGCGTTCCGCCGCTTCGCCGTGCCCCTCGATTTCACCGACGTCACGGCAATCCCGCTGTCGGCGCGCCACGGCGACAATCTTTCAACGGTGAGCCCGAACATGCCGTGGTACGACGGGCCGGCGCTGCTCGACCATCTCGAAGGCATCGACGTCTCTGACGAGCGGGCGGGCGGCGACTTCCGCCTGCCGGTGCAGTGGATCAACCGCCCCGACCTCGACTTCCGCGGCCTCGCCGGCACGCTGGCGAGCGGGCGCATCGCGGTGGGCGATGCGATCGTGGTGGCGGGCAGCGGTCGCGGCACCAGCGTCCGGCGCATTCTCGTCGCGGGCGCCGAGGCGACGCAGGCCGTCGCCGGCGACGCCGTGACCCTGGTGCTGACGCAGGAGATCGACGCGGCGCGCGGCGACGTGCTGGCATCACCGACGGCGCGCCCTTCCGTCGCCGACGGCTTCGATGCGACCCTGGTCTGGATGGACGAGGAGCCGCTGCGTCTGCGTCAATCCTACCTTTTGAAGCTCGCGACCCGCACCGTCCCGGCGAGCGTGTCGGCGCTGGCGCATCGCCTCGACATCGACCGCTACGCACCGGAGCCGGCGGCAACGCTGAGCCTCAACGAGGTCGGCCGCGTCACGATCCGGGCTGCGGCGCCGCTGGCCTTCGATCCCTACGCGGCCAACCCGGTCACCGGCGCCTTTATCCTGATCGACCGCGACACGAACCGCACGGTCGCGACCGGCACGGTGCTCGCCGGTGCGAGGCTTGGCGAGAGGCGCGGCTCCGCCGTGCCACCGGGGCCGGCCGAGCGGGCATCGATGAAGAACCAGCGCGCCGGCGTGGTTTGGCTCACCGGTCCTGCGGCCGAGGCCGTGGCGCCGGCCGTCGACGCGCGGCTGCACGGGCGCGGACTGCACACCGCTTTGCTGCGCGAGGCCGACCTCGCTGGCGGCCTCAACCGCGGTCTCGGCGACCGTGATCCGGCCGAACGCGCCGAGGCGGTGCGGCGCATGGCCGAACTGGCGCGGGTGCTGCGCGACGCGGGGCTCGTCGCGGTCTGCGCGGTCGAGCGGGACGAGCCCGAGGCGATGCGCCCCGTGCTGGCCGGCGAAGCGCTCCACGAGATCGCCGTCGCCGCGGACGCCTCCGTCGACGGCGAGGCCGAGCGGGTCGTCGACGTGCTTGCCGAGCGCCTCGTCGCTCCCGCCGATCTCAGCGACTGGTCGATCTGACGGCGCC
>CAXTMA010000164.1:0-9421 GCA_964245015.1 uncultured Beijerinckiaceae bacterium | reverse complement strand
CTTCGCGGCGGACGAACATCGCGACAGGCCGGCGCCTGCGCCGGCCCGTGCAACGGATGGAGATCCGGCCCGTTAGCGTGCCGCAGGAGCCGACCCATGACCGATCACCAACGCAAGCCCGACTCGCCATCTCCGCCGGGCACCGAACCCATGCCGAAGGTCGGCTATCCCGCGATGCTGCTTGGCCAGCCGGCCATCGTGACCGGTGCCAATTCGGGGATCGGCGAGGCGGTCGCGATCGGGCTCGCCCGCGCCGGCAGCGATGTCGCGGTGAACTACGTCACCCATCCCGAGACGGCCGAGGAGGTCGCCCATAAGATCGAGGGCTTCGGGCGCCGCGCGATGGTGGTGAAGGCCGACGTCAGCAAGGAGGACGAGGTCGAGGCGATGTTCGCGAAGGTGATCGCTGCCTTTGGAACCATCCACGTCTCCGTCAGCAATGCCGGCCTGCAGAAGGATGCGGCCTTTCTCGACATGACGCTGGACCAGTGGAACACGGTGATCGGCATCAACTTGACGGGGCAGTTCCTGTGCCAGCGGGCGGCGGCGCGCGAGTTCATGCGGCGCGGCGTGATCGAGGACGTGTCGGTGGCCGCCGGCAAGATGATCTGCATGAGTTCGGTGCACCAGGCGATCCCCTGGGCTGGGCATGTCAACTACGCGTCCTCGAAAGGCGGCATCAAGCTGCTGATGGAATCGATGGCGCAGGAACTGGCGCCGCATCGGATCCGCGTCAACGCCATCGCGCCCGGCGCCATCCGCACACCCATCAACACCTCCGCCTGGAACACTCCGGAGGCTTACTCGTCGTTGATGACGCTTGTGCCTTACAAGCGCATCGGCGAGCCCGATGATATCGCCCAGGCGGCGGCATGGCTCGCCTCCGATCATGCCGACTACGTCACCGGCACCACGCTCTTCGTGGACGGCGGCATGACCCTCTACCCCGGCTTTGCCCAAGGGGGTTGAGGATCAGGGCGGTTCAACCGCCGCCCGGCCGTCAGGCTTTCGCGGCCAGCGCATCAGCCGGCACCACCGCCCGGCTGGGGGCGACGGAGGCTCCCAGCCGCGTCTTGAGATGGTCGGCGACGCGCAGCGAATTGGCGATGATGGTCAGCGTCGGGTTCACCGCGCCGATCGAGGGGAAGAAGCTGCCGTCGGTGACGTAAAGGTTGTCAACCTCGTGCGCACGGCAGTTCACGTCGAGCACGGACGACCTCGGATCGGTGCCGAAGCGGCAGGTGCCCGCCTGATGCGACACGCCGGCGACCGGGATCGTCTTGTGCACGAACACCGATTTGCCGAAGACCCCGTGGACGTTGGTCGCCCGCATCTTGGCCTCGAAGGCGGCGCGCAGGCGAACGTGGGCCTCGTTGTTGTTGGGGGTCAGAGCCAGCGTCACCTGCCCGTCCCTGGCGAGCGTGACCCGGTTGTCGGGATCGGGCAGATCCTCGCTGGAGAGCCAGAAGTCGAGGGCATGCTCGGCCAGCGCCTCGAAGGGCATGTTGGTGAGGAATTCCAGCCACCACGGCAGCACCTCGCCGCGCAGATGGGTGCCGTGAAGCTTGCCGCACATCTGCACGAAGCCCATCGGATGCGGCCATTCGGGGGTGCCGAAGTAGAAGTCGGCCAGCGCCAGCGTCTTCTGGAACACCGTAACGTTGCGCTCGCGCGACAGGGCGAGCAGCACCGACTGGTTGTGCCGCATGTAGTTGCGGCCGACCTGGTCCGATCCGTTGGCGAGCCCTCGCGGATGCGCGCCGCAAGCCGAGCGCAGCAGCAGCAGCGCCGAGTTCAGCGAGCCGCAGGCGACCACCACGACGTCCGCGCTGTACCGCTCGTCCCGGCCCCCGCGGGTGACGTGGACCGAGCGGATCGTGTGTCCCGCGCCGTCGGTTTCGAGCTTGGACACGTAGGCCGATGTCAGCAGGGTGACGTTGCGATGCAGCCTCAGGGTCGGATCGATGCAGGCGATCTGCGAATCCGCCTTGCCGTTGGTGAGGCAGGGAAAGCCGTCGAACGCCGCGCAGCGGATGCAGTCGCTGTGCGGCTCCGCCTCGTAGGACCCCGGCTTCTGGTCGAGCAGGATGCCGAGCGGCAGGTGGAACGGCTTGAGCCCTTGCGCGGCGAGCTGCCGATGGAGTTCGGCGATGCGCGGCTCGTGCTCCACGGCGGCGTAGGGGAAGGGATCGATGGCGTTGGGCTCGCCGGGATCCTCCCCGCGCCGGCCGTGGACGTAGTACAGCCGCTCGGCTTCGAGGTAGTAGCGGTCGAACGCTTCGTAAGGGAGCGGCCAGGCCGGCGACACGCCCTCGGCGTGCGGCAGTTCGCCGAAGTCTTCGCGGCGCATCCGCACAAGGGCGGCGCCGTAGACCTTCGAGTTGCCGCCGACGTTGTAATGGTGCATCGGCGTGAAGGGCTTGCCGGCGCCGTCGCGCCAGCTTTCCTTGGCCATGTAGCGGTTCTGGTTGAAGACGGCGGCCGTGTCCCAGTTCGCCTGCTCGCGCTTGAGATAATCGCCGCGCTCCAGGATCAGGATGCGCTTGCCCGTCGGCGCCAGCCGGCTGGCCAGCGTGGCGCCGCCGGGTCCGGTGCCGACGATGATGACGTCGTAATGATCAGCTGACACGGGGATGCATCCAACGTCTTGCAAACAAGGGCTGCGGGACCGGTGCGGCTTCGCCGTCGCGGCCTCAAGATTAAAACGCGCGAGGCGTGAGCTTTCCCTGCGGTCCGCGCGTTCGCCTCGCATCCGGATCCCTTCCGCCTGGGCCGGCCAATCAACCTACCATCGAACGCGGAAGGCCTCGCGAGTGAGTTTCGTCGCACCTTTCATCATACGACTTTGCCTCGTCGTCATTTTTCCGTTCAGCACGCTGGACAAGATCTTCAACTGGCGGGGCGCGTTGAAGCAGGCCAACAGCGGCGTCCTGCCAGGCGGACCGGTGCTGCTGGTGTTGGCCATGCTGGTCGAGACCGGCACGTCGGCGCTGATCCTGCTCGGCTTGTTCGATCGGGCGGCGGCGGCGCTGCTGATCTTCTACTGCGTGGTGACGGCGGTTCTGTACCACCAGTTCTGGGCCTGCGGCGACTTCTTCGCCTCCGGCGACAGCAAGGGCCGGACGCACTTCTGGGATTTCCTGAAGAACCTTGGCCTTGCCGGCGGCCTCGGCTTCGTGGTGCTGGGGGCGCCGCTCGCTTCGGTGCACTACGCGACGACGCGCCCCTTCTCCTCGACGCCAGCCTATGACTCGGTGGCGCCGGCCTACAAGTAGTCAGCCACCTTCGCCTTCCATGGAGCGCCCAACCCCTGTCCTTCGCCGATCCAACTCCCGCCGTGCCCCGAACGACCCGCGTGGCGCGCTTCGGGCTCGTCGTCTCCGACCTCGCCGCCGCCGAGCGTTTCTTCGTGGAGGCGTTCGATGCCGTTGCCGCTCCCAGCCCTGCGAGCGGCGAGGCTTTCGGCCGCCTGATGGGCCTGCCCGACTCTTCTTCGCGGCAAACGGTGTTGCGGCTCGGCGCGCAGGAGATCATGCTCACCGCCTTCGAGCCGGCCGGCCGTGCTTACCCAACCGGCAGCACCAGCAACGACCTCTGGTTCCAGCATTTCGCGATCATCGTGTCCGACATGGCGGCGGCCTACCGGCGCCTGCAGGCGACGGGCCGCTTCACGCCGATCACGACCGGCGGGCCGATCACGCTTCCGCCCGCGTCGGGCGGCGTGCAAGCCTTCAAGTTCCGCGACGACGACGGACATCCCCTGGAACTACTCGCCTTTCCCGCAGGCGAGGCACCCGAGGCATGGCGCGCGACGGACGGCAGGCTTTTCCTCGGCATCGACCATTCCGCCATCTCCGTCGCCGATTCGGCCGCGAGCGTCGCCTTTCTCGGTTCCTGCTTCGGCCTGACGCAAAGCATGCAATCGGAAAACGTCGGCCCGGCGCAGGCGACGATGGATGCGGTGGAGAACGCCCGCGTGACCGTGACCGGCATGGCGCCGGCGATGGCCCCGCCCCACGTCGAACTGCTGGGCTACCACGTCGGCGCGCGCCGGCCGATCGACGGCCATGCCCGAGCCGACGACATAGCGGCGACGCTTTTCGTGCTGGAAGCGGCCGATCTCAGCCCGATCATCGAGGCACTGACGACACGCGGCGCGATCTTCATTTCGCCCGGCGTGGTGACGCTTGAGGATGGTGCGCGCGCGATCGCCGTGCTGGATCCCGACGGGCATCGCTTCGTGATCGAGGAACGGCCGATCCCCTGAGCGCCTTCTGGAGCATCGAACCTTGAAACGAATCCGGTTCGATGCTCTAACCTGTTGTTTTATATCGGATTTGTCCGAGAACCGCTGCGCACTTTTCGGTCCGATGCTCTAGCGGCCCAATGACGTTTTGCTCGGCTTCGCCTCGCGGCACCCATTCGACCTGTCGCCAATCCCCGGTCCCCATGTCGATCCAGTCCGTTCTCCTGCCCGTCCTGCTCCAAGTTCTGCTGACGTTCGCGCTTCTCGGGCTGATGGCGGCGCGCCGGATGTTGGCTCTGCGCGCCGGACTGCGCCCGCAGGACACGGCTTTGAGCACGACCGCCTATCCACCAGCGGCGCGGCAGGCCCGCAACAGCTACGCCAACCAGTTCGAGATGCCGATGCTGTTCCTGTTCGCGGTCATCTTCGCCCTCGTCCTGCATCAGGCCGGCCGGCTGTTCGTCGCCGTGGAGTGGCTGTTCCTGGCGATGCGCGTCGCCCACGCCGGCGTTCACGTCACCAGCAACGATCTCCGGCTGCGCAGCCCCTTGTTCATCGCATCGGCGGCGGCCACCGCTCTGCTCTGGCTGCTGATCTTTGCCGGCGTTTTCTTCGGCACGGTGATCGGATGACGCCCGGTGGCCGGCTCGCTGCCGCGATCGAAGTGTTCGCCGACATCGAGGCGCGCCGTCGGCCGGCCGCCGACGCGTTGAAGGACTGGGGGTTGGCGCACCGCTTCGCCGGCTCCAAGGATCGCGCGGCCGTGGCCTCGCACGTCTACGACGCGTTGCGCCGCCGCGCCTCCTCCGCCTGGATCCTGGGGTCGGACTCGCCGCGCGCGATCGTGCTGGGATCGCTCGGCCAAGCCCGCGGCCTCGACGCGGCGGCGGTGGCGGCGATCTGCCACGGCGACGCCCACGCGCCGGCGCCCCCGAGCGAGGCGGAATACGCCGCCCTTGCCGCCTCGTCGTTGGATGGCGCCCCGCTCCACGTGCGCGGTGACTTTCCCGCTTGGCTCGAGCCGGCGCTGGCCCTGACCTTCGGCGAGAATCTCATCGCCGAAGCGGAGGCGATGGCCGAGCGCGCGCCCTTCGACCTCCGTGTCAACACGCTCAAGACCACGCCCGCCAAGGCGATGGCGGCCCTCGCCCATCTGTCACCCCGGCCGGCAGCCTATTCGCCCTCCGGCCTGCGGCTGCCGCTCGGGCAGGATGGACGCGGTCCGGCGATGGCCGGCGAGCCGGCCCTGCTCAAGGGATGGGTCGAGGTGCAGGACGAGGGATCGCAGCTGGCGGTGCTGCTCGCCCGGCCGGCGCCGGGCACGCAGGTTCTCGACCTTTGCGCCGGCGGCGGTGGCAAGACCTTGGCGCTGGCGGCGGCGATGGCGAACAAGGGGCAGGTGTATGCCAGCGACAGCGACGGGCGCCGGCTCGCCGGCCTTTATCCCCGGCTCGACAAATCGGGCGCGCGCAACGTGCAGATCCGGGCCCCGCGCCGCGGCGTGCCGGCGATCGGCGACCTCGTTTCGCGCTGCGACCTCGTCTTCGTGGATGCGCCCTGCACGGGAACCGGGACGTGGCGGCGCAACCCCGACGCCAAGTGGCGGGTGCGCCCCGGCGCGCTGGAGCAGAGGGTGCGCGAGCAGGACGAGGTGCTGGCGCAAGGCGCGACCCATCTCAAGCCCGGCGGGCGCCTCGTCTACGCGACCTGCTCGGTGCTCGCGGAGGAGAACGAGGCGCGGGTCGCCCATTTCCTGACCGGCCACCCCGACTTCGCGGTGGAAGCACCTGAAGCTGTCGCTGCCGCCCTGCCGGCGCTCGCCGCCTTCGCCACCGGCAACGGCTTTCGCTTCACGCCCCTGCGCACGGGCACCGACGGCTTCTTCGTGGCGAGCCTCGTCAAAAGATCGTGAGCGATGTCCAGCACGGGTACCGTCGGGCGCCGACGCGCTGGATGCGGGACCGCCGGCCAGCCGAGCGGGCGGGCGAACAGAGAGCCGGCACCATATGCGAGGATGGCTGTCACGAGACTCGGCGCGCGACGCGGCGGATCAGGGAGATCACACCCGGTGCGCAACGGCTCCTCGTCGGCGAACAAGCCGGCGAAGCCGGAGAACTCGACGCGTCGCGCCGGTCCGGTTCCGCCGGCTCGGATCGTGAGGAATGATGTCATGGCCGGCCCCTTGTTGAAGCGACCTTAGCGGCGTCGTCTTGCCCCGCGATCAAACCGATTGCTCGAAATCGCTCCATCGCATGGCGACTTGCGTTAACACCTGCATTCAAGCCCGCACCCGAGCCCAGACAGCAGATAATGCCTGGGCCGACCCATGGAAACCACGATTGGAACTCACGATGACCGGCGCCGATACGCTCCACGCGGAGGTCCTCCAGCACCACGACAAGGTGCTCATCATCGATTTCGGCTCGCAGGTGACGCAGCTCATCGCCCGCCGCGTGCGCGAGGCCGGCGTGTACTGCGAGATCGCCCCGTTCCAGGCGGCCGAGGCGGCCTTCGCCGTTCTCAAACCCAAGGCGGTCATCCTGTCGGGCGGCCCGGCCTCGGTTAACGAGGAGGATAGTCCGCGCGCGCCGCAGACGGTCTTCGAGGCCGGCATACCCGTGCTCGGCATCTGCTACGGCGAGCAACTGATGGCCGTGCAGCTCGGTGGCGCCGTCGAATCCGGCCATTACGCCGAGTTCGGGCGCGCGGATGTCGAGGCGGTCGCCGCCTCGCCGCTGCTCGACGGCATCTGGGCCAGCGGCGCGCGTCACGTTTGGATGAGCCATGGCGACCGCGTGACAAGCCTGCCGCCAGGCTTCAAGCGGATCGCCAGCTCGCCCAACGCGCCCGACTGCGTGATCGCCGACGAAGCGCGGCGCTTCTACGGTCTGCAGTTCCATCCCGAGGTGCACCATACGCCCGACGGGCCGGCGCTGATCCGCAACTTCCTGCACAAGATCGCCGCCTGTCGCCGCGATTGGACGATGAGGGCGTTCCGCGCCGAGGCGGTCGCCGCCATCCGCGCCCAGGTCGGCGCCGGCCGGGTGATCTGCGGCCTGTCGGGCGGGGTAGATTCGGCGGTGGCGGCGGTGCTGATCCACGAGGCGATCGGCGACCGGTTGATCTGCGTCTACGTCGACCACGGCCTGATGCGCGAGGGCGAGAGCGAGCAGATCGTGTCGCTGTTCCGCGAGCATTTCCAAATCCCGCTGCGCCACGTCGAGGCGGCCGACCTGTTCCTGGCCTCGCTGCACGGCATCCGCGACCCCGAGCAGAAGCGCAAGATCATCGGGCGGCTGTTCATCGCCGCCTTCGAGCGCGAAGCCAAGGCGATCGCCGCGGACGGCGGCGGCGCGCCCGCCTTCCTGGCGCAGGGTACGCTCTACCCCGACGTGATCGAGAGCGTGTCGTTCTCCGGCGGCCCATCGGTGACGATCAAGTCGCACCACAACGTCGGCGGTCTGCCAGAGCGCATGAACCTGAAGCTCGTCGAGCCCCTGCGCGAGCTGTTCAAGGACGAGGTGCGCGCGCTCGGCCGCGAACTCGGCCTGCCCGACGGCTTCACCAAGCGTCACCCCTTCCCCGGTCCCGGCCTCGCCATACGCTGCCCCGGCGCGATCACGCCGGAAAAGCTCGCGATCCTGCGCAAGGCGGACGCGATCTACCTCGACGAGATCCGCCGCGCCGGGCTCTACGACACGATCTGGCAGGCCTTCGCCGTGCTGCTGCCGGTGCAGAGCGTCGGCGTGATGGGCGACGGGCGCACCTACGACTTCGTCTGCGCACTGCGCGCCGTGACCTCGGTGGACGGCATGACGGCGGATTTCTTCCCCTTCGACATGGGCGTCCTCGGCCGGGCGGCGACGCGCATCATCAACGAAGTGAAGGGCATCAACCGCGTCGTCTACGACGTGACGTCGAAGCCGCCGGGGACGATCGAGTGGGAATAAGCGGCCGGCGTGGAAGCGTGCGGATCGTCGCCGGGCGACCTTGACGCGAGGCTCCGGCGTATCGTCGTTGGGGGTTAACGGGCTCGTTCTTCCCGCAGGAACGGTCGCATGGCGATCACCATGGGGATGATGGCTGCCGCAGTGAGGACGGCGGCAACCACGCCCGACGTTCGGCTCGAATGATCCGCGATCACGGCGTAGGCGATCGGTGCCAGACCCCCGGCGCCGATGACGGCGGTGTAGAGTAGCGCGAAGGCCCGCCCGACCTCGCCTTCGCGGGCCATGTCAGGCACGGTCCCATACAGAACCGAGGAGGTGCCGTTGAGAACGATGCCGAGGAGCGGCAGCAGGACGAGCATCGGCTCCAGCGGAAGCAGCAGCGTCGCCGCGATCAACAGGACTGTCGCCGCTTCCGTGACGATCACGCTCCAGGTGACGCCGAGACGCTGACCGAGCCGGCCGCAGCACGCCTTGCCCAAGGCATCCCCCGCGAAAAGCAAGGCGAGGCCGACGCCGACGGTCGCTTCGCTGCCGCCCTTGGCGTGGAACAGGAACGGCAGGAACAGAAGATAGCCCATGCGTGTCGCCGTATTGAATGCGCCGATCGCGAGAAGCAGCTTGAAGCCGCGACCGCTCTTTTCGCCCGCACCCGCCTCCGTCGCGGTCGGTACGTTATCGACCTGCCGCGGCACGAGACTCAGTAGGGCGAAGGCGACGATCAGCCCGATGGAGGCCATCAGGGCGACGACGGGCCGCCACGCGACGAAGGGCAGGAGCAGCGCGACGCCTGCGGGAAACGTCGCCTTGCCCAGATCACCGGCGAAATTATAGATGCCGAGAGGACCTCGCGCGCTCTACCCATAGCTGGTCGTGACCAGAAGCGACGCACGCGGGTGCTGCACGCTCGATCCCACACCCGCGACGATCAATCCGGCGCACAGTCCCGGAAACCCCAGCGGCATGGCCATCACCAGATAGCCGCCGGCTGCGACAAATGTCGCCGAGGCAAGCGCGGTGCGGGGGCTGAGCTTGGCGGCCAGCCTGTCGGCAGGGATCTTCAGGCCGCCCATGGTCCCGTAATACAGCGCCCGGAGCACGGCCAAGCCGGCATAGGACAGGCCGAAGTCGGTCTGCCAGATCGCGCCTTCAAGCTCGTCCGTGCTTTTGAAGAGCGCGGGCGCTTGACCAGCCAGTCGTGGACGAGGCCGGTCTTGTGCGTGGCGGC
>CAXTMA010000163.1:0-9447 GCA_964245015.1 uncultured Beijerinckiaceae bacterium | reverse complement strand
TTAGAGCATCGGACCGAAAAGTGCGCAGCGGTTTCCGGATGATCCGATGCGTCACAAAGGGTGAGAGCATCGGACCGGATCCAATAGTCGGTCCGATGCTCTAGCGCCTTCAGTGCGCGCCGATACCCACGAGCTGGCCGAGATCCTTGAAGAAGATGCGGACGTGGGCGACCGGCTTGCGGCGCACCAGCTCCTTGTTCATGTAGGACTGCCAGGTCAGCTCCTGGACGTCCTTGTCCCGGCAGATCGCCACGAACTTCTCCCGGCGCTTGTCGCTGGAGTACCAGAAGTACTGCATGATCCCGAGCACGAAGAAGACCGTGCCGTGGGCCTTGGTGAAGCGCTTGCGGGCGGTGCGCAGGGCGCGGGCATCGCCGGTGGCGAGCACGGTTTCCACCGCATCGGCGGCGAAGCGGGCCGAGGCCATGGCGTAGTAGATGCCTTCGCCAGACGCCGGCGCCACCACGCCGGCGGCATCGCCGACCAGGATCACGTCGCGCCCGTTGTCCCAGCGCTTCAGCGGCTTCAGCGGGATCGGCGCGCCCTCGCGGCGCAGCGTCTTCAGCTCGGTCAGGCCGGTGCGCGCGCGCAGCTCGGTGATGGCGTTGCGCAGGGAGAAGCCCTTGCGGGCGCTGCCGGTGCCGATGCTCATCGACGTGCCGTGCGGGAAGATCCAGGAATAGAAGTCCGGCGACAGCGTGCCGTCGTAGTAGATGTCGCAGCGCGTCGGCGCGTAGCTGTCGGCCGCCCCGGCGCTCGTGGTGGCCGGCGCTTCCACGATCTCGTGATAGGCGAAGACGAACTTGGCCGTCTTGAAGCCCGGCACGGCCTGCCGCCCGACCGCGGAGTTGGCGCCATCCGCACCGACAACCGTGCGGGCGCGCAGGCTGACCATGCCCTCCTCAGTCTTGGCATGCACCACCGCCGTCCCGTCGGCGTCGCGCGTGATCTCGGTGAAGGTGCCGGCAATGCGCCGGGCACCGGCCGCCGCGGCGCGATCGCGCAGCCATTCGTCGAAGGCTTCGCGGTCGACGATGCCGACATAGCCGCCCTTGTTCGCTCCCTCGGCGATCGGCATGTCAACGGTTGCGCCCTTGGGCGACACCATGCGCGCGGAGGAGATGCGGGCGCACAGCAACTCGTCGGGGATGGCGAAGTCGCGCACGAGGCGGGGCGGAATGGCGCCGCCGCACGGCTTGATGCGCCCGGCCCGGTCGAGCAGCACCACCGAGCGCCCGGCCTTCGCCAGATCGGTGGCGACCGTCGCCCCGGCTGGCCCGCCGCCGACCACCACAACATCGACCGGTTCCGTCGCGCTCATCGCTGAAGCTCCAATGGTCAGATCAAGGCGCGCACGGCCAAGGCGCGCACGGCGAAGGCGCTCACCATCATTCCGGCGACGAACAAAGGAACGCCGATCCCCGAATACCAGAGCGCCCTGGCCACCGGCGCGCGGAGGAAGCGGGCCATCAAGCAACCCTGGCCGACGACGAGCAGGGCGACGGCGAGCGCCGCGACCGGATGACCCCAATGCCCGAGCAGGCCGATGACGCCGAACTGCGGTGCGAGCATCATCGCGCAGGCGACCAGCGCGGCTCGCGGCGGCCCGTAGATCACCGGCAGCGAGCGGATGCCGGTCTGCCGGTCGCCGGCGATCGCCTTGAAGTCGTTGAGGGTCATGATGCCGTGCGCGCCGGCGCTGTAAAGACCGGCGAGGATCAGCGATGGCAGGGGCGGCAGGCCTCCTCCCAGCATCACCGCCGCCCCCGTGACCCAGGCGAGGCCCTCGTAGCACAGGCCGCAGGCGGCGTAGCCGAGCCAGCCGTTGCGCTTGAGCCGCAGCGGCGGCGCGCTGTAGGCCCAGGCGAGAGCGAGGCCGACCGCCGCCGCGCCCAACACGGTCGGTCCCAGCGCCGCCGCGACCGCCAGCGACACCAGCGTCCAGGCGCAGGCCAGCCAGAGACCCCAGCGCCCGGGCATGCGCCCCGACGGGATCGGGCGGTGCGGCTCGTTGATGGCGTCGACGTGGCGGTCGTACCAGTCGTTCACCGCCTGGCTGGTTGCGCACACGAACGGGCCGGCGAGCAGGATGCCGGCGAGCGCGGTCGGCCAGTGCGGCCCCAGCGGACGGCCGGAGGCTATGAGCCCGCAGGCGAAGGCCCACATCGGCGGAAACCAGGTGATCGGCTTGAACAGCTCCAGCACCGCCGCCGGGGTGGGCAGGGTGCCGCGCGCGGACAGTCTTTTAGGTGCCGACGACGCGTGCAGGCTCATGCCGCAACCTCGGCCAGTTCGCGCGCGGGGGACGATGCTGCCGGCAGCACGCCCTCCAGCCGGTCTTCCAGCTCGTCGCCGGCCTGCTGCAGGGCGCGCAGCGTGGCCTCGTCGGGGGTCCAATAGTTGCGGGCCTGCGCTTCCATCAGCCGGTCGGCGAGCTTGGCTGTGGCGGTCGGGTTGAGACGGGCGAGCCGGTCGCGCATCGCGGGATCGAGCACGTAGGTTTCCGTGATCTTCTGGTAAACCCAGGGCGCCACCTCCCCGGTCGTCGCCGACCAGCCGACGGTGTTGGTGACGTGACTCTCGATCTGGCGCACGCCCTCGTAGCCGTGCTTGAGCATGCCCTCGTACCATTTCGGATTGAGGATGCGGGTGCGGGTTTCCAGCGCGACCTGCTCGGACAGGGTGCGGATCTGGCCCTTGCCGGTGGTGGCGTCGCCGATGTAGACCGGCGCCGCCGTGCCGCCCCGCGCTTGGCGCACGGCGCGGCTGATGCCGCCCAGCGTGTCGAAGTAGTTGTCGATGGTGGTGACGCCGAGTTCGACCGAGTCGAGGTTCTGGAAGGCGACGTCGACCCCTGCCAGCACGCTGTCGAGCAGGGCGGCCTGCTTCACCGGCCGACCGTTGGTGCCGTAGGCGAAGCCCTTGCGCGCCTTGTAGGCGTCGGCCAGTTCATCCTCGTCCTGCCAGCAGCCGCTTTCCAGCATGTGGTTGACGTTGGCCCCATAGGCGCCTTCCGCGTTGCCGAAGACCCGCAGCGCCGCGGTGGCGAGGTCGCCGCCGTGCTTCGCCTGGAAGGCGAGGGCGTGCTTGCGCACGAAGTTCTGCTCGGCCGGCTCGTCGGCCTCCGCAGCCAGCAGCGCCGCTTCCGCCAGAAGCCGGATCTGCAGCGGCAGCAGGTCGCGGAAGATGCCGGACATGGTCGCCACCACGTCGATGCGCGGGCGGCCCAACTCGGCCAGCGGCAGCAGGGCGGCCCCGGCGAGCCGGCCGTAGCCGTCGAAGCGCGGCCTGGCCCCCAGCAGCGCCAGCACCATCGCGATCGGCGCGCCCTCGGTCTTCAGACAATCGGTGCCCCACAGCACCACGGCGACCGTTTCCGGAACGCCTGCCCCGTCGGCGGCGTGGCGGCTGAGCAGGCGCTCAGCCTGCCGGGCGCCGTCGGTGCAGGCGTAGTTCGAGGGCAGCTTGAAGGGATCGAAGCCGTGCAGGTTGCGCCCGGTCGGCAGCACGTCGGGGGTGCGCAGCAGGTCGCCGCCCGGTGCCGGCCGGATGAAGCGGCCATCGAGCGCCCGGACCAGGGCCGGGATCTCGTGATCGCGGGAAAGCAGGACGTCCGTGGCGGCCAGCGCGACCACGCTGGCGAGCCGCTCGGGCGCGAGCCCTGCGGCGGCGAGCACGGCGGCGGCGGGTTGGCCGGCCACGATGGCATCGGCTGCGGCGCGCGACAGGTCAAGATCGTGCGAAGCGCCGGCGATGGCGATGAGCTGCTCGGCCCGCTCGGCCGGCGAGGGCACGCTGCCAACCGCATGAAGCCCGTGCGGGATCAGCGTGTATTCGAGTTCGAGCACGTCGGCGGCGAGCTTGGCGATCGCCGCCTCGGCCTCGGCGCCCCAGGCCGGCTCGCTCGGCGCGAGGTCGAGGGCGGCGGCCTGCGCCTGAAGGGTGGCGCCGCGTTCGCCGCGCTGGTCGTGCGACTCCGGCGGCAGCAGGCGCCATTGCTCGATGCCGGCCTTGAGGTCGAGCAGGCCGCGGTACAGGCCGGAATGGGCCACCGGCGGCGTCATGTAGCTGATCAGCGTCGCCGCCGTGCGCCGCTTGGCGAGTGCGCCTTCCGACGGGTTGTTGGAGGCATAGAGGTAGAAGTTCGGCAGGTCGCCGATCAGCCGGTCCGGCCAGCAGCGGGCGGACAGGCCGGCCTGCTTGCCGGGCATGAACTCCAGCGCGCCATGGGTGCCGAAGTGCAGCACGGCATCGGCGGCGAAGTCTTCGCGCAGCCAACGGTAGAAGGCGCAAAAGGCGTGGGTCGGGGCGAAACCTTTCTCGAAGAGCAGCCGCATCGGGTCGCCCTCGTAGCCGAAGGCCGGCTGCACGCCCACGAAGACGTTGCCGAAGCGCTCGCCCAGGATGAACAGGCTGCGCCCGTCGCTGTTGTGGCGCCCGGGCGCCGGGCCCCATTGCGCCTCGATCTCGCGCAGGTGCGGCTCGCGCCGGACGTGCTCGTCGGCCGGGATGCGGACGTGGACGTTGGCGTTGGCACCGAAACGCGCGGCGTTGCCGGCGATGATGCGATCCCGCAGCTCGTCGACGCTGGCCGGCACCTCCACCGTATAGCCCTCGCCCTTCAGGCCGCGCAGCGTCTGCCGCAGCGACTCGAAGACGCTGAGATAGGCCGCGGAGCCGACGCTGCCGGCATTGGGCGGGAAGTTGAACAGCACCACGCCGACCCGCCGGCCGGCACGGGTCGAGCGGCGCAGCGCCACCAGCTTGGCGACGCGGGCGGCCAGCATGTCCGCCCGCTCCGCGCAGGACTGCATGGCGCGCTGGCGGTCGTCCCTCGGGAAGACGCAGCCGCGCGCGCAGCCGGTGCAGGTTTCGCCGGCACCGTCGGAGCGGCCGCCGAACAGGGTCGGGCCGGTGGCGCCGTCGAGTTCGGGAATGGCCACCATGATGGTCGCCTCGACCGGCAGCATGCCGCGCTCCGACGCACCCCACTGCTCCAGCGTCTGGAACTCGGCGGGGTGGGCGGCGACGTAGGGCACGTCGAGCTTGGCCAGCACATCCTCGGCCGCCTTGGCATCGTTGTAGGCCGGACCGCCGATCAGCGAGAAGCCGGTCAGCGACAGCAGCGCGTCGATCGTCGGGCGGCCATCGGCGACGAAGAAGCGCTCGATGGCCGGGCGGGCGTCGAGGCCGCTGGCGAAGGCCGGCACCACGCGCAGGCCCTGGCGCTCCAGGCTGGCGATCACGCCATCGTAATGCGCGGTGTTGCCGGCGAGGAGGTAGGATCGCATCACCAGCACGCCGACGGTTCCGCAGTCCGGGCCGCTCGCCCGATCCACCGTCGGCAAGGCGTCGGCGCGGGTTGCGAAGCGGTCGGCCAGTCGGGGATGGTAGAGGCCGACGTCGGGATAATCGATCGGCGGCGCCGGCTGCACGGCCTCGCGCAGGTTGCGGCGCGGCCCGTCGGCATAGCGGTGCACCAGCAGGCGCACGAGGTTGCCGAGGTTCTCCCGGCTGCCGCCGAGCCAGTATTGCAGCACCAGGAAGTAGGCGCGCAGGTCCTGCGCCGTGCCGGGAATCAGCCGCAGGATGCGCGGCAGGCGGCGCAGCATCGCCATCTGCCGGGAGCCGCCATGGGAACCCCCTTGGGAACTTCCTTGGGAACTTCCTTGCGAGGCGCCCTGCGTCGAGCTTTTGGGGCGCAACTTCTTCAGAAGGGACAGCGCGCCGCCCGACGAGCCATCCATGCTCAAGCGGCCGAGACGGGTCAGCCTCACGATCTCCTTGGCCGACAGCGCGCACACCATCGCGTCGCAGCCCTCGCGGCGGGCCTGCAGGGCGGGCAGGATGGAGAGGAAGTGATCCTCCATGAACAGCATGCCGCAGATGATGATGTCGCCGCTCGCGATGGCGGCGCGGCAGCGATCCAGGGCGCGCGCGTCGGCACTCCATTCGGAGGCGGCGTGGAGGCTGAGGGCGAGGCCGGGCAGTTCGCGCCGCAGTTCGTCGCGTGCCAGCTCGATCGCCCCGGCGAAGTGGGTGTCCATCGCGACGACGACGACGTTGATGGCCGTGGCGTTTGTGGCCGACAGTGTCTTCAGCATCGGCGGTGAACGTGTCCCGGCACTGGTGAGGAGCAGCACCGAGAGGCTAAGCGAGTTCGCCGGGAAGTGTCAATCTGGCTTGACGTCAACCTTTCCGAAAGCGGGGCGCGTCAGGACGTGCGGCGGCTTCGCCAACCGAGAAAGCGCCGTGCTCGCTTGAGCATTCGGTCGAGGGGCGGCTTGCATGGGGGAGCGATGCAGAAAGGTGCAAAGCAGCGTTCTGCTCGCCTTCGCTATAGCTGGTGATATATAACGACCGTGTCGCTCTGAGCGGCGTTCCAGCCAACCTTCGGACCACCCGCGCATGTTTACCTGCATCGGCTGCGGCGCCCAGTCCGCCAGCGAACACCTCAGGCCGTATGGCCACGCTGAAGGCTGCGGCTTGATGGTGGACGCAACCAGCCCCGCCGCGCGCCGCGGCGGCGTCCCGACCTTTGCGGCGTTGCGCGTCAATAGGACCTGCCTGGGCGGGACCGCTTTGATCCTGCTCCTCACGACGGCGCTGCGCGCGGAGGAGCCGAAGGGCTGCGATGCCTTCAAGTGGTCATTGAAGCAGGAGGCCGCGCAATTGGCGGCCGCTGGCAGGCAGGCCGCTCCCACGGACGGATCCGCGCTGACGAACGCGACGGCCTACGAACTCAAGCTGTCGCCGCTCGCCGAGGCCAAGCTGCCGCAGCCGCCCGAACACAAGCCGAAGATGGACCCATCCATGGCCGGCTTCGTCCGCTTCGCCGCGCCGCCGGTCGCCGGCGCCTATCAGATCGCGATCTCCCAGGCAGCCTGGATCGACGTGGTGCAGGACGGCCGCTACGTCAGGCCATCCGCCTTCAGCGGCGCCACCGACTGCCCCGGCGTGCGCAAGAGCATTCGCTTCGATCTCGCACCCAAGCCGTTCGCGGTGCAGATCAGCGGCACCACGGCGTCCTCCGTTGCGATGCTCGTGGAACCGGTCCGTCCATGAGGTCGCGACGATCGCGGGATCGGGCAAGGGCCTCGTGGCGAGCGACGATCGTCTCGATCCCGGCCGCAGCGGTCCCGACTGCGACCCTCTTGGGAGCGACGATGCCGGACGCCGCGTGCCGCCCATCCGGGCGGGTTGCGGCGTTCAGTCGAGGTCGCGACCTTTGGTTTCCGGCATCAAACATGCGGCGGCGGCGCCGAGGACACTCGTCACGGCGAGGTAATACGCCGGCGAGAGGCGGTCGCCGCTCACGATGATGAGCTTGTTGACGAACCACTGTGTCGAGCCGCCAAACAGCGTGACGCTCAACGCGTAGGAGATCGCCAAGCCGGCGCTGCGCACGGCGCGCGGCAAAGCCTCGGGAATGCCGACGATCGAGCCGGCGCCGGCGAAGGCTGCCAGCGCGGAGATGGCGATCGTCACGCCAAGCACGCTCGTCGCCGACGGCGCATGGACGACCCAGGCGAAGGCCGGCACGGCGACGAGTGCGAGAAGGCCGCGCGGCACCAGCATCACGTAACGGCGGCCGACCCGGTCGGCGAGCCAGCCGCCGGCGAGGCTGAACACGACCGACGCCACGCCGAGCGCGAGCGTCGCCCCGGTCGAGATCGTCAGCGACAGGCCGAGCGTCACGTTGGCATAGGTCGCCATGTTGATGCCGACGTAGGTCGCGACCGTCGAGGCCATGATCATGGTGGTGGCGAGCAGCAGCGTTCGCCCGTGACCGGCGCCGAGCTGGCGGAGCGCCTGAGCGAGCGAGGGCGGCGCCCCGGCGTCCTCGTCCACCCCGGCCGTTTCGGGCAGCGTGCTGCGGATGAAAAGCCCGACCGGCACGATGGCGACGCCGATCAGGAAGGGGATGCGCCAGCCCCAGGCCTGCATCGACTCGCCGCCGAGCACGGCCGCCAGCGGCAGGCCGATGATGCCGGCGAAGAGCGCGGCCAATCCCTGGCTCGCCGGCTGCCAGCTGGCAAACAGGCCGCGCCGCGAGGCGGGCGCCGCTTCGAGCAGGTAAGCCGTCGTCGGCCCGACCTCGCCGCCGAGCGCGAAGCCCTGGATGAGCCGGCCGGCGATGACGATGGCCGGAGCCGCCCAGCCGATCGTCGCGAAGCGCGGCGTCGCCGCGAGCATCAGCATGCCGACGGCCATCAGCACGATGGTGAGCAGCATCGCCGGTTTGCGTCCGGCGCGGTCGGCATAGGTCCCGAGAACGATCGCGCCGACCGGCCGGGTGAAGAACCCCACCCAGAACACAAGCAGCGAGGAGAGCAGGCTGGCGGTCGGGCTCGACGAGGGGAAGTAGGCACCGCCGATCTGCTTGGCGAACAGGGAGAAGATGATGAAGTCATAGAATTCGAGCGCGTTGCCGAGGACCACGGCGGCCACGGCCTTGCCGTCGAGCGGCGTCCTGTCTGGCTGGTCCACGGCCGCATTCATCACGGTTCCATCCTGCGCTGCGAGAGCAAAGGCCGATCGGACGCGGCGATCGTTTCACGCCGCCGATCGACGGGCTTGGCGTCCCGACCTGCAAGAAGGACAACAGGATCCGGACCTCGCCGCAACGAGGGTCCCGTCATCGCGACGTCGTACGGGTCGGGGTGACCACCTCCCTCGACCTGACGCGAAGCCACCGCGAAGAGGGCAACATCCCCCACCGGTCTCGTTTTCGGGAACAAACAGGTCGCCGATGCGACCGCTTTGGAATGGACAGACGGAGGTCGGCGGAGAAGAATCGTCTCTTCGATCCATCTCCCTTGTCGAGGGCCATATGCTCAGCCCCCTTCGCAGAAGTGTCCTTGTCGCGGCCGTCGCATGGGCAGCGGTCGCCTGCGCGTCGTCCGCGCGAGGGGCGGAACTCAGCGAGGTGCGCCTGGACTGGGCGACCTACAACCCGGTCAGCATCGTGCTGAAGGACCAGGGCCGGCTGGAGAAGGCGCTCGGGGACAGGCACATCGGCGTGCGCTGGGTGCAGTCGCGCGGATCCAACAAGGCGCTGGAGTTCCTCAACGCCGGGTCGATCGACTTCGGCTCCACCGCCGGCTCGGCGGCCCTCGTCGCCCGCATCAACGGCAACCCGATCAAGGCGATCTACACCTACTCCGCGCCGGAATGGACGGCGCTGGTCACGAGGAAAGACTCCGGCATCAAGACGGTCGCCGACCTCAAGGGCCGGCGCGTCGCCGTCACCCGCGGGACCGACCCGGACATCTTCCTCATCCGCGCCCTGGCGAGCGTCGGCCTGAGCGAGAAGGACGTTCGTCCCGTGCTGCTGCAGCATCCCGACGGGCGCACCGCGCTCGACCGTGGCGACGTCGACGCCTGGGCCGGCCTCGACCCGATGATGGCGGCGGCCGAGATCGAGAACGGCGACGTGCTGTTCTA
>CAXTMA010000162.1:0-9509 GCA_964245015.1 uncultured Beijerinckiaceae bacterium | reverse complement strand
GGGCCGTGCGGTGCCGGCTGCGCGGTGCGAACAGCGCGGACGCGCGACGCGGCGCCGGCACGGCCAGCTGGGGCGGCCGGGGCTGCGCCGGCGGCGCCAGGCCGCGCGGGGCGGGGCCGCGCGTCACCGTGATGCGCAGCGAGCCATGCTCCATGCGCGGGAGAACGGCCGCGATCGCGAGATCCACGCGGGCGGGATCAAGCGTGAAGCCCAGCGAACGACAGCCTGCGAGCAGCCGCTCGACGTGGTGCGCTCGCCAAACCATGCGTCCACCCAGCACCATCGCCGTATCGAACACGCCATCGCCGAGCAGCAGGCCGCGGTCGGACGGATCGAGGGGGATCGGGCCCTCGATCCAGGCGGGTGCGGCCCCCGCCGCGTCGAGCCAGCAGCCGGGCACGGGATCAGCCGACAGAGGTGCCAGCGCGCGCGAAGGCGTCCGCCAACGCGAGGAAGTTGCGCAGGAGGTCCAGGCCGCAGGGAGTAAGCACCGATTCCGGGTGGAACTGCACGCCATAGGTCGGATGGCTGCGGTGCGACAGGGCCATGATCTCGCCCTCGGCCGAGCGGGCATCGACCCGGAGCGCTTCGTCGAGCTCCGCGCTCGGCTCGACGATCAGCGAATGATATCGCCCGACCGTCAGTGGGTCGGGCAGGCCTGCGAAGAGTCGAGATCCGGCGTGATGGATCGGCGAGGCCTGGCCATGCAGGGGGAAGCGCGCCCGCACCGTACGGCCACCGAAGACGCTGCCGATCGCCTGGTGGCCGAGGCAGACCCCGAGGATGGGCAAGGTGCCGCTCAGCTGCCGCAGCACGTCGCAGGTGATGCCCGCTTCGTCCGGCGTGCAGGGTCCAGGCGAAAGAACGATGGCGGCGGGTGCCAGATCGCGGATGGCGGCCACGGCGATCGCGTCGTTGCGCACGACGCGCACCTCGCCACCGAGCAGGACGAGGTAGCGGGCGAGGTTGTGGACGAAGGAATCGTAGTTGTCGATCACAAGGATCATGCGCAGGCCGCCTCGACCGAGGCGGAAGCCTGAAGCGCGAAGGTTTGATGAGCGAGGGCTTGCGGCGCAGAGGCTTGGGTGATGCGGTGCGCCTTTGTCAGCGTTTCCTCGTATTCCGTGGCGGCGTCGGACAGAACGGTGATGCCGCCGCCGACGCGAAGCTCCGCCGCGTCGCCCGCGAGCACCAGGGTGCGGATCGCGATGTTGAGCTGCATCGACCCGTCGAAGCCGAGCGAGCCGATCGCCCCGCAGTAGGCGCCGCGCGAGGCGCCCTCGACCGCGGCGATGATCTCCATCGCGCGCAACTTCGGAGCCCCGGTGATGGAGCCGCCGGGAAAGCTCGCGGCGAGGAGGTCGAGTACGTCGCAGGAGGGGCGCAACCGGCCGGTGACGACGGATACGAGGTGATGGAGCCCGCTGTAGCTTTCCAGTTCGCACAGGGCCGGTACGTCCACCGAGGCCGGCTCGCAGACCCTGGACAGGTCGTTGCGCAGGAGGTCGACGATCATGATGTTCTCCGCCCGGTCCTTGGGCGAGGCGAGCAGCGCCTCCGCCGCGTCACGGTCGGCGCTCGCGTCGGCGTGGCGACGGATCGTGCCCTTGATCGGGCGCGTCTCGACGTGGCGCCCGTCGCTGCGCAGGAACAGTTCGGGCGAGGTGGAAAGCACCGCGCCCGCGTCGTCGGCGAGACAAGCGGCGAAGGGCGCGGGGTTGGCGAGGCGCAGGGTTTCGTAGAGGGCGAGCGGATCGGTGCCGGGCGGCAGTTCCGCCCGGAACACGCGGGCGATGTTGGCCTGGTAGATGTCACCGGCGCGGATGAAGGCCTTCACCGCGTCGACGCCGGCGAGGTAGGCGTCGCGCGGCTGCGTCGGCTGCCATTCGAGCGCGCGCGCAGGGCAGCGCGGCGGCACGGGGCGGGCAAGGCGGCGCTCGAAGCTGTCGAGCCGGCGTCGGGCGCGGACGTGGCGGGCCTGGGACGTCGGGGCGGGATGGCCGGAGGCGACGAGCAGGCATCGGTGGGCGGCGTGGTCGAAGGCGAGCACCGTGTCGTAGAAGGCGAGATCGATGTCGGGCGCGATGCGCGGGTGCGGAGGCAAGCGGTCTTCCAGCGTCCAGCCGAACTCGTAGGCGAAGCGACCGATGGCGCCGCCGGCGAAAGGCGGCAGGCCAGCATCCGGCGGGGTGGCGTAGCGGGCGAGGCGCCCGCGCAGTTCGGTCAGCGGAGTCGCGGCCTTGTCCACCGCCTCGCCGTTCCAAAAGGTGCCACCATCGCCGGAGCGGAAGGTCGCGAAAGGGTCGGCGGCGAGCGTACTCCAGCGGCCGAGCGTGGGGTGGGTCATCGCGCTGTCGAGCAGGGCGAGGCGGGGCAGAGCGGACAGGCGCCGCGCCGCCTCGATCGGCTCGATCCAGTCAACCTGCCGGGTCCACATGCCTCGTCCACATGCCTTTCAGCCCGCCGCGGCGACCGGCCGGAACCGGCGCGTCCCGTAGTAGGTGGTCATCCCCCGCCTTTGCAAGGTGACCACAAGCGTTGCGAACCGTGGCGGCGGGCAACAGTTGATGGCGCTTGGGGAGGCAAGGGAATGCGACAGGTCGAGTTGCCGGACGGGACCCGCGTGCCAGCGCTCGGCCAGGGCACCTGGAGGATGGGCGAGGTTTCCGGCCGGGCGAGTGCCGAACGGGCGGCGTTGATCTGCGGCATCGAGGCCGGCATGACGCTGATCGATACGGCCGAGATGTACGGCGACGGCGCCACCGAGCGCCTTGTCGGCTCCGCGCTCGCCGGCGGGCTGCGCGACGACGTCTTCCTGGTCAGCAAGGCTTTTCCGCAGAACGCCGGAGCCAAGCGCCTGCCGGCCGCCTGCGAGGCCAGCCTGAAGCGCCTTGCCACCGACCGTCTCGATCTTTACCTGTTGCACTGGCCGGGCCCGGTGCCCCTTGCCGAAACGGTGGCGGCGATGGAAAGGCTCGTCGCCTCGGGCAAGATCGGCGCCTGGGGCGTCAGCAACTTCGACGTTGCCGACATGGACGAGTTGGTCGCCGCCGGCGGCACGGGCTGCGCGACCAACCAGGTTCTCTACAACGTGGTGCGGCGCGGCCCGGAATTCGACCTGATGCCCTGGCTGGCGCGCCGTCGCATGCCGTTGATGGCCTACAGTCCCGTCGAGCAAGGGCGCCTGCCCGACGTTCCGGCCCTGCGCGAAGTGGCCGGCAAGCACAATGCCTCGCCGGCTCAGGTCGCGCTGGCGTGGGCGATGCGGAGCGGCGCCATCGTCATACCCAAGGCCGGCACGGTCGCCCATGTTCTGGAAAACCGCCGCGCGGCCGACCTCGCGCTCACGGGCGAAGACTTGGCGATGCTTGACGCCGCCTTCCCTCCACCTTCGCGCAAGGTCGCGCTCGCCATGCTTTGAGACAGGCAAATCGCCCGATCTTTTCCCTCCGGGATCGGGAAGCCGGCGAGAAGGAGCCGCAGATGACGCGAACCAGCCAAGTCCGTGGCGCGATGGCGCAAGGCCAGCGCAGGCCCGACGTGCCGGCGCTGCTGCGCCGCGCCTTCGCCGGAGACGACCTGACGCTCGACAGAGACGATTATTCTTTGCACGAGCTCACCCAGATCGCCCTTGCGATGCGCCCCGGGGCTGGGCTCGCCGTCACGCGCGCAGCCACGATGAGCCCGCTCGAACGAGCCAGCGTCGCGAGTGTCGGCGCGGGCCGGGTCGTCTTCCTGTAGCTCGGCTTTGCCAGTCCCGCCCGCTCGTCGCGTGCGCAAGCCTCAGCGCGTGGTGAGCTGCGCCAACACGTAGCCGATCAGCGCCGCGATCAGCAGGGCGATCAGCGGACGGGCCTTGACCTCGGCTTCCAGCGTGTTGAGCGCCTTCTGCGCGGAGTCCGTGGCGTCCGACAGGGTGTCGCCGAAGGTGTCCTTGGCCTGCCCGTAGACGTTTTGCGCCGTTCCCGCCGCCTGACGAACGTAGCCGCTGGCTTCCGTTTCCTTGTCGCCGGTGAGGTCGCCGAGACCGGCCTCGGCCTTGCCGATGGTTTCCTTGGCCTTGCCGCCGATGCGATCTGTATCCATTCCGCCCTCCTCGCCGTTGACCGTCGGCAGGGATATGGCGCGGGGAACCGGCTGAGCAATAGCTTAAGGCTTCAGCTTGGCCGCCCGCCGGAGCTGCCCGGGGCCGCGCTGCTATGCCCGCTGCCGCGCGGGGCCGAACGGGATTATGATTTGATCATGACCTTGCACATCAACGAGCCGGCCGCCTTCGCGCCCATCATGCGGCGGGTGACACCGCCGGCCCCCCGCCCGCGCGACCAGCAGATGCGGCCCCTGGCCTTCCTGCGCACGCTGCGGCGCAACCCGATCGAAACCTGGACCCAGGCGCATTTCGAGCGGCCGATCCTGACCGGACGCGGCCTGCTCGGCATCGGCGCGGTGATCAACCACCCGCCGGCGATCCGCCGCGTGCTGCTCGACAATGCCGTCAACTACCGCAAGGACGCGCTGCAGAAGCGCGTGCTCGCCCCCGGCCTGCACGACGGCTTGCTGACGGTGGAGGGCGACGCCTGGAAGATGCAGCGCCGCGCCATCGCGCCGATCTTCACGCCGCGCATCGTGCATTCCTTCGCCGCGGCAATGGCGCGCAACGCCGATACGCTGGCTGACCGCTGGGGCCGCGTCCGCCCCGGCCGCATCGTTGACGTGCAAAAGGACATGCACCGGGTCACGCTCGACATCCTGGGCGACACCATCTTCTCGACCGGCATCGAGAACGATCCCGAAACCATGCTGTCGGCGATGAGCCGCTTCTTCGCGGCGGTGGGGACGCTCGACCCGGCCGACCTCCTCGATTTCCCCGACTGGGTGCCGCGCGTTTCACAAATCCGCAGCCGACCGGCGGTGCGGTTCTTCGAAAGCGCCGTCAATACCATCATCGACCGGCGCAAGGCGCTCATCGCGGACGGGCACGAGCCGCCGACCGACCTGCTGACCCTGCTTCTCAAGGCCTCCGATCCCGTCACCGGCACCGGCCTTACCGGAGAGGAGGTGAAGGCCAACATCATCACCTTCATCGGGGCCGGCCACGAGACCACCGCCAATGCCCTGACCTGGTCGCTGTTCCTGCTCTCCCTTTCGCCGGAATGGCGCGAGCGCCTCGCGCTCGAAGCCGACCGCGGGCTCGATGGCCCGGTGGAAACCGTGCTCGACCGCCTGCCGGAAACCCGCGCCGTGATCGAGGAGGCGATGCGCCTCTACCCGCCGGTGGCGAGCCTCAGCCGCGAAGCGCTGGGACCCGACGACCTGTGCGGGCGGCGCATCCGCAAGGGCGCGCTGATCATCGTGTCGCCCTACGTGCTGCACCGCCACAGGCTGCTGTGGCGCGACCCCGACAGCTTCGATCCGACCCGCTTCCTGCCTGGCGCCCGCGAGAAGATCGACCGCTTCGCCTATATCCCCTTCGGCATCGGCCCACGCGTCTGCATCGGGGCGGCGTTCTCTCTGCAGGAAGCGGCGCTGGTGCTGGCGACCCTGATGCGGCGCTTCGCCTTGACGCCGGTGGCCGGCTTCCCCGTCGAGCCGGTGCAGCGGATCACGCTGCGCCCGCGCGAGGGCATGCAACTCGTGCTGCACCGTCGCGACGTCCATTAAAGCATCGGACCGGACGGTTCGCAGCGCTTTCGGTCGAATTCGATGCGGCGCGGCGATGGTCCGCACCGCCGGCAGGCTCAGTTCAGGGTCGCCGCCTCGTCGCGCTCGCCGGCCAAGGTCTCGACCGGCGCCGGGCCGGCCTCCCGCGTCATTGCCGCGACGGCGAGGCCGAGGGCGTGGATGCTTTCGCGCAAGCCGGCATCGTCGGGCGAGGCAAGGTGCCTGCTGCCGCCCAGCGCCTCGTCGAGCGCCGCCTGGAGCGCCGCATTCTCGCTCTGCAGCCGGTCCAGCCTGTCGGCCAAGGCGCGGTCGGCAGACCGACCTTTCTCCGCCTTCAGGCTGTTTTGCAGATGCAGGCTTTTTTCTCGTTCCCGCGCGGCGGCAAGCTCATCCTCAAGCACCTGCGCCCGCGCCTGGGCCGCCCCTGCCTCGATGAGGCGCTCAGCGTCTCCGGCGTTCGTCGAAGTCGCGGCAGGCAGTTGCTCGCCGGCGCGCGCCAGTTCGCCGTTCAGCCTCGTGATCTCGGCGTCGCGCCCATCGCGGTCGTGCTGCGCCTCGGCAAGGCTCGCCTGAACGCCGGCAAGCTCGCCGCGCGCCTTCCACAGTTCATCGCGCAGCGCGGCCATTTCGTCGCCAAGTCGGGTCGCATCCATGCTGCGGCGTCCGATCTCGGCCATATCAGCCGCCTTGCCGGCCCGTACGCGCTCCAGGTCCTGCTCGACGCGCAACCGTTCCACGGCGAACTCCGCCCGCATCGCATCGCGCTCGGCATAGATTTCCTGCATCGAGACGGGGATCTGAAGCTGCAACCGCTTGCGGGTGAGCCTCAGCGCGCGGCTCCAGAAGATGGGGGCGAACATCAGAGCGCCCAGAGCCGTGATGATGCATCCGAGCGCGAAATAGATGGCCTGTTCGATCACGTGGCCTCGGCTGCCGGAGGTGCCTTGCCCTCGTGCGATCGTATAAGGCATCGCGACCGAAGCTGGCAACGGAGCCGGGGTCGCAGCATCGGGGCGCGAGACCCGCCGCCGATCGGAACGGGTTCGAAGCCGTCAGAAGGGGTTCCAGGTCGAGACGGGCGTGAACTTGAGATAGCCGACGTTGACGCCCAGGCGCGCGCCGAGCCCGGTGCGGATCGGCACCACCACCATGCCGTCCGACGTCAGCGCGGTCATGCCGAGGCCGCCCACGAAATAGGCCGAGCCGTCGACGCCGCCGAAGCGCTGGAAGATCGCCGATCGGGCGGGCAGGTTGTAGATCAGCATCATGGTCCGGTCGCCGTCGCCGCCGGTGTCGAAGCCGATCGAGGGACCCTGCCAGAACAGTCGTTCGCCGGGGCCGCGCTGCGTGTACAGCTTGCCTTCGCCGTATCGCAGGCCGCCGATCAGCGCGCCGCCGGCCTCCTGGCCGAGCACGTAGCCGTTGGGCTGGCCCCAGCGCTGCGTGGCGGTTTGCACGACATCGGCGAGACCCCGCGACACCGAGCCGAAGAAGCGGTGCCCGCTGACGACGATCTCGTCCGAAGTGTAGGGGATCGGCCGCTCTTCCAACTCGGCCAACGCCCCGACCGGCGCGAGAACGGCGAGGCCGAGGCACGATCCCAGCGCACGCAGCGCCTGCCGACGTCCCGCCAGCTCGCTCTTGCCCAGCGCGGGGCGGCCAAGGCCCCGATCCGTACCGCTGGTCCGCCCGTCCCATTCACGCATGACCCACCCTCCGATCCTGCGGCGGGCACCGGCTTGCGTGGCCGCCGCGCATCGCAAGGGAAGACTGGCGAAACTCGATGAAGGAAGGTTTAAGCCGCGCCGCGCACGAAACCCGAAAAGCCGGCGAGGTCGTCCCGCACGGTTGCGGCCCCGATGCGACCCACATCGGAAGCGGTGGGAAGGGCGAGCGGAGACGCCGTCCCGCCCCAGGCGACGAAGGGACCATTGCGGTATTGCCGGTCGGCCTTGCCGTAAAGGAGCGGCGCGCCGCCTTCGTCGACGACGACACCGCCGGCAGCGCGCAGCACCGCATCGCCGGCGGCCGTATCCCACTCCATGGTCTGGCCGAAACGCGGGTAAACATCGGCCTCGCCTTCGGCAAGGACGCAAAACTTCAGCGACGAGCCGGCGCAGCGCCGCTCGGCAATGGGCAGTTTGGCCAGAAACGCTTCCGTTCGCGCGTCGGCATGGGACCGGCTCGCCAGCGCGATCAAGCCCTTGTCCGGCCGCGGGCGAGCCCGGATCCCGCGGCGGCGCTCGGGCGTCGGCAACGGCTCGCCCGGTGCCACCGTCGCAGCCCACGCCGTGGAGCCGCCGACCCACAAACGCTCGCTGGCCGGAGCATACACGGCACCCGCGCGCGGCACGCCATCGAGGATGAGGGCGATGTTGATCGTGAACTCCCCGTTGCGGCAAAGGAATTCCCGCGTGCCGTCCACCGGGTCGACCAGGATGAAGGCGCGCCCGCACTTCGGCTTCTCGCCGCGCGAGGCCGCTTCTTCCGCGATGATCGGCACGAACTTCAGCCGCTCGGCCAGGCCGGCAAGGATGATGGCCTCAGCCCGCTCGTCGGCGTCGCAGACCATGCTGCGGTCGGCCTTGACGCGGGCATGCGCGTCGCCGGCGTAGACGCACATCACGGCAACGCCTGCCCTGACGGTCAGCTCCGCGAAAAGCTCGGCGATCTTGTCGTAGTCGAGGCTGTCGTTGCAGCCCTTGGCGGGAGACGCCATCGTGTTCACCTGACCAAGTCGAGCTGGCACGAACGCATTCCCGGCTTCACGGCGCCCATCCGCGGCGCGTGATGGTGAAGCAATGCGCCTTTCGCTCGAGTGTGACAAGGTGAGCATGATGTTGCCACATTCAATCAACCGCTGCGTCTCGCCGAAACCACAGGATCTGGTGAACCGCCGGCTCGCCGATCCGGGACCTTGGTGATCGCCGGGTCGGCCCGCGTCCCCCGGCCTGACGAAGGCTGCGCCGTCGTGGTCGGCGCCTCGGGCGGTCTCGGCGGCGCGCTCTTGGAGGCGCTGCTCGCCGGAGGCTCGCTCGTCCACGCCCTTGCCCGCCATCCGCCCGCCGCCCGGCCCGGCCTCGTTCCCGGCTCCCTCGACATCACCGACGAGGCCAGCATTGCCGCGTCGTTCGCCGCGTTGCCGGACACGGGGGCCCTTCGCCTCGTGATCGTGGCGACCGGCCTGCTCCACGATGCCGAGTTGCAGCCGGAGAAAAGCCTGCGCGCGCTCGACGGGGCGCGGCTCGTCCGCAGTTTCGCGGTTAATGCGATCGGCCCGGCGCTGGTCGTCAAGCATGCCCTGCCGCTGCTGCCGCGCGAGGCGCGAAGCGTGATCGCCGTGCTGTCGGCGCGGGTCGGCAGCATCGGCGACAACCGGCTCGGCGGCTGGTACGGCTATCGCGCGGCGAAGGCGGCCCTCAACCAGCTCGTGCGCACGGCGGCGATCGAAGCGCGGCGCACCCGCCCGCAAGCGATCCTGGTGGCGCTGCATCCCGGTACAGTGGCAACGTCGCTCAGTTCGCCCTTTCGCGGCGCCGTCGCCGGCGAACGGCTGTTCACCCCGGCGGTCGCGGCCGGCCACCTGCTTGACGTGATCGCCGGGCTGGAACCAGAGCACAGCGGCGGCTTCTTCGCCTGGGACGAGTCACCGATCCCGTTCTGAGACGCTCGGACGATCATCCCTTGCGTTTGACCTCGACGGTGCCGCCGCTTCGCGCGCCGTCCGGCTCAGCCCTCGCCACCCTTCCCAAATCCCATCCGGGCGGCGTAACCTCGCCAGCCGTCGGTCTTCCCGCGCTTAACCGGCTGTTAACCACCTCCGCCCTTCACTGCGGGATGGCTCACCCGCC
>CAXTMA010000161.1:0-9515 GCA_964245015.1 uncultured Beijerinckiaceae bacterium | reverse complement strand
CCGCCGGAGCACCGCCACGGGGAGCTCCGCTGGCGGCCGGCGCCGCTGCGCCTGGCCCGGCCCGGCCCGCGCCGCCCGCGCGTCCGGCACCTGCCGCTCCCGCTCCGCCCGGAGCCGCTGCCCCGGCAGCCGGGCCTTCCGATCCGGCGGCTTGCGAGGCCGGTGGCGCCAGCACGGCGAAGCTCGAAAGGGCGAGCACTCCGGTGCCGACAAGCAGCATTCTTCTGATCTCAAACGTCACGGCGTATCCTTGTTTTCGCGCAAACCGCAGCGGTCGCATGGCTCGGCAACCGGCACCCGCGCGAAACGATCCCGGATGAACTGCCGCACCGCGATCCGCGCCGGCTTAGATCGTTCGGGCGAGGGGACCTGCCCGATCCCGGCATCCACGGGATGGCGTGAACTTCGCAGCGTAACCGCGACCTGCCACGCGCCCTCCCGTTTGACGCCCGATCCTGTGCCCGCGACGGGGCGGAGAAAGTTGCCGCTACAGCATCGGACCGAAAACCACTGCGCACTTTTCGATCCGAGGCGCTAGCCGCAGGTTGACGCCGATCAGCAGCAAGCCCTGAATGGATTTTTCTGCTCGATGGAGATCAAGCCCAACAGTCATGCGGAAGCGCTGAGCCTGGGAAGCGGCCGAGACCGCCGCCGCCGAGCGCATGTCCCAAAAAAAGCGAGAACGGACTGCGATGCGAACTCTTGTTTCGAAATCAGCGGACGATGCTTTGCGGAATCGGATCGAAAGCGAAGTCCAAGCAAGTGGAAGCGACTCGCCTCGTCGGCTTCGATAACGAAGACCCGCGCTGGACCCCTTCGTTTGCAGGCGATGGCGCAGATCTTCAGCGCCGCAGTGGATCAAGCCATCGGGCGGCGGCGAGGGCGATCAGCGAGAGAGCCAGGGCGACGACGATGCGGACCAGCGCCGTGCCGGCGGCGAGGTGGTGAAGGGCGACGCCGACGATCGACACTGGGATCAGCACGGCGGCGGCAATGAAGACCGTTGCCGCGACGACACGGACGAGTACGGCAAGCGAGTGGGTGTGATGGGGCGTGAGACGAGCGCCGATCATGAGAAACTCCAATGCGGCGCACCAAATTGGTGCTGCGATGCAATATAAAAGAAGTTGTCAACTCCGCCAATAGGGGGAGGAACGTTCAAGGCGCAGGGCAGGGCCGCGCTCGCGATGCAGACACGCACGGCGCCTGACTGATGAACCCATGCCGCTAAGCAGGACGAGCACACGAGTGCACAGCCTTGTCGGCAGCATGCGCCTCGCGAAGCGATCCGATCGAACGAGCGAGGCTCCAGGCGATGGCGCCCGAGCGAGCGGAGGTGAGGGTCACCGCAACACGTTGCGGAGCACAACGCAGTTCCCGCCGCCGCGCTCAAGCTTGCGGCACAGCCTTTTTTTTTATGATAGGGTGTCGTTCTCGATCTGCACGACGTATTTGCGCGCGGGGGCCTCGCCGAAGCGGCGGCGGCGCAGGGCGAAGGGCAGGGCGCCGAGCGTGTCGGCGTATTTGGCGCGGATCAGCTGCCATTCCGCCAGCACGGCCGGCCGGTTGAAGCTGCCGACCAGGATCACCGCCCAGGCCTTGGGCGGCGGCGCACCGGGATCGTCGGCGGGCGGGCTCGCGCGGCGGCCGGCGTTGCCGGCGAAGGCGAGGCAGGAAAAGCCCGGCTCGGGGGCGAGGGCCGGGGGCGGCGAAGCACGCCATTCCCCAATTTCGTGTCCGGTGACGATTGCGACATACTCGATCGTCTCCCGCGGCAGGCCGGCGCTGCCGGCGAGCCAGCGGCCGAGCCGTCCGGGGCCGGCATTGTAGGCGGCTGCGGCGAGGCCGATGTTGCCGAACTGCGCCCGCAATTCCTTGAGGTAGGCGGCGGATTCGTCGAGCGCCCGCGTCGGCTCGAAGGGATCAAGCAGGCCGCGCGCGGCCGCCGTTCCCGGCATGAACTGCGCCACGCCCTGCGCCCCGGCCGGACTCTGCGCCAGCGGGTCGAAGCGGCTTTCCTGCCAGATCAGCCGGGTGAAGACGGCGATGGGCTGGTCGTTGGGGCGAGCCGCCGCCTCCCGCGCGCCGCACAGGGTCGGCGGGGCCGGCATTTGCGCTCGCGCGGTGCCGGCCAACATCATTGCGGCAAGCACGGCGGCGGCTCGCACGAAGCACGAGCCGATCACGCCGCGCCCGCCCGCTCTGCTGCCTACGGCTTCTGCTTGGCCCGCCACGCCCGCACCGTGTCGAGAACGTTCCGGATGTGCGGCGCGGCGTCGCCATCCGCGAGGCTCGACAGGATCGTGCCATCGGGCGCGATCACGTAGGACACCCGCTCGGCGAACCCCAAGCTGGTGCCGGGGATGGCCAGGGCGACGCCGTAGCTGCGGGCGACGGCGAGCTTGGGATCGGCGCCGACGGGGAAGGTGTCGCGGCATTCCTTGGCCGAAAACTCCCGCTGCGTGGCGAGGCTGTCGGCGGACAGGCCGATCACGCTGGCGCCGGCCTGCGCGAACTGCGGCATGGCGTCGGCGAAGTCGTGCGCCTCCACCGTGCACACGCTGGTGAAGCTTTTGGGATAGAAGTACAGGACCACCGGCCCCTTCTTCAGCGCCGCCGCTAGCTCGAAGGTGAAGGTGCGCCCGCCCTGCGCCGCCTCCACCGTGAAGGGTGGTGCGGTTACCCCGGTCTGCAGCGCGGCCGAGGCGGAACGGGACTGCATCGCCAGCGCGGGGAGAAGCACCAGAGCGCTGAGGCAGGCAAGGAGCGGGACGAAGCGTCGGGAGGTCATGGGATGCACCTTATCCGGCAACGCGCACCAGCGTCTTGCCGAAATTGCGTCCCTCCAGCATGCCGAGGAAGGTGGCCGGCGCGTTCTCCAGGCCGTCGGTCACGTCCTCGCGATAGCGGATGCGGCCCTCGGCGATGCCGGCCGCCACCTCGTCGAGAAAGGCGGCATGGTGGTCGGCGTAGAACTCGGTGTTGATGAAGCCGCGCAACGTCAGGCTCTTGATGAGGACGTCGCGCATGGCGGCGGCGAGGCGGCCGGGTGCTTCCTCCACGGTGCCGCTGTATTGCGCGATGAGTCCGCAAACCGGCACCCGGGCGAAGGAATTGAGCAGGGGCTGCACGGCCTGCCACACGGCGCCCCCGACGTTCTCGAAGTACACGTCGATGCCGTTCGGGCAGGCGGCGGCGAGCTGCGCGGGCATGTCGGGCGCGCGGTGGTCGATCGCTCCGTCGAAGCCGAGGTCGTCGGAGAGGTAGCGGCATTTGGCCGGACCGCCGGCGAGACCGACCGCCCGGCAGCCCCACATCTTGGCGAGCTGGCCGACGAGCGAGCCGACCGGGCCGCTGGCGGCCGCGACCACAACCGTTTCGCCGGGCTTGGGCCGGCCGATCAGCTTGAGGCCGGTCCAGGCGGTGAAGCCCGGCATGCCGAGTACGCCGAGCGCGGTCGAGACCGGCGCGATGGCGGGATCGAGCTTGCGCACGCGCACGTCGGGCACGACCGCGGCATGGGTGCTCCAGCCGGTCTGCGCCAGCACGACGTCGCCCACGCGGAAGCTCTGGCAATCGCTGGCAATCACGCAGGCCACGCCCTCCGCCTGCATCGGCGCGCCGAGGGCGACCGGCTTGGCATAGGACGTCCGGTCGTCCATCCGACCGCGCATGTAGGGGTCGAGCGAGAAGGTGAGGGTGCGCAGCAGCAGGCCGCCCGGCGGCAGCGCGGGCATCGCCGTTGTCTCCAGGCGGAGATCGTGGAGCGTCGGCTTGCCCCGCGGCCGCGAAGCGAGAACGATCTGCCGGGCGGTGTCGGGGGTCATCGCGCTGCGTCTCCCGGGGACGACCCTTGCACCGCGTGGGTCAGGCCTTTGCGCGCCAGCCATTCGGCCAAGGCGGCGTTCACGGCCCCGGGGGCGTCCTGCTGCACCCAGTGCGAAGCGTCGGGCAGGCGGCGCAGGGTGAAATCATCGACGAGACCGTCGTAGCCTTCCGTCAACTCCAGGCCCAGCGCCGTATCGTGCTCGCCCCATACCATCAGGGTCGGTATCCCGATCGGCGCCGAAGAGGGCGCCTTGAGGAAGCCGGCGGCATTGGCCCGGTAGTAGTTGAGCATCGCCGTCATCGCGCCGGGGCGCAGCGCGTTGTCGCGGTAGCGGGCGAGCACGTCTGGCGGAAACGCCTGCCTGTTGCGCGACATGCCGGTGAAGGCGCGCTCCACTGCGCGGGCGCCGCCGGCGGTCAGCACCCGCTCCGGCAGCCAAGGCAGCTGGAAGAAGGCGACGTACCAGGATCGCCGGCGCTGCGCCCAGGAATGGGCGATGACCCGGCGATACACGTCGGGGTGCGGCACGTTCATGATGACGAGGCCATCGAGAGGGCGGGCTTGCCGGATCGCGAAGGCCCAGGCGATGACCGCCCCCCAATCGTGCCCGACCAGCAGGCGGCGGCGGGCGCCCAGCGCGTCGAACAGGGTCGCCGCATCCTCGACCAGTGCGTGCAGGCGGTAGGCCGAGCGATCCGCCGGCCGGCTGCTGTCGCCGTAGCCGCGCAGGTCCGGCGCCACCGCTCGCCAGCCGAATCGGGCCAGTTCGGGCAGCTGGTGGCGCCACGAGATCCGCGCCTCGGGAAAGCCGTGCAGCAGCAGGGCGACATCGTCGCCCTCGCCGCATTCGTCGCACGCGAAGTCGAGGCCGTTGGCCCGGATGGTGCGGCTGGTGATCGCCGGGGTCAGCGCCACTCCCTGATATCCACGAAGCGCCCGGCGATGGCCGCCGCCGCCGCCATCTCCGGCGACACCAGATGGGTGCGCCCGCGCGGACCCTGACGCCCCTCGAAGTTGCGGTTGGAGGTCGAAGCGCAGCGCTGTTGCGGCTTGAGCTTGTCGGGGTTCATGCCCAGGCACATCGAGCACCCCGGCTCGCGCCATTCGAAGCCGGCGTCGAGGAACACGCGGTCGAGCCCTTCCGCCTCGGCCTGGCGCTTCACCAGGCCGGAGCCCGGCACCACCATCGCCTCGACCCGCTCGGCGACCCTGCGTCCCGCGACCACGGCGGCGGCGGCGCGCAGGTCCTCGATGCGGCCGTTGGTGCAGGAGCCGATGAACACCTTGTCGAGCGCGATGTCGGTGATCCGCTCGCCGCCGCGCAGGCCCATGTAGTCCAGCGCGCGGCGGATCGCCGCCCGCTTGTTGTCGTCGGCGGCGTCCTCGCTGCGCGGCACCCGGCCGGCGACGGTCACCACATCCTGCGGGCTGGTTCCCCACGAGACGACCGGCGACAGGTTGCCGGCATCGAGGCGGACTTCCCTGTCGAAACGCGCGCCCTCGTCGCTGTTCAGCCTCGACCAGGCGGCGACGGCGCGATCCCAGGCCCCGCCGCTGGGCGCGCGCGGGCGTCCCTCCAGGTAGGCGAAGGTTTTCTCGTCGGGCGCGACGAGCCCGGCGCGGGCACCACCCTCGATGGACATGTTGCACATGGTCATCCGCCCTTCGAGCGACAGGGCGCGTACGGCCGAGCCGGCATATTCGATGACGTGGCCGGTGCCGCCGGCGGTGCCGATCTCGCCGATCACGGCGAGGATGATGTCCTTGGCGGTGACGCCCGGCGCGGCGACGCCGTCCACCGTCACACGCATGTTGCGGGCCTTCTTCTGCAGCAGGGTCTGGGTGGCGAGCACGTGCTCGACCTCCGACGTGCCGATCCCCTGCGCCAGCGCGCCGAAGGCGCCGTGGGTGGAGGTGTGCGAGTCGCCGCACACGATCGTGGTGCCGGGCAGGGTGAACCCCTGTTCGGGCCCGATGATGTGGACGATGCCCTGACGGCGATCGTGCTGGTCGAAGTAGGTCAGCCCGAACTCGGCCACGTTGCGGGCCAGGGTTTCGACCTGCAACCGGCTTTCGGCATCCTCGATCCCCTGCGAACGGTCGGTGGTGGGGACGTTGTGATCGACCACGGCCAGCGTGCGCTCGGGCGAACGGACGCGGCGCCCGGCCGTGCGCAGGCCCGCGAAGGCCTGCGGACTCGTCACCTCGTGGACGAGGTGACGGTCGATGTAGAGGAGGGCTGTGCCGTCGGCCTGCTGCTCGACCACGTGGTCGTCCCAGATCTTGTCGTAGAGCGTGCGCGGCAGTCCCATGGATCGCGTTCCGGTCGTCTCGGCTGGCCTCCAGATGAGGCGGCACCGTCCTACGCGCAACCCGCCGGCGGGGAAAGGGGAGCCTGCGGCGGCGCGGGCCGCAGGCGATCGCACCTTTTCAAGGCAAACCCGATCTGCGATGGATGCGGCTGCGCACCGCCGTGCGGCCTCGTGCACTTGCGTCATGGTTTTGGGCTGCGCAACGCCCACGCGACCTCAACCCGTCGTTTAGGGACTGCCATCCGATGCGCCCGGCCGTTGCGCCTTATCTCACGGTTTCCCCAGCCCTCGCCGCGATCGGCTTCTACAAGAACGTGTTCGGGGCCGAGCAGGTGGCGTTCATGCCGGCGCTCGACGGCATGCGCATCATGCACTGCGAACTGAAGATCAACGGCGGCTCGCTGATGCTCGCCGACGCCTTTCCCGAGTTCGGCCAGACCCGCATCGGCATCCCCGGCGAAGCGGTCACCGTCTCCATCAGCCTCGAACTGCCCGCTTCCAAGCAGGTCGACGAGATCTTCAGCAAGGCGACGGGCCTGGGCGGCAAGGCGGAAACGGCGCCGACCAACTCGTTCTGGGGCACACGGCTCGCGACCTTCCGCGACCCCTTCGGCCATCGCTGGATCCTCAACGCGCCGCTGGGCTGAGGATGCGATCTTGCGGGACCTGCCCGCGCCCTTGTCTCCCCGGAGCCCGTGTGGCACAAGGCCGGCGCCTCGCCGATCGGTGGCGCAAGCTGCGGTAGCTCAGTGGTAGAGCACTCCCTTGGTAAGGGAGAGGTCGAGAGTTCAATCCTCTCTCGCAGCACCAGCGCTTGAAGGTTTGGTCCGCCCGAGCCGCCGGTCGATCTCGCCTTGGTCACACTCGCTTCCGGGCCGATGACGGTCGATCGGCCGGCCCGTTTACCGTCCGTTAAATCATCACGCGCAATCTTCATTCGTTGATCGCGTGAGATTGTCATGGATTTCGCGACCGAGGAGAAGCTTGGCCGGCTGGCCCAAGAGGTTTGGCGGCAGGTCGCCACCGAGCCGTGCGGCGGCGCCGTCGTCCAACCAAGCGACGCACTGGTTATGAGCATGGAAGCCGACCTGCTCTCGAGTGGCGGCTGCTCGATCGAGGCACGCGACGCGCTGCGTTGGTGAGGATCCCGCCTGGGTGAGGCCTCAGCCCCGCTGGCTGGCGAGGAGCCCGACGATCTCCTTCGTGCGGGTCTGCCACGCTTCGGCCCGGATGCCGAAGCGCTCGGCGAAGCGCGCGGAATTGAGTTCGGAATTGTTCGGTCGCCTCGCCGGCGTCGGATAGTCGGCGGTGGCGATGGCGTCCACCACGGGCGTGCGGCCGCTCAGCTTCGCCTGAGCCGCCACGATCGCCTCCGCGAAGCCGTGCCAGGTGGTGACGCCGCTGCCGGCGAAGTGGTAGGTGCCGGCGAGGGCGGGATCGCGCATCAGGCCGGCGTCGGCGGCGAGGATCGCCTCGGCGATGTCGACGGTCGACGTCGGGCAGCCGCGCTGGTCGGCGACGACGCGCAACCGGTCGCGCTCGGCGGCCAACCGCAGCATCGTCTTCAGGAAATTATGCCCGTAGCGGCCGTACACCCACGCCGTGCGCAGGATCAGGTGGTGGGGAGTGGCGGCGCGCACGGCCGCTTCCCCGGCGGCCTTGCTGCGACCATAGGCGCCGAGCGGCGAGATCGCGTCGTCCTCGGTGTAGGCGCCGGACTTGCTGCCATCGAAGACGTAGTCGGTGGACAGCTGCACGATCGGCACGCCGGCCCGTGCCGCCGCCTGGGCGAGCACGCCGGGGCCGACCGCGTTGACGGCGTGGGCCAGCTCCGGTTCGCTCTCGGCCCTGTCGACGGCCGTGTAAGCGGCCGCGTTGACGACCAGCCTCGGACGATGCGCGTCGACCAGCGCCGCCACCGCCGCCGCATTGGTGATGTCGGCGGTGGCGCGGGTGATCGCGACGGCGGCGATGTCGCGGGCTGCGGCCGTCGCCAGCAGTTCCTGCCCGACCTGGCCGGCGGCGCCGAAGACCAGCAGAGGGCCTTTCATGATCCGTCCTTGCCGGGCGTGGCGACGCCCAGCCGCTCGCCGCGGTACACGCCCGAGCGGATGCGGCCCCACCAGTCGGGATGATCGAGATACCAGCGCACGGTCTTGCGCAGGCCCGTTTCGAAGGTTTCCCGCGGCTCCCAGCCGAGTTCGCGCTTGATCTTGCCGGCGTCGATGGCGTAGCGCGCGTCGTGGCCGGGCCGGTCGGCGACGAAGGTGATGAGGTCCTCGCGCCGGCCGATCGCCGCCGAAGGCACGGCCTCGTCGACCAGTTCGCAGATCGCGCGCACCACGTCGAGGTTGCGGCGCTCGTTCCAGCCGCCGACGTTGTAGCTTTCCCCGATGACGCCACGGGTGGCGATCACCACCAGGGCGCGGGCGTGATCCTCGACGTAGAGCCAGTCGCGCACGTTCAAGCCCCGGCCGTAGACGGGAAGCGGCTTGCCTTCCAGCGCGTTCAGGATGACGAGCGGGATCAGCTTCTCGGGAAAGTGGTAGGGGCCGTAGTTGTTGGAACAGTTCGAGGCGACCGTCGGCAGGCCGTAGGTGTGGTTCCACGCCCTCACCAGATGGTCCGAGCCGGCCTTGGAGGCGGAATAGGGCGAGTTCGGCTGGTAGGGTGTGTCTTCGCGGAAGAAGCCGTCGCGTTCCAGCGACCCGAACACCTCGTCGGTGGAGATGTGGTGAAAGCGGAAGCGATCCCTCGACTCGCCGCGGAGCCCGGCGTGGTGCCGCCGTGCCGCCTCCAGCAGGGTGAAGGTGCCGGTCACGTTGGTGTGGATGAAGGCCGCGGGACCATCGATCGAGCGGTCGACGTGGCTTTCGGCGGCGAGATGCATCACGATGTCGGGCCGAAACGAAGCGAAGGCCGCGCCGACCGCCGCCGCGTCGCAGATGTCGGCGTGGAGGAAGCGATAGCGCGGGTCGGCCGCGACCGGCGCGAGATTGTCGAGGTTGCCGGCGTAGGTCAGCTTGTCGAGGTTGAGGACCTCGTGGGGCGTGTCGCTGACGAGGTGGCGCACGACGGCCGAGCCGATGAAGCCGGCGCCGCCGGTCACCAAAATCCGCAAGGGTCGGACGGGCAAGGGTCGGACGGGCAAGGGTTGGGCGGGCTGCGAGCGCGTTGGATCCGGCACGGTTCAGCCCGCGAAATCGAAGGGGGTGGCGGCGTCGCGCAGAAAGGGCAGCTCCGCGTCCTTGGCCGACACCACCACCTCGCCCGGCGGGATCGGCCATTCGATCCCGATCTCGGGGTCGTCCCAGCGCAGACCGGCTTCGGCGGCCTTGTGGTAGTATCCGTCCACCTTGTAGGCGACCAGCGTG
>CAXTMA010000160.1:0-9560 GCA_964245015.1 uncultured Beijerinckiaceae bacterium | reverse complement strand
ACGCGCGAATCAGCGATGGATCCAACCGGTTCCAATCAACTTGCCAAAGTAGTGCCTCGTGACGCAAACGCGCGGGATCAAGCGTATCGTTCGTGAAGCGCGCGAGAAGATCGCGTCGAAGCCTCGCCGTGAGCTGTAAAGCCGTCTCGTGTCCGACAAGCTCGACGAGGAAGCCGTACTCGTCGCGATCGGCAGGCGCGCCGCCGGACCCGGCAGTTTGCGGATCAGGCGCGTCGCCGCCATGCCGTCCATGCCGGGCATCTGCACGTCCATCAGCACGAGATCGTAGGTCTTGTCCTGAACCGCTCGAACCGCGGCAGCGCCGTCCCCGACCACCTCGACCGCATGACCGAGATCGCCCAGCACGGCGCGGGCCAGCTCCCGGTTGATCTCGATGTCGTCGACGAGCAGCAAGCGGCCGCGACGGCGAGCGGGCTGAGCGGCGACGGCAGGGGCCGCCTCCGCGGATGATCCCCGCATCAGGGTGACGGTGAACCAGAAGGTCGCGCCGCAGCCTTTTTCGGAGAAGACCCCGATTTCGCCGCCCATCAGTTCGACCAACCGCTTCGAAATGACGAGCCCCAATCCGGTTCCCCCGAAATCACGGCTGATCGAACCGTCGGCTTGGCTGAAGCGCTGGAACAGTCGGTGCTGCTTGTCCCCGGCGATGCCGATCCCCGTATCGATCACGGAGAAGCGAAGCCGCTCGCCCGTGGACCCGGAACCGTCGTGGCGCAGGATCAACGAAACCGATCCCTGCTTGGTGAACTTGATCGCGTTGTTGAGGAGGTTGAGGAGGATCTGACGAAGGCGGACCTCGTCGCCCAGCAGCAGCTCCGGAATGGATCCGTCGATTTGCGAGCTCATCTGTAGCGACTTGGAGATGGCGGCGCCCCGCGTGATCGACAGGCAATCCTCGATGAGGACGGACGGCGCGAAGGACACCGGCTCCAGTTCCACGGCGCCCGCCTCAACCTTGGAGAAATCCAGGATGTCGTTCACCAAAGTGAGCAGGGCCGACCCGGACGAGCGCACGATGTCGGCGTACTTCCGCAACTCGGGCGCAAGCGCACCCGATTGGGCCAGCAGTTCGCCGAAGCCGATGACGGCATTGAGTGGCGTGCGGATCTCGTGGCTCATCGCGGCGAGGAAGTCGGTCTTGGCGTGACTTGCCTGCTCGGCGGCCGCCTGCGCCAGTTCGGCCGACTGCTTCGCGATCTTAAGCTCCAGTGTGCGCGCTTGGCGTTCGGACACGTCGCGAAGGCAGGAAACGATCGAGGTCGGCCGCCCGCTCGCCTCATCGAGAACCAGCTTCATGCCGGCTTCGATCCACACCCGGCGGCCGGAGCGGTGCCGTAGACGGTAGGTCGCGACCGCGCCCTCCGTGCCATGCTCGCCGGCAACGAGCCTGCGCACGAGGCCTGCGATCAGTGGCACATCGTCGGGATGCATGGGCGCATGGGGCGAGCTACCGAGAAGGTCCTCGGGGTCGTAGCCGAGCAGCCCGCGGCAGGCCGGGGAGACGTATTCCCGTTCCAACGACAGGTCGAGGCGCACCACCACGTCGCTCATGTTTTCGGCGAGCAGCCTGTAGCGAGCTTCGGCCGCGCGAGCCTGGGCGTCGGCCTTCCGGCGCGCCGTCATGTCGGTGAACGTCTGAACGGCACCTCCGGTCGGCAGGCATACGCGGCGCAGTTCGAGCACCGTCCCGTTGGGTCGCGTCCATTCGTGCGTACCGGCGCTGCCGCCCTGCAATGGCGCTCCCGGGCAATCGATCCCTGAATCCCCGCTGGCTCGCACGCCGCGTCCTCCCAAATCCCGTATTCGCCATGGCGCTGCTGAAAGGCGGCAACCTCGCTCAACTGCGGCTGCGAGGCCATCAGCGCGGCCGGCAGGCCGAGCAGGTCGAGGGCGCGCCGGTTGAAGACCCGCACGCGCCCGTCGGGGTCGGACATGACGAGACCCTGGTCCATGCTGTCGAGCGTCACCTTGAGCATCGCGGCGTTGTCGCGCAGCAGGGCCTCCGCGCGACGCAACTCCGTCACGTCCATCATGACGCCGAACAGCGACCGTCGGCCGTTCGCCTCCTCCTGAAGGAAGCCCCGCAGCACGACGCTGCGCACCTCGCCATCGGGGCGCACGATGCGGGCGGTGAAATCGAGATAGCCTCTGATGTCCAGGGCTTGCCGCAGCTGGCGCTCGACCAGCGTGCGGTCTTCGGGATGGCAAGCCTCGATGCCGTCGGCCAGGGTCGGCCGGTGACCGGCCTTGTCCAGCCCGTGGATGCGGTAGACCTCATCCGACCAGAACACGCTTTCCTCGGGGTACCCGACGCGCCAATGGCCGACGTGCGCCACCCCTTCCGCGACGCGCAGCATACGGTTGGCTTCGCGGGCGTTGGCTTCCGCCGTGCGGAAGTGCGTGATGTCGCGAGAGCTTCGCAGCACCCGAACGATGCGCGACGTTTCGTCGGCGAGCGGAACGCAGGTGATCTCGAGAACGGTCCGCTCGCCGGCGACATCGACCCGGTCGTCCTCGGTCCTGACGATCTCGCCGATGGCGGCGGCGCGCTTGACGTCCTCAAGGTCGTGAAGGGCGTTGGGCACCGCGCCCTCAGCCGCATTGCATATTTCAACCACCGGCTCGCCATCGCTCGGGATCCGATAAACGAGCTGTTGTTCGGGAAGCTGGTCGAAAAGACCGCGGAACAAGCGCTCAGCCGCCTTGAGGTCCGCTTCGCGGGCAGCCAGGCGCGCCCCTGCTCCATCGAGCGCGTCGCCGACGAGTTTGAGCTCGCCGGCGATGTTGGGAAGGCTCAAACGGGCGTCGAACCCACCCTCGCCGAGCTGCACCGCCGCTTCGACCAGGCGCCGGATCCAGCGCAGCAGGAACGCCTCGGCCGCGACCCAAGCGAGAACGCCCGCAGCGACGGAAAGGACGCCGAGTTGAAGGAGTTCCCGTCGAAGCTCGGCGTCGATGGCGGCCAGCACAACCGTCCTGGGCCGCCCCACGAACAGCTTGGCGTTCGATCCCGGTACCGTTGCGAATGCCCCGATGCGAACGATGCCATCGGCGAAGCTGCCTTCGAACGCGCCCTCCAGGCCGCCCAGTCCATTCATGCCCGTCGGCTTGCCCGCGAGAAAGGATCCGATCCATTGGGCGGCATCCTTTGATCCGGCGAGCACCGTGCCGTGGCGGTCGGTGAGCACGACGAGCGCATCCGGGTTTCGCTTGTTCGCCTCGACCAGCCCGGCGAGCCATTTAAGATCGATCGTCACCGCCGCCACCGACGAGATCCTGCCCTGCTCGTCCCGGATCGCGCGCGCCAGAGTCATGGCGGGGTGACGATCCTTGCGCGTCACGAGGAAATCGCTGATCGCCACCTGGTCCGCGGCGACGGCCTCGCGGAAGTAGGGCCGGTCGGCGACGTTGACGCCGGTTCCATCCCCGTCGCTCCAGCACCGCACTTCGCCGTCGAGGCGCGCCATGAAGATCCGGGCCGCCCAAGGCGTGCCGGCCGCGATGCGGTGCAACAAAGCCGGACACCCGGCGGCGTTCGGGTCCGCGTCGCCCCCGAGTTCCGCGACGAGCGTTAGCAGCGTCACGGCTTGGTCGATCAGGCCGCGCTGCTCGACGGCGCCCTGGCGCACCGCGGCGAGCGCATCGCGCTTGGCCTGGGCGACGTAGCCGTCGCGCGCCGCGAGGATGGCGTAGGCGCGCAGTCCGGCGACGGGGAACAGCAGCACCAGCATCACCGCGATCAACTGTCCCCTGACGCCGAGAAGCCGCGTTCCGCCAACGCGGGCCGCGCGCCGCGGGACCGATGAAGACTGCGTCGCCGCCGCGCTCATGCGGCAGCCCTTCTCGCCGGCTGGACGTTCGGCATGCCGATCACGAAGCGAGCGCCTTCAGCCTGTGTTTCATCCAGCGCCAAGGTCCAACCGTGCAGGTCGGCGATCTTGCGGCAGAGCGCGAGGCCGAGACCCACGCCGTCCGGGCCGTTGCGACGGGGCACGCGCACGAAGCTGCCGAAGATGGCCTGCGCGAACGAGGGCGGCACACCGACGCCGTTGTCGCTCACGGCGACCTCGCAGGCGGCCGCTCGCTGGGCGGCGGTGATCGTGATGCGGGGAACGCGGCCTGGCGAGCGGTAGCGCAGGCTGTTGCCGATAAGATTCTGGAACAGGTTGACGACCAGCGCGGGTGCCGCGGTGATCTCGGGAAGAATGCCGACCTCGATGACGGCGCCGCAGTCCGAAACGTCGGCAGACAGGTTGCGGCACGCTTCGGCGACCGCGTCGGCAAGGACGAAGGGCTCGAGATGGATCTCCCGCGAGCTGAGGCGGGCATGGTCGAGCAGGCCCGAGATCATCCGCGTCAGCCGAGCGGCACATCCCTCGATGGTTTCGATGCAATCGATCGCCTGCGCGGGGTCGTTGGCGAGCGTGCCCCTCAGGATCGCCGCGAACGAGGCGATCTGCCGAAGCGGCGCTTGCAGATCATGCGCGGCGATGGACGTGAACTCACGTAGGTCCTGGTTCTTGCGCTCGATCTCGCGCGAAGCGGCCAGGAGTTTTTCCTCCAGGAGTCGCTGCTCGCGTTTCTGCATGAGGAACCAGTGGTCGATCGGACGATCGACCTGGTCGACGGTCGTCAGCACCGCATGCTCGCCCACGGCCGCTTCCCAGGAAATGGTGATGTGGCAGCGCCGCGACGGGATCTGACCAGCAAGACGCACGGCGGGCAGCACGAGGGGTTCGCCCGCCGCGACCCGCAGCTCCTCGAAGTCCTCGTCGAGGCCGGAAAGCACGGGGCTGTCGAAGCAGGAGTGCCCCACCTCGGGGAGCCAGCCGCTCAGTGCGCCTTGCCGCGAGCGCACGACTCCATCGGGCCCGATCGTCGCGACGCCGGCGAGGCCAGCCTTCATGAAATGCGAGAACGCACCTGCGCCGATCGGCGGGAGTGGGTCACGGCAGGCGGTCATATCAAGGGCTCCGACGCTCGATGGTCGCGGCGAGGGCGATGAAGAGGTCGCGCACCCCGGCGCCGGTGCGCGCGCTGGTGAAGGCAATGGCGTCGGCCGCCTGCAGGCCCGGCGGTTCGGGCCCGCGCTCGCCCGCTCCGAGAAGGTCGCACTTGTTGATCACGGCCGTGCAAGGTCGTCCGGGAAGAGCATCCCGGAAGCCCTCGACCAGAACCGCCATCTGCTCGATCGATGCCGGGCGCGTCGCCCACGATCAGCGCGCCGCTCGCGCCCTTGATGTAGACCGTTCGGAAGATCGCCATCCCGAAGTCACCGTCCGTGTCCCACAAGGTGAGCTGCGTCGGCTTGGTCTTTCCCGGCAGCAGAACGGTTGTCGTGTAGATGTCGACGCCGATCGTCGCCTTGTAGCTCGTCTCGAAACGCTCGAAGGCGAGGCGGTTGGCAAGCGACGTCTTGCCGACGCCGATCGCACCGAGGATCATGATCTTGCGCGCGGCCATTCCCGAACATTCGCCGGCATAAGCGAGTTCGAAGACGACCCGACGGTTGGCCGCCGCGGCGACGGCATCGCTGATCGGCGAGGGGGCGCGCGTCGAGACGACCGCGAGGCGCGAAGCGGGCAGTCCGAGGTGCCGCAGGACGTTGGCGACCCGTTCAGCCCGATCGCGCGCGGCCTCGGTGTTGCCCTTGGGCGTGCCCGCGCCGTCCCCGAAGCCGACGATGCGCAACCTCGCGCCGTCCGTCGCCGCCAGCAGGCGGGCAAGCCTGTCGAGGTCGCGCTCGCCGCCTCGGGATCGCGGAAGTCCGCTCCGGCCGCGAAGAAAACGGACGTTTGGCGGGCTGCCTCGTCGAGGCGGCGCATCGGCGTGTCGAGACGGGCGCCCAGCGCCGCCAGTTCTCCCCGCAGCCCATCGAGACCGGATCGAAGAGCCGAAGACGCGGCTTGCTGCCGACGATCAAGCTCGGACAGGACGCGGCCGGCCGCCTGCTCCGCTTGCGTGCGATCGACCATCTCCGTCTTGAGCTGCGCCTGCAAGGCGGAAAGGCGGTCTGCGAGGCTTTCCGCGCGCTCCACGTCGGCGCGCAGTGCCCGGTCCAACGCCTGGGCCTGTGTCGTTTCCGAGAGCACGGCGAGGCGCGCCTCCACTCTCGCAGCCGGAAAGGCGCGGGCGAGTTCCGAGGCGAGCGCCTGCGACGCGGCACGGTCGGCCAGGACGCCGGTCGCATGGATCACGCCGGCGCCATGATCGAACGCGAGTTGGACGGGATAAAGCGCAAGCCCCGGCATCCGCCCGATGGCTGCAAGGGTGCGATCGTCGCGCGCCTGTTCGCGGGCGTGAAGAACGGATCGGACGGCGAGGGTCGTCGCGCCCAAGGCCAGAACCGCCGGAATCGCCACGGGCGGCGATACGCGCTTTTTGCCGGACGCGACGGGCGCGGTCCGCTCGACGATGCCGGCATGGAGCGAGGCGATCGCATCGGCGAAGACGGCCTCGCCCGCCGTGACGCCGGGAAGGAACGACAGGAATGCCGCGTCGACTGCCGCCGACAGCGCGGCGGGGATCGCACCGCTTCCGAAGACCGCCGCCACGATGAAACTCGGCGATGCGCGCAGCAGCACGGCCTGCCCGCCGAGGTCGATCTGGCGCAGGTCGCCACCGCTCTCGCTCAGGGCATGTCGAGCAAACTCGACGATGGCTGACACGAGGCCGCCGAGAAGGTTAAGGCTTCCATCGGCGGCGTCACGCGTTTCGCCCGGTCCGGTGGCGGCGAGGACGGCACCGCTCGTCCGCTCGATGAGAATGAGGCGTTCGAGCCGGGCTCGACCAGCTTCGGCCAGAAATCAGTTCCCCGATCGGCCGGCGGGTGACCATCGCCTTGATCCGCAGCTGGACGCGCTTGGGCGAGAGCGCGGCTTCCAGCTTGCCGTTGATGTCCTCCGACAGCTGCTTGAACATCGCGCCGATGCCGGCGGCGACCATGCGGCCGGCGATGGGGTAGAGCGTTTCGACCATCATGTCGCGCGATTGCTCGATCTCGCGGCGGATAGCCGAAATGACGAGCGGCGCCATTGCCGCAGCAAGGTCGCGATGGCTTTCGATCTCGGCGACCTTCAGAGCCACGACCAGGCTGTCGGCGACCGAGCGAGGAAACCGGGCCTCCGACCCGACCCTCAGCTCCAGCTGGGCGACGTCGCCGCGCAAGGCTTCGAGCGCCTGCCTGTCCTCGACGAGAAGCAGGCGCCTGAGCTGACCAAGGTCGGTGTCGAGCATCGCGAACGGCTCAGAAACTCTTCTGTTCGGCGCCGCGGTCACGGATCTCGCCCATCGCCGTGATCTGACGGCCCATGTCCACGATGCTGCCGCCGATCGCGCGGACCGAATTGCCGTGCTCCTGCCGCAGCGCGCGCCCCAGCGCGTCGATCGTCGCCTGCATTTCTTCCAAGCGCTTCAGCATCCGCTGTTCGAGCGCATGCACCTCGTCCTGCGCGGTTTCGAGGCGACGATCATGTCGACGAAGCGCATCGCCGTAGAGGAGTTCGCGCACCTGCTCCAAGGTGTCGGGCACAGGTCCGCCGGTCGCGGGGACGGGTGCGGCCTCGTCTCCGAGACTGGGCGTGAGCAGCTTCACATGTCCGGCCATGATGTCACGTCCTCGCGGCGATGTAACGGGTCCCACCGGGCGCCGCCGATCCACGGTGATCCGTTCATTGAAGATTCGCCGGCGCTCGACGGGGCAGCCGCAACTGGACTGCGAAGCCCGGACCTTGGCGACAGCTCGTTACGGCGGACATCGAGCCGTCGAGGTCCGCGAGCAGTTCCTCGAAGAGCGGACCATAACCGACGGGATCGGGCTGTCCGGCGAGGCGACCATCGAGCTGGATGCAGACCCCCTCCGCCTCGTCGATCATCGAAACCTCGATCAGGCTGTCGCCGGCGCTTTGCGCGCTGGCACGGCAAACGAACTCGTGAACGAGGAAGAGCAGCGGCACCGGATGGCTGATCGCGGCAGGCAATCCATCGATGTCGGAGGTCACCAGCGTCTGCCCCCGGCTCGTCAGGGTCGCGGCGGCGATCTCGAAGGCGTGGGCGATGACCGTCTCAAGGCTCGCAAAGGGGAGCGCGTGCCCGCCTTGCTCGGGCTGGCTCGCGACCAGCCACTCGAAAAGCGCGAAGCGGGCTGTTTCCGACATGTTGGCCAAGCCTGCGAGCCTGTCGCGGGCTTGCGCCCTCCGCTCGAAAGCTTCGTAGGCTTGCGCCTGAGACAAACGCCCGAGGACCGACGTTTCGAGCAGGTCGCGGAGGCTCGCAAGGTGGCCGGCGCTGCAACTCCTCCGCCCGGTCGCTCGCTCGGCGAGCGCTTGGAGGATTGCGTTGCGCAGCGAGACTGCGTCGAGGCGCTCCTTGCCGATGAAACGCCTGGCCCCGGCAAGCCGGCACAGGTCGCCGATATCGGGCGTGCTCAGGCTGGTGAGCACCACGGCTGGCAGTTGCAGGGGTGCCACGTCCAGATCGGCGAGCAGGCGCAGGCTGGTTTCGCATCCCAGCCAGAAATCGAGGATGCAGATATCGAAGGTGCACTCTGCGAGGAGCTGCCGGCCGGCCTCCGCCGACACCACGCGCGTGAGCACCAGCTTCGGCTCCGCCATCGCGGCTGCATGGAAGCCGATAAGTTTGGCATCGACGTCGTCGTCTTCGACCAGAAGGACGCGCACCACGTCCGGCACACCGCCTCGCGATGGAAGGAAGGGATAGGATGACGCTGCAAATCCTCGTCGGCAAGGTGCGGCGCAAGGACTTCGCCGCAGCGGTCAAGTGGGCTGCCGAACCCGTGAACCACGCCGCCCTCATCGCCGAATGGAGCAGGCTCAATGAGCACGACTGACGACGACTTCATCACAGTCGGGCGGCCCTTCCCACAGATCGAAGCCGTGGCGCCGCTGATGGGGTTCGTGATCCTGGCGAAGTGGAAGGGCGGCAAGCAGGTCGCCGTCGACCTGACGCTGCACCGCTTCAAGGTCTACGCGCCGCTCAGGACCGACCGCACGCTCTTCGAAACGGTCCACGTCGCGAACGGCTCGACGATCGCCTGGGGCAACGACGACGCGATCGACATGCACGTCTCGGAAATCGAGCGCCTCGCCGGAGAGGTGATGGAAGCCGCCGACTCAGGGCCTGGATGAAGGATCTCGGCTTGACGCTCGACAGCGCCGCGGCCTTGCTCGGGATGAGCCGGCGGACCATCGCCTACTATGCCGGCGGGCAGGAAATCCCCCGCTACGTCGCGCTCGCCTGCGCTCATCTCGCGAACATGCGAAACGGCAGGGTCGGTTCTGCGAAAGACCGTAGCGCATCAGTGCTGCATGGGTAGGAGCGCCGGCTAGCCCGCACCCCTTCCGTCACAATGGACAACGGGGACACGTCGCGCCCTCGAGCTGCGACCGAGACATCGGGCAGGTATGGTTAAGAAAACCTTAACGCGACACGTTCGGTCACCTTCTGCAGCGACCTAGATCACCTGACCTAGCAGGCCGCTGAAAAAGGCTGTGAGTTTTGAGCAGTCCATGATTCACTCT
>CAXTMA010000159.1:0-9600 GCA_964245015.1 uncultured Beijerinckiaceae bacterium | reverse complement strand
CCATGACGGGACGCTGAAGCGCCTGCACCACGCGCTGTACGTGGCCTGCCGGGAGACGGCCGGACGCGAGGCCATCCCGATGGCGGCGATCATCGACAGCGGGAGCGTCAAGAGCGCGGAAAAGGGGGCTCCCGCGTCGACCCGCCGGGCTATGACGCGGGCAAGAAGATCAAGGGCAGGAAGCGCCATGTCCTTGTGGACGCGCAGGGCCTGCTGATGCACGCGGTTGTCCACCGGGCCGACGTGCCGGACCGCGACGGTGGCGTTATGGTGATGGCCACTTTGTTCGGTTTGGTCCCGTCTCTGCTCAAGCTGTAGCTTGGGAAGCCGGATCAGGTCATAGGCGGCCATGGTGAAGGTGAACGGCCAGCCGACGCGCCCGAGCCCACGATGTCTGGTTTTGCGTAGGCCGGCGGCGGCCTTGATCCAGCCAAGCGCCTCCTCGATGTGCTTGGCTGGATGACGCGGCTTCGTGCTACTGCCGCGGCGCTGGGTGGTGGCTGGCTGAGCTTGTCGCCGGCTCCGCAGATGGTGCGCCCATCGATGGGGGAGCCCTTGCAGCTTGGCAGCGACGTGCGGGGCGACGTTGAACAAGCGCAGCTCGTTCACGAAGTCCTCCGTGTCGTAGCCTTTGTCGGCACCCGGCGTGATGCGCTTGGGCCGGTCGGCGCGCGGCTCGATCACGTGCGGGGCGGCGATGCGCTCGGCGTGGCCGTCCGCCCGGGTCAGGCAGGCGTCGACGACAAGGCCGTCGCGGCTTTCCAGCAACGCGTGCCCGAGGGCGCACAGCCTGGCTTCGCGGCCCGGCCCCTTGCGGTACAGCCTGGCGTCGGGATCGGTGGTGCTGGCGTGGCCGCGGCGCTCGCCGTGGACGTCGCCCTCGCCGTTATGACCGGGTGCCGGCGGCTCGCCCGACCCGTCCTTGGGCCGGACGCTTCTCATGGACACCCAAATCAGACCCGGCTTGACCTCGATCATCGTGCCATCGACGCTGAAGTGCTCTGGTGACAGCCGCCGCTTCACCTTGCGGTGGGCCAGCGCGGCGGCGAGGAACTTGTGCGCCACGTCGCCTTCGAGCAGCCGGTCGCGGTTCCCGCCAAAGGTCGTCGGGTCCCAGGCCTCGTCGATGCCAAGCCCGACGAACCAGCAGGTCGAACTCCAGCCGCTCCATGATCTGGCCCTCCGAACGGATGCCGTAGAAGGCCTGCAGCAGCATGGCGCGCAGCAGGCGCTCGGGCGGGATCGAGGGCTGCCCAACCCCGGCGGCGTGGAGCGCCTCAAACTCCGTGCTCAGCGCCAGGAGGGCTTCGTTGGTGATGGTGCGGATCGTACGAGGCGGGTGGTCGGCCCGCTCCCGGCTCTCCAGGTCGACGTAGGACAACAGCGAGCCCGACCGCTGATCCGAACCGCGCATCCCGAAGCCCCGGGCAACAAGCGTCGAGAGCTTGAATCACTTCGCGCCACTTCAGGCGAGCTGGTTTTTCCTCGCCCCGATAGGTAATTACCGCTCCGAAGCTCCCAACATTCTGCAACTCGCCGCTGCCGACGTCCATACACGCGCGCAGGGAAAAAGATTCGATCGTGGCAGGGTAGGCCCGGGATCTGCTATGCGCGATGCGACGCGCGTGGGGGGGATTCAAAAAATGGTAGGCTCGAACGCTGCAAGTCCGCACCCTCTGTTCGATCCCATTTGGTACAGGTTCGCGAGCAGCGCAGCCTCCTGCGAAGGCTCTACTTTAGATCACTACACCACCGAGGGATGGCGGCAACTCGCATCGTCTCACCCGCTGTTCTCGATCGGGTTTTACTTCAATCATCGTCCGGATGTCCGGGCCGCGGGCATCGATCCATTAGAGCACTACATCACGCTGGGCTGGAAGGAGGGAGCAAACCCACATTCGACATTCGACACGAATTTCTATGTCTCCCAAGTGCAGTGTCTGGACGGCAAAGACCCCCTGACGCATTTCGTAACGGTCGGCCATAGGAAAGGTCTGCAGCCAATCGCCGATCCGCGCGATCTCGTCTCCTGGCTCGACTTCGACCCATCATGCGTCACACCCGCTACGCTGGAAGTCGTTCTCCAGCTTCAACGATTGTTCATACAAACTCAAACTCCGCCCCTCGAACTGCACCGGGTCTACCGCGACCTGTGGAACGTTCCGGACGATGTTGCGCCGCAAACCGACGAGATTCTCGGGCCCGACCCGGATGTATATGATGAGAGCGCTTACCTCGCCAGGTATCCCGACGTACGACAAAACGTGGAGGCGGGCGGGTTTGCAAGCGGGCTCGAACATTGGTTGGCCTGCGGCTTCCAGGAAGAACTGCGCGGCCTCAGGGACGGCGCATGGCGGTCATCATTGAGCATGTCACTGTTGAAAGACCTGATCGCTGGTGTCGTTCAGCTCAGGTCGACGAGCCCAGCGATGGCGGAGACCGACGATCTGCCCCCTACAATCGTCGCCCATGTCAAGCAATGGCGGAAGACGGCGGTCGCGATCAGGTCGCTCGCGTACCAGCCTCTGATATCGATCGTGGTGCCCATCTACGACGTTGATCTCCGTTGGCTGAACTTCGCAATCGAATCCGTTTTCTGGCAGATCTACCAGAACTGGGAACTGTGCCTAGTCGACGACGCTTCGACCGATCCACGGATCGCGCCGCTGATGCGGTTCTGGGCTGGTACCGACCCGCGCATCAAGGTCAAATTCCGCCAAAGCAACGGGCACATATCGGCCGCCTCGAATGATGCGCTCGCCATCGCCACCGGCGAATATGTCGCGTTACTGGACCACGACGACGAACTGACGGTCGATGCGTTGGCCCACGTTGCATTTTCAGTTAACAAGGACAGGGAACTCGACTTCCTTTACTCCGACGAAGACAAAATTGACACCAACGGCAACGTTTGCGGCCGTTTCTTCAAGCCGGCTTGGTCGCCCGAGTTCCTGCTGACCTGCGGATACACGGCGCACCTCAGCATCTACCGGAAGGCGGCGCTCGACGCGGTCGGCGGTTTCCGATCGGCGTTCGACGGCGCGCAGGACTACGATCTCGTCTTGCGCGTCACGGAAAAAAGCAGAAAGATCGAGCACATTCCTCTCTCCCTCTATCACTGGCGCATGCTTCCGACGTCCACAGCGACGAGCGGCGAGGTCAAGAGCTACGCCCTTCCCCGGGCCAAGGCGGCGCTCGAGGAGCACATGCAGCGTATTGGCTTCCCCGGACGGGCCGACGACGGGGCGATCCCGGGATCCACTCATCCGACATTCCGGATCAAGGGCGATCCCCTCGTGTCGTTGCTCATTCCCACCGCAAACAAGACCGCCTTGATCGATGGCCGTCCCGTCAACCTGCTGGAGAACTTCGTCGCAAGCATTGTCGAGCGCTCGACCTGGAAGAATTTGCAGATCATTATCCTGGAGAATGGCGACCTGTCCGACAAGACGTTGGACAAGCTGGACTCATGGAATGCGGAGTTTGTCCGCTATGAGGACAAGGAGTTCAATATCGCCCGTAAAATCAACCTCGGCGCTGCCCATGTGCGCGACGAATACATGTTGATACTCAACGACGACATGGAGGTGGTGACGCCGGATTGGATCGAGCAAATGCTGCAGTTCCAGCAGCAGGAAGGCGTCGGCATGGTCGGCGCGAAGCTTCTGTTCGGGGACCGCAGCATACAGCATATCGGCGTGACGGTTGTGAACGGAGATCCCGGCCATCCGTACTATAGAGAGCCGGAAGACACCGTAGGTCACGGCGGCATCTGCGCGGCGGTCCACAACGTTACGGCGACGACCGGCGCCTGCTCTATGACGCGCAAGAGCCTTTTCGATCAGGTAGGAGGATACGATGACTCGTTCGCTTCCAACTACAACGATGTTGATTTCTGCTTCAAGCTGCTCGCCGCGAAACAGCGTATCATCGTCAATCCGAAAGCTGTCCTCCTGCACTATGAGTCGTTGTCGAAGAAAGACCCCGGTCAGGTCGTCTCCAGCGAGCTGGAGCTCTTCCACAACCGTTGGAAGGAACGGTACCCGCGCGAGCTGTACATGCGCTGCGTTTGAGGTCCGAGCCAGCGGCATCGGGATCAGTTTCTCGCCGAGGTCCGACTGCGGCGAGCCGCCCGTCGTGATGACGCAATATGGGTTCCCGATAGTCGCTGCCGCTCGGACGTCAGAGGTTTCTGCGGCTCGCTGCGGCCGGCGCTGCAGATCCTGCCACCGTGACCCGCGCCGGTCCGCCAGCTTGCCGCAGGCAGGTTCGTTTTGCTCATTCGGTGGGCATTGAGTGCGGCGAGCTGCCGAGGCGATCTCGAGCCGTTGACCCGTCGTTCGGCAGTTATCACCCTGACGTAGTAGGCAGCAGATAGGGCGAGATGGAGGTGGCCGGCGTTTCAGATAGCGAAAAAATCACTCCTTCGATGGAGCGCGCAGGGGCTTTGGCTTTTGAGGAATGGTCCAATGTTTTGGACCCGCACGCTTTAGTGCAGAAGATTTATAGCGCCATGTTGGACGCTCAGAGTGCAAATAAGCGCCGAGCGTCTCGTCAATTTCGTCGTGCATAGTTGATTCTACAACTGTGAAAAACTCTTCGATATTCTTTAGATCGTATGCCATGTCTAATAAGTTCTCGATTGTGAATAGAATAATTTCTCCATTCATGTATTCACTTACAGTCTCGTCGTTGGATGTATAAAACAGGCCCTCCGTGTTATATTCGCAACCATGGTGAGCAATCCTGTCTCGCATGAAATGTATTTCGCCTAGTTGACTGAAGCCATAATCGAAGCAATCGACGTAAATTTCATTTACATTTCCGACTCGAAGCACCCTCTTAAGCACGTCCCTCAATCCAGAAATTCGCATTGAGCCTGTTGTCGCTCCGATTATAGCTTCATAGTCGTGTAAGTACGTCGCGTTTAAAAGGTTTGCTATCACCTCACGGAGCACGACATGCAGACTAGACTCAACTTTTCCAAACATCTGAATGAATCGTCCTAACGCGGCGTAGAACTCGTCCCAAGGCGCGAATGAGCTTATAGCCGAGATATCCCAGCCCTCTTCCCGGTCTGCCTGTTTCGGCTTACCCTTGGCGTCGGTGGAAGAGGTCTTGCGCATGACGGATGATTCCAAAAAGCGTGACAATGGCTCCGTTCAGGAATGGGCTGGAAGCTGGGCCGCATTCGAGCGGGCAGTGGATGCGGCGATCAAGAGCGGGCCGAAGCGAAAGTTATCAAAGATGGCAGAACTCAATCCTCGACTGGAAGCTGACGTAACGTTCGCAACAGTACTTCTAAATGGAGACGAGCTGCTTGCGCGGGAGCTTCTAGAGAAGGTATACCCGACATCTGATATTTCTCCACAACCTGCAAGCTCTGATCGATAAGCTCAAGCGCAAGTACTTTTGGAATCACCTTGTGCATTATCATCAGAGAAATCATCGTTCTGTGAAGCTCGATTGATGCGACTGCCATTCCGGCAACCGCATTGTCTGAAAACTTGGAAGACATGGCTTAACCTTTACTGCGTCTGTGTTTTACCAATGCGCCGATACGTGAGCCTGCGTCCAACAATGCCGCTGATGCTCTGTGACATGCGTTCAGCGTCGGTGAGCGTGCGGGTGTTCCAACGGAAATCAAACTCGCTTAGATAACGGTGTAGGTGCGCTTCCGAAACGTGATGAAAGCTGCCGGTGATGCCGCGCTTGACGAGGGAAAAGAAGCTTTCGGCCGTGTTGATGTGGATGAAGCCGCCTAACCTCGCGTACTCCTCCTTGCTGTGGTTGACGCTGTGATGGGCCGCGAAGATTTTGCGAGTGCCGAAATAGACTGGGCTCTCGTCCGTCATGATGACGCTAGCCTTGTGCACGTTGTCCGCAATGATCGGACGGACGGACTTGGCGCTAACATTGGCGACATGGAAGGAGCGGACATGCCCGTCGCGCTCAATCAGGCTCAGGACGGCTTTCTTCGAGGCAGGCTCACGGAAGGCACGATTCTTCGCCTTGCCGCCGACATAGGTCTCGTCGGCTTCGACCGGCGTGTTCGGGCCGCCCATCGCGGGCAGACTTTCATCGGGACGAAGGCTTTCGCGGATGCGATGGCAGAGGAACCACGCCGTCTTGTAGCTCAGGCCGATCATGCGGCTGATCTGAAGGGCCGACATGCCCTTCTTTGACGCCATCATGAGATGCGTGACGGCGAGCCACTTGTGCAGAGGCACCTTGGAACGCTCGTAGAGGGTGGCGACAGTGACGGTGAAGGGCTCGCGGCAGGCATTGCATTGGTAGAGGCCAGGTCGGGTCGTCTTGCCCTTCATCAGGGTCGAACGATCAGCAACGCCGCAATGGGGACAGATGCGACCGTCCTTCCAAACCCGCGCTTCCAGCCACTCGCGAGCCTTGGTCTCGTCGTGGAAGATGGGGTTGCTGAAATCGGACATCGGTTGTCGGCTCCAATGAGCACAACCTACGTTCGATGACGTGCTACGTCAAGGTGATAATTGCCCGTCGTTCTCTCTATACTTTACTCCGAACGAAGTCGTGCATAGGCGTCGCAATGCATGTGGAAGAGGCGGGTCGTGCCGTTGACATCGGCCGGCATTCATCAGGGCGTCCGGCCGGTGATGCCGGACGAGATTTGCGACGTGGTCCCGGTTTTGCGCCAAGATGTCAATCAGTACTGAATCCGGGTTATTTCGTGTGATACGGCGCGCAACTTTGGGTCTGTCGCATTCTTGATGATGTTTGCTGGTCGATTTCTGCTGTATCAGCAGGATCATCATCATGCGTGCAGATCTGCGGTTCTCCTCCTTGATCCCCAGCGGTCTGCGTATCGATCACACCGCCGAGGCCGATGGCGAGATCTTGGTGATGGCGGTTCAACGGCATGCCGCGCTCGTTGCCTTTTGCGCCAGATCTCGTCACAGCGCCTGCACAGCCGCTACGTCCGTCACGGGTCGGACCTGCCCCGTGCCGGTCGCAGCCTCCTGCATTTTGCCGCACGGCGGTTCCACTGCGACAAGCCGAGCTGTTGCCGGCACATCTTCGGCGAGCGTTTCGAGGACGACATACTCTCTCATGCGGGCGCGGCGGCCGGCTCCGCTGGAAGGTATCATCCATCATCTCGGACTGGCCTTGGGCTGCCGACCGGGGGTGAGCTTCGCCAAACGCTTGATGATGCGCGTCCTTCATGACACGTTGCTGCGCGTCGTATGACGCCCTGCTGCGGTGGAACTGGCGTCTGCTCGCCGCCGAGATCGAATCTTCAGCGCACATACCAGCCTATGCGGTAGACCTTTGCACCCGCGACAGGGCAAAGGGGCCGCGGATTAGACGCGCATGTGGAAGGCGCGAAGTTGCTCCAGTAGACTTCGCCGCCATTGCGGCCTGTTCGGCCGCGTACAAATGCGACGTTGCCCCAACGATCGGTGAGCCAATTTGGCTGGCCGACGACTTGCGATGGCTGCAGGTTACTCAGTCCCAGCGCGAAAGCCGGCGAAAGGTCGAGATGGGAAATCCCGCCCTCGCCAAAAATCGACAGGTTCTGCGTTATCTGAATACACACATCCGATCTGCCGTTTCGATCGCAATTGTACAGAACCGCCCATCGATCGCGTCCCGGAAGCTTTCCCACGCGGATCATAGGAAAGCCGTTCAGCGTCAGAACTTTCACGGGCGGCGACCACTTGCTATTCACGAGATCGCTGGTTGTGCGCAGATAGAGAGCCGATCCTGCACCGTCATTTGAGAAATCATCGTAGAAATAGTAATAGGTGCCGCTGACATAGGAAATGGAGCCGATCAATCCCTGTGTATTCCAAACACCCTGCGCAACATCGCTTCGAATGATCGTTCCACTGCTATCAGAGAGTGCAGTCGGCTCGGGATGCTTGTCAGTTGGCTGCCAACCCGACGTGGACAGCAGCTCGATTGACTTGAAGTCCCTGGTTCGCGCGAGAAGTAGGTAGTGACGCCAGTCCGCTCCTCGGAAGTCACGTCGCTTCGCATCGTCGCTGACACCAAGAAAGAATATGTAGAGGTTAGGATCGCCGTGACGCCCCGCCACCGTCATCGGGTTGGCGCCACCTCCGATCCCGTCGGCATCAAGCAGATCGGTGGGCCTAGTCTCTAAGCCTCCAAACTGCATGGAATGCGAAGGCAAAGTGAACCGGTACCCTCCTGGTGACGAACCCGCCTTGATGGAGTCTCCAGCCCGTAACGACCCTTGCACTTCGGCATGGTAGACGGTTGCGTAGCCTCCGTCGATGCGGATGAGTTCGATGTTGTATGCAACCTCACTATTAGGCGTGTCGAAGAACATCGACACATCGGTCAAATCCGCGCAGACAGTCAGACCGCCGGTTTCGTGGCAGAGCGGTTGGTCGAACGACTCGACCGCGCCGCCGCTAAGGCAGGCAGTAGCCGCAAGGCACCAGAAAGCGAGCGGTGCGGCGGCGAAGGCAAGCCTTTGCTTCACCGATCGTCTCTCAGCGAGAAACCGTAACGTGAGCGCATTAGCAGTGGGCTGTAGTTGGGATCGTTATTAATGTACCGGCTCCACACCTTCCCGAAAGCGGCATAGTCGCTTGTCGAGGGCTGCTTGCGTTTAGCGGCCACGCCTTCGAAACGATAAAGCGTTGCGAACGGCGTGTCGATATCACGATAGCCGCTTTCGCAGGCACGCAGGCAGAAATCCGTGTCGTTGTAATCGACGGCAGACTTCTCGTTGTAACCATCCAGCTCAAAGAACAGGTTCATTGCCAGAGCTATGCAGGCACTAGTCATTGCAAATCAGTTTCGCACGATAGCTGTATAGCTGTCGTAACCGAACTCAGCATGCTTGAAGCAATAAAATTGTGAGCAACGTGATGCTTGATGCCGAAGACCATACCACAGTGCTGAATGGTAACATCCGGGTAGAGAAGCCGAGCTCCGAAGATGCCGGATGTCGGCCTTTGCGCGAGTCGGATGAGCGCATCGACCCATCCAGGGAATTTCACCTCCATCTCGTCATTCATGATGAAAGGGAATTCGGTATTCACGAAGGACATGGCAAAGTTGATCTTATCTGCCATGCTGAACGGCGACGTTTGGTCAGTATAGCTGATGCGCGGCAGCCGTCGTGCCCGAGGGCCCTCACCTGCTCTGCAGACAAAGTTCCATTGTTGACCGCCATGATTTCAACGACGCAGACCCCCTGTGTCTTCACTTTTATGCTCGTGGCAAAGTTGTTGAAATAGTTGATTCGTCCTCGACCATCGACGCGTCCGGACCTGTTATCCGTCGGAATCACCAGAGTGACGGCGGTTTGCGGAGCGATCCTATCATGCACGCGATAGAGGCCGAGGAGATGTCGGCTTGTGATCAACCGAGGTTGCAACCTGGGCAAAGTGCTAGTGCGCTGGCGCAGACAAACGCACCACGCGCTCGCCCATGACAGATTGTTATTGCTAAAGAAAATACATTCTCCAGGTGTACATCTTGTCCCTGCCAATGCACTGGAGAGGCCAATCGGGTGGCGAGTCAAGCACCGATCTCGAGTAATTACCCACGCCCTTGCGGTGCACCCGGATCGCTGATTCGATGAGCCAT
>CAXTMA010000158.1:0-9640 GCA_964245015.1 uncultured Beijerinckiaceae bacterium | reverse complement strand
CACGCGAAACCGACAGTCCAGGCCGGAAGCTGCCCCTTTTTCAGCGACCTGCTAGGTGCAAATACGTAGTGGTGTGGCGCTTCCTCCGCGGCAGGTGGCAGCACCCGATGCTCTGATCGAATGGGCTCCTTTCCTTAGTCGCCCTTCACCCCTCCGTTCGCTACATTGTGACACGAGCGGGGTGACGCAACATCATTGTCGACGCGACAGTCGGCGAAGACTGGGCGTCCAACATAGGCGATGCGCAGACACTGCTCAGCGTAGCCTACGGGCTAACGGCGGCGCGGCCGACGATCCGGGCATTGATCGCGCGCAACGAGCCACGAATTGTCAGTTTGTCGGCGCGACTCGCGGCTATGGCGCCGGACACTGCGCGCCGACTCGTGGCGGCGGGAAAGCGTGTGGCGATCTGCCGATTCGGGCATGTCGACTGGATGCTCTGCACGCTGGTGCTCTGCAATTTTGCGGTGCGAGAGCCTGAGCTGGTCCCAGCGCTGCTCGAGCCGCACCATGCCGGTTTGGCAACCGCCCTGTCGCAGCCAAGCCCGACCTTCTACAACGAGGCCCTGCTCTTCCTTCAACTGCTCGCGCAAGTCGCGCCAGAAGGCCTGGAACGTGTGCTCGACCAAATCGGCTTGGAGAGCGCAGCACGAGGCTGGCGCAACGCGCTCGCGAGGCGCGAGAACAACCGAGTGCGAGGCGCAAAGGCGCAGGCGAGGCAGGTCGCGGCCCTCCTCATCCATCACGCGCTCAAACGCGACGACGCGGTCGGTGACTTCGCGCGAGCGCTTCGGCACGAATTCCCAAGATACTCGGTGCCGCGAGCAAAGACCCTCGAGGTGTTCGCTCCCCTCGAACTGCTTGAGGCCGTTGCATGTGCCGCCGATAGAGATGGACAGCTCGTCTCCGGCGCTGTTGATGAGGGAGGATCACCAAGCACGCCACATCCGTTCAAGTGATAATAGTCGCTAATCTCCGACGCTCATCATCCCACGTTCATCGCTCCGGGCCTGACCTCGCCTTCGATCCAAGCTCCGCGACGAGCCCATCCAGAGCGGAAGCGATGCGCGGACCGAGGTGACGTAGCGCAGGAAGCTGGGCGTGTTCCGCAAGGATTGCAGCCCACTTGCGAATGCGTCGAAGCCTCTTGAGCTCGGGCTCGAAGTTGCTCAGCAGGCTCTCGTGAGCAGCCTTAACCTTCCTAGCCGCTTCCTCCTGCTCCTTCGCCGCAGCGATTGCCGCCTCAGCTTCCACCAACCGCGCATTAGCCAAGGTCTCGCGCTCTTGAGCGTTACTCGTTAATCGCTCAACGCGCGTCTTGATGGCTTTGCCGACCTGCTTCAGGAAATCAAACGCGGGGACCAGTTCGGGGCGCTCCGCAAGGTCGGCAGCCTTCCGGATACTGCCATCGGCGAAGCCGCGCAGCCCGGCCTCGAGCGCACCGACCCTTGCCTCGTGCTCGCCCTCACGTGCGACGACAAGCCGTTCCAAGTCGGCAATCTTCGCCTCGCAATCAAGCAAGCCGGCCTGCTCGGCTGCCAATCTCGCCCGCGTGCTCGCAACTCTCTTACGTTCGACGGCCAGTTCCTCACGCTCGGCCGAGACGGCGGCGAACGCCTGATCAGCGGCAGCTCGGGCCGATCGGGCGCTCTCCGCATTCGCAGCCGCCGCCGCCTCGCGCCGTTGCGCTACAGCATTCGCCTCCTCCAGTCCGCGTTCTCGCTCGCGCAGCGCCTTCCGTCGTTCCGCCTCCGCAGCGGCGATTGCGTGGGCAGCGAGGGCCATATCTGCCTCACGCAGATCCAGTTCCGCCGCGCGTTGCTGTAGGCGCTCCGCTTCACGATGCGCGCGATCTTGTTCTTTCCGGTTGCGGGCATTGTCATCTGCGATGCGGCTCGATGAGGCAGCGAGTTCCTCGCGCCTGCGCTCGTCGGCATCTCTCGCCTGGACCGCTTCCACCTCGCGCTTACGCAACTCCCTCGTCGTAACCTCGACAGCCCGGGCGGTCTCCGCGACGCTCGCCTTTTCAGTCGCGACCTCGCGTTCAGCCTCGTGCAGGGCTTCTCGCGCGCGCGCCTGCTGTTGCACGACCGCAGCGAGCCCTGCCTCGCGACTATCGAGCATGCGCTTCGTTTGCTCGATCGCGGCAACCGCCTGCTGAAGCTCAACCGTCCGCTCGTTCAGAGCTGCTGAAGCGGCAGCTAGCCGGAGGTCGTCACGCGCAAGCCGATCTCCATCTTCCGCAAGGCGCTGTCGCTCAGCTTGGATTTGCTCCTCCCGCCTCTGCTGGTCATCATCACGCTGCGCAATCAGAGCTAGAGTGTTTAGGATCGTTGCACGCTGGCCATCCCGCTCAGCATGCCAAGCCTTCTCCGCAGCGATTGATTGCCGGTACTCGGCGACAGTGAGATGCCAACGGCCAGTGACGGCCTTCGGCTCGCCACGCACGATGCGGTCGTCGAGCGAGCTGGCCGCGTGGTGGGCCCAGAGCGTCTGCAAAGCGGAAAAGCTTTTGCCGCCGCCAACCGCCTTCTGCAAGCGCAGGAGGGCATCCTTAACGCTGACCTCGGCGACATCCACCCCTCGAGAGCCGTCCTTACGCGGACGGCCGCGTCGCATATGAACAGGCGCGACGAAGCAATCGACCACGCCCGCGCCGCGCTCATCGAGATCCATGCGCATCGCGTACAGGCCGCCGAAATGTGTTTCGGCAAAAACCTTCGCTTGCTCGAACAACTTGAGGACGCGCGTGTTGCCGGAGCCGTCGTGGACACCGCCGGTCTCTGCCAGCCAGTCGGACGAAATGCCGAGCAGGAGATGCGCCGTCAGCGCAGCGCCTTTCCTGGTGCGAGCACCGGAGTCGTGCAGGTACGAACGAAGATCATTGACGTACTCGCAGGTCGCGCTTCCATAGCGCGACCAGAAAAGCGACAGAGCGGGATCGGCTCCGGGGCGCACGGCAGCGGTGGGTGACTCGCGTCGGCCATGCGCTTCCTGTTGACGCAAATATGGTTCGTCCATAGCTCGATGAAGTCGAGCGAAGGCAAAGATGGTCTTCGTGCCACCGTTCATAGCATTACCATGGAGTCTGCAGATTTTCCGAATGTATTCGGAAACTCACTACCGGTTATCCTACGGACCGCTCCGCTTAACCGTGTGAGCCCTGCGGGGCATCAACACTGGCTATGCGAGCGCAAATAGCGCTTCGCCGAAGGCTATTTGCTCACTAAAATCGATTATGTAGAACTCGGGTCGAGATTCATCGATGTGACTAATTTATCGGCGCGGAAGCAAACACGCGGGCTGGTCGGCGCCGAATACTCGCCGTGCCAGCCCTGCCTAGTGCTTCTGGTTAGCGGGCAATCACTCGCCGACGCTCGCCTTCAGCACAAGTTGTACATCGGCAAAGGTGGTCGTATGCCAAAGCTCGACGAGTTCGACGATGACCTGATCCTCATCGACGTACTCGCGAAGGCGAGCAATAAGCTCGATGGCTGCTGTCCGCGCGCTTGCGGCGCGCGTCATCTCGTTGATCGCGGCAGCCCGGTTGATGTTGTCGCCAATCTCATTGACATGCGGCTTCGCCGAATCAACATAGGCTCTGTCCGCGGTATCGGTCGAAGCATCGACCTGCCCCGACGTGGCGATCGAGTCGACAGCATCTTCACCGAAGTTCTCGGTCATGGCAGCTGCATTGATTGAGACACTCTCGTCATCCTGCCGACTGGACGCGGCGGAGCGAGCGACCACCTCTTCCTGGCCCGCTTTCTCGAGTTGCCGGGTCTTGTGCGCTCTCTTCATGGCTTCCACCTCGTCGAAGGATGGAATATCGGCGGTTTCGATCTTACGCACGATTTCCGCTTGTACCTCAGCCGGAGCGTGCGTGCCCGCATACAGCGCTTTAAGCTCCAATTGTCCAACCGTTGGACATTTTCTATACCATTCAGTGGCGCTCATGATGTTATGAATGGAGGACTTTGACATGGCGAACGTGCTATCGCGCCATTTGCCCCAAGTCCCGGGGTAGTGCTGACGAAGCAGATCCCTAGCCTGCAATAATTCCTCACCGACATCAAATACGAATCTCTTGGTCTTCTTGTAAATTCGTGCGTGATGCCCCTGCAAAGTGATGCGGTGCTTCGGGTCAAATTGTGAGTAGTCGAAGGGCGCCGCAGGTTTTACGACGACATCGAGGAGGAAGTCTTGGGGAGGGATGATCTCCTGCGCGGGGGTGGTCTCGGCCGTCACGCTCACTGGCTCCGGGCGCGCCCCCTCAGCAAGCGCATCTTCCAGATCGGCCATCGCGAAGTCTTTCCGGCTCGCCATCAGTGTTTCCTTTCCGACAATCCGATGATTTCAGCAATTGATCGCCACAATCCCCGGATCTCATCCGCCGCCGGACCATTGCGCTGTTCTTCGATGACACCGCGACCAGCGGCGATTGCATCTTGGTAGACAAGTCTATGACCCATGACCGGCCCCACCCGGCCGCCCCACCGATCGAGCAGAAGCTGCGTTTTGCTGACTCGCGTCTCGCCCGGTGGGCACTTGATCATCACCCATTTGAAAGTCCTGCCGTGAGCTTTGAGCGCACGCGCCGTCGGTAGCGACTCCTCCACGTCCAGCCGGGAGGTAGACGTGGGGATCAGTGTCAGGTCGGGTAAGGCGAGTAACCGCTCGATCTCAGAGTCGAACCTGCCGGGCGTATCTAGGAAGTACAGGTCGTAGTCGGGGTTGGCTTTGACGGTGCTCATGACCTCATCTGGTGCGCAAACGATAACGATGGGAGGTAGCTTCTTGCGTCGGCAGAACCATTTCCACGCTGACGATTGCGGATCGGCGTCGATGATGAGAACGCGGTAGCCGCATTGAGATACGTAGTCGGCAAGGCAAATGATCAGAGTGGTTTTCGCGGCGCCACCCTTCTGGGTAGCTGCAGCAATTATTGTCATGTTACCTCACGTGCGCGCAGCGTCTGGCGACGTCGAGCGTGGTCTAGGTAGACTGTGCCGATCGCGACCGCAGGCGGTATCCCAAGCGAGGCTTCTGCTCGAAGGGCTAGAACACTGGGTCAAGGATGGGCGGTATGAAGCATTTAGGCAGGCAATTGCCTAGCAAAAATTTGGTCGCAATACATCATTGCTAGATCCAATGAGTTTGCCGATTCCATGGGACAGTTCTGGAGAAGCGACCCACAGTGGACAGGACGCACTGATGCTGTCGTCCGACTGTCCTGCTTGCCGCCAACATACTCGAACGCAAGCTGTGCATCGATGAAGCGGCGTGGAACTGGACACCTTGCTTTCCGTTACGATAATGATCGTATTACCTAATTCGCTGACGGGTGAGAGCATGGGCAGGAAGAATATTTATGGTCATTCGAAGCTGCGGCTGCGCGAAGGTCGGGACTTCGAGTATATCCTGAAATTACCAGTCGACGTGCTGCAGGTTATCACCGGCAGGCTCTACGCTCCGTGGTGCGGCAGGTGCTATGACGTCAAAGGTATCGAGACCATTGTGATCGATTTAGACACAATTAATCTCGGCATCGCAGTCAACCGCTTCAATCAGATTGATCCTCTCGCAAAAGGCTTGGTCAAGAAGGCGAGAGACCTGCTTGATGGGGCAACAACCGCTCCGGATTATAGACTCATGCTCGATGAACAGACGAAGAGCATGTCTCAACAGCGCGCGAGCGATGTTCTTGTGGCAGATAAGGCCCTGAGCGACGCGGGGTTACTGCCGCCCTTGGCAGAACTGATTGCAAAGCTGCACGAACAGGCCGGTATGCCTATTGTTAAGCTCAAGGCGGGTCAGGATGCGCAGGATCTGGAACGACGGGAACTAGAAATTTGCATCGAAGCGCCTCGAAGGAAGAAGTGGTGCCCGCCAGTCGTGTACTACGATCGTCCGGAAGAGTTCGAAGAGCATGCCATCTCCAAAGGTTTGCAGTCGCGTCTCAGGACCGCCATTGATGAGAACAGAGATCTGCCCCCTGAACTCATCAAGGAAGTGATTAAGGCAATCCAGCCTAAGACATCGAAAAATGTTGTGAAAAAGCCAAAGAGGTACGTGTATCCCAATCGCGTTGACAAGATCCTGTTTGCGACTGGCTTGACCATGGAGTCGGGCAGCGACAGGCAATGCTTAGCAGGTGAGCTTATCCAAGCGGAGATCAACGCACACAAAACCATCATCAAAAAGAGAGCTACTACCGATGTTAGGAACCTCGATAGGCCAGTGTAGCTTAGAAGCGACCGCTCCAAGGAGCAAGGTCTAGCAGGCTGCTGAAAAAGGCTGTGAGTTTTGAGCAGTCCATGATTCACTCTGTCAGGATTTGCGGGAGTGCATCGGGTGCGCGGACAGGATAGCCGGAGCGGCTCGCTGTTCTCCTACGTGGACCTGGAGCAGCGGGTCCGCCCGGATCATCCCCTGCGTTTGATCCGGACTTTGGTGAACGAGGCGCTGGCCTCGCTCGACGGGCGCTTTGGCGAGATGTACTCGGAAATCGGTCGTCCTTCGATCCCACCCGAGCAGTTGTTGCGGGCGATGCTGCTGCAGGCCTTCTACTCCGTACGTTCCGAACGTCAGCTGATGGAGCGGCTGGACTTCGACCTGCTGTTCCGCTGGTTCGTCGGCCTGGGCATCGACGATCCCGTGTGGGATGCCTCGACCTTTTCCAAGAACCGCGACCGCCTGCTCGCCGGCAGCGTGGCGGCGTCGTTTCTCGGCGCCGTGCTGGCCATCCCGCGCGTCAAGCGCCTGCTGTCGCAGGATCACTTCAGCGTCGACGGCACCCTGATCCAGGCCTGGGCGTCGATGAAGAGCTTCCGGCCCAAGGACGGCACGCCGCCCGATCCGCCCGAACCGCCTGCGGGCGGGCGCAACGCCGAAGTGGACTTCCACGGCCAGCGCCTGTCCAACGACACCCACCAGAGCACCACGGATCCGGACGCCCGGCTGTACCGCAAAGGGCGGGGCCGGGAAGCCAAGCTGTGCTTCATGGGGCACCTGCTGATGGAGAACCGCAACGGGCTGATCGTGGATGGCTGCGTGAGCCAGGCCAACGGCCAGGCCGAGCGCACCGCCGCCCTCGTGATGATCGAGACGCGGGCCGACCGGCCAAACCGCATCACGCTTGGCGCCGACAAGGGCTACGACGCCGCGGACTTCGTGAACGAGCTGCGCTCCATGAACGTGACGCCGCACATCGCCCGCAACACGGCAACTATGCACTTGACAAACAGACGCTAGAATCGGACAACCAGGACGCGAAAGCGAGCCTGTCATGTCCATCGATCTTACCGACCCCATCTTCTCCGACGAAGCCGCTGCCTGGACCCATTTCGAAGCGATCCGCTGGCCTTCTGGTCCGGTCTGCCCGCACTGCGGCGTGGTTGATGCCGCCGACAAGGTGACTGGCCGCACCGCGCGTCCCGGTCTTCACCGCTGCCGCACCAAGGAGTGCCGCAAGCAGTTCACGGCGACGATCGGCACCGTGTACGAGCGGTCGCATATTCCCATGCACAAGTGGATGCTCGCCACGCACCTTCTCTGTTCCAGCAAGAAGGGCATGTCGGCTCATCAGCTCTGGCGCATGCTCGGCTTCGGCTCCTACCGCACCGCTTGGTTCATGGCTCACCGCATCCGAGAGGGCATGACCGACGACAGCCACAAGGCCGAGGGCGGCTTGGGCGGCGTCAACAAGGCCGTTGAGGCTGATGAGACGTATATCGGCGGCAAGGCCAAGAACCGTGCCTATGGCGCCCCTGCGCCCAAGAAAGCGGTTCTCTCCGTCATCGAGCGCGACGGCTGGGCCAAGTCTTTCCACGTCGCCAACGTCACGGCCAAAAGTGTTCGCCCGATCATCGTCACCAACGTCAACCGCGCCTCGATCCTGATGACGGACGAAAGCACGATCTATCCGAAGATCGGCGAAGAGTTTACCGCGCATCACACCGTCAACCACAGCGCTAACGAGTATGCCCGTCTCGGCTCCTATGTCGGCATCAACGTCAGCGAGAACTTCTTTTCCATCCTCAAGCGCGGCATTACCGGCGTCTATCACAGCGTCAGCGAGGCGCATTTGCATCGCTACCTCGCCGAGTTCGACTTCCGCTATAATCATCGCTCCAAGCTCGGCTGCGAGGACACAGAGCGGGCTCGCCGCGCCGTGGCGGGCGTTGCTGGCAAGCGGCTCACCTATAACCAGCCTGCTTCACCCGCCGCCTAAGAAGAAACTTTGGGAGCCATCCTCGTAAGGAGAGCAGCATCATGGTCGCAGAGATTTATGGCGGCATCAGCGCGTTCAAGACGGCGTTTGATATCGCGAAGGGATTGAAGGACATTGACGACGCGACCCGTAGGAACGCGGCTGTCATAGAATTGCAGGAACAGATCCTCGGAGCACAAGCGGCGCAAACGACGCTGATTCAGACCGTAGACGATCTTAAAAAGAAAGTTGCAGCATTTGAAGCATGGGAAACAAAGACTGAGCGCTATCAGCTTCACCAATGGGAAACAGGAACGTTTAGCTACCGTCTGAAAGACAACGTGCAACCAGCCGAGCCGTCGCACCATATCTGTTCCCGATGCTATGAGGAGCGAAAGCGCTTTATCTTGAACTCTGATGATGACGCTTACCACCATCGTTTGAAGTGTCCTGGTTGTCAGACGGTAATTCGAATTGGTTCTCATGATCGACTTGCGAGGGGCATGGAGGCGTTTTCTCGCGGCTACTAGGCTTCTTAGCTTTCGGCTTCGGCGGCATGTTCGCCATACGCCGGATCACCTCGTCACGGCGCTTGGCGATCTCGGCGTCAGATAACGATTGCTCATTAGGAAGCCCTGTTTTGCTCGTCACAACCGATCCTCCACAGCTAACCAAAACCATGCGCGCCCTAATCGGCGACATTATCATGTTGGGCGCAGAGATCGATGAGCTTGCAAGCGTCGCTCTTTTTCTTATTACCAATGTCCCTATAGCGAACGGCTTTGTGCTGTTTGACAAGACTCCCGTAACTACCAAGCTGAAGAAGCTTCAATACTTTGTTGAACTTTCAGGTAGAATTGATAAAGCTGAGCAGTTAGATGAGATGATGAAGAAATCTGAGCATTTCATTAGGATGAGAAATACCTTTGCGCACGGCACGCTTTCAGCATTTGATGGTATCACGTGTTCGTTTACAGTATCATCTGATACATCTACTCAGGACAACATGCTTGTATGCCGTACAACCAACCTTCGATTGAAGGGACTTCATAATATAATTGAGGAAGGACATGAGATAGCGGATGCTATCCGTGACATGTTCGATGCGTCATTACTGCATGAACGATCCGAGCACACAGTTCTTGCGACGAAACCGCCGACTCCAAAAGAGCTTCGAAAAGCACGTCCCGCAAAACCTCAGCGCCCGCCTCGATCATCTCCGGCGTAACCTCGATCTCGCATTCGGCCGCGACGGGTTCGTTTGTCTCCGTTGCAACCTTGGCGTGCATTCAAGCTACCTGTTCGTTAAGTGCATAATTGCCCGCAACACCGCGGGGCGGCGCTCCGCCGTTGACGGGCGGACCACGCGCCACCCCGGCTACGCGGTGAGCCAGCGCATCCGCAAGCGGATCGAGGAAGCTTTTGGCT
>CAXTMA010000157.1:0-9654 GCA_964245015.1 uncultured Beijerinckiaceae bacterium | reverse complement strand
CTTTTCGGCGGCGGCGGCGGCCGCGGCGGCGCGCTCCTGCGCCTTCTTCTTGGGCTGGCCCTTGGTCGGGTTGTTGCCGCGCTGCGGCTCGCCGACGCCGGCCGAGGCCAGCAGGCGGGCGACGCGGTCGGTCGGCTGGGCGCCCTTGCCGATCCAGCTTTGCGCCTTTTCCGTGTCGATCACGAGACGGTCGGCGGCGTCCTTGGCCTTGATCGGATCAAAGGTGCCGAGCCGCTCGATGAAGCGGCCGTCGCGCGGCATGCGGGCGTCGGCGACGACGATGCGGTAGAACGGGCGCTTCTTGGCGCCGCCGCGGGCCAAACGAATCTTCAGGGACATGTACTGTTTTCCTCGGATTAATCGATCGGGGTTGGTTGATCGGGAAAAAAGAAGCTCAGCGCTTCTTGCCGAAGGGAAAGCCGCCGCCCAGGCCGGGCAGGCCGCCCTTGTTGCCGAGCTTGGGCAAACCGCCGGGCAGGCCCGGCATGTTGGGCATCCTGCCGCCGAGCTGCTTGTGCATCGCCTCGATCTGCTCGGGCGTCGGCACCGCGCCGCCGGGCATCCCGCCGCCGCCCATCCCGGCCAGCGCCTTGGCCATGCCGGCCATCTTGCCCATCCCGCCCCCGAGGCCGCCCATGCTTTTCATCATGTCGGCCATCGTGCGGTGCTGCTTGAGCAGCTTGTTGACGTCCTCGACCTTCATCCCCGAGCCTGCCGCGATGCGCTTCTTGCGGCTGGCCTTGAGCAGGTCGGGGTTGCGGCGCTCGCGCGGCGTCATCGACAGGATGATGGCGCGCTGGCGCTTGATCACCCTGTCGTCGAGCTTGCCGGCGAGTTGGTCCTTCATCTTGGCCATGCCGGGCATCATCCCCATGATGCCGCCGATGCCGCCGATCTTCTCGACCTGGGCGAGCTGGTCGGCGAGGTCATCGAGGTCGAACCTGCCCTTGGCCATCTTCCTGGCCATGGCCGCCGCCTTTTCGGCGTCGATGTTTTCCGCCGCCCGCTCGACGAGGCCGACGATGTCGCCCATCCCCAGGATGCGGTTGGCGATGCGCGAGGGATGGAAGTCCTCCAGCGCGTCCATCTTCTCGCCGGTGCCGATCAGCTTGATCGGCTTGCCGGTGACGTGGCGCATCGACAGCGCGGCGCCGCCCCGGCCGTCGCCGTCGATGCGGGTCAGCACGATGCCGGTGATGCCGACGCGGTCGTTGAAGTTCTTGGCGAGGTTGACCGCGTCCTGGCCGGTCAGCGCATCGGCGACGAGCAGGATCTCATGGGGGCGGGACGCCGACTTGATCTCGGCCATCTCCGCCATCAACGCCTCGTCGATGTGGGTGCGCCCGGCGGTGTCCAGCATCACCACGTCGTAGCCGCCCAGCCGCCCGGCCTGCTCGGCCCGCCGCGCGATCTGCACCGGCGTCTGCCCGGCCACGATGGGAAGCGTGTCGACGCCGACCTGCCGGCCCAGCACCGCGAGCTGTTCCTGCGCGGCCGGGCGCTTCACGTCGAGGGATGCCATCAGCACCCGCTTCTTCATGCGCTCGGCCAAGCGCTTGGCGATCTTGGCGGTGGTGGTGGTCTTGCCGGCGCCCTGCAGGCCGACCATCATCACCGCGACGGGCGGGGCCGCATCGAGCGAGATCGGGTCGGCGCTGTCGCCCAGCGTCTCGATCAGCACGTCGTTGACGATCTTGATGACCATCTGGCCGGGCGTCACCGACTTGACGACGTCGGCGCCCACCGCCCGCTCGCGCACCTTGTCGGTGAAGGATCTCACCACGTCGAGCGACACGTCGGCTTCGAGCAGGGCGCGGCGCACTTCGCGCAGCGCCGTGTTGACGTCCTCGGCGGTCAGCGAGCCGCGCCGGGTCAGGGCATCGAAGATGCCGGTCAGTTTCTCGCTCAGGCCTTCAAACATGCGCGGTCCTGTCTGCCCGGCTCGCCGGTGACTCCAACGGGAAAAGCACCCGGGGGCGCGACGCGCTGCCGGGCGTGACCGCCAGCCGAAAGGCCGTACGGCGGATGTTCTCGCTGGAGAACGCGCTCGTCTTACGTCCACCCACGCGATGAGGCAAGCCTCGCGCGGGATCGCGCGTGACGCGATGACGCGAACCGGGCGACAGGCGGCCAACGTGCGAGGGCGCAGATGACCCGACGTCAGGCATCCTTCGACCTTGAAGGGCAATTTCGCAGCTGATAGTGGGCAGCGGTCGATACATCGATCTTCGCCGTCGGCCTCCGAGACCTGAAAGTCGAAGCGACATGACCCGGCGGGCTCTCATCACCGGCATCTCCGGGCAGGACGGGGCGTATCTTTCGCGCCTCCTGCTGGAAAAAGGCTACGAGGTTTCCGGCATCATCCGGCGATCGTCGCACTTCGGCGTCGCGGAGCACCGGCTGAGGTGGCTCGGCGTCCTTGACGACGTCAAGCTGATCGATGGCGATCTCCTCGACCTGGCCAGCCTGTGCCGGATCATCGGCGAGCAGATGCCCGACGAGATCTACAACCTTGCCGCCCAGTCCTTCGTCACGACCTCCTGGCAGCAGCCGGTGCTGACCGCCAACGTGACGGCGGTCGGCGTCACCAACATGCTGGAGGCGGTGCGGATCATGCGCCCGCAGGCTCGCTTCTACCAAGCCTCCTCGTCGGAAATGTACGGCCTGATCCAGGAGCCGATGCAGTCCGAGCTGACGCCGTTCTATCCCCGTTCGCCCTACGCGGTGGCCAAGCTCTACGGTCACTGGATCACGGTGAACTACCGCGAGTCCTTCGGCCTGCACGCTTCCTCGGGCATCCTGTTCAATCATGAAAGCCCGCTGCGCGGGCGCGAGTTCGTCACACGCAAGGTCACCGACGGCGTCGCCCGGATCAAGCTCGGCCTCGCCAAGGACCTCCGGCTCGGCAACATCGAAGCCAAGCGAGACTGGGGCCACGCGGCCGATTACGTGCGGGCGATGTGGTTGATGCTGCAGCAGGACAAGGCCGACGACTACGTCGTGGCGACGGGCCGCACGACCAGCGTGCGCGACATGTGCCGCATCGCCTTCGCCCACCTCGACCTCGACCTCGACGAGCACCTCGTCATCGATCCCGCCCTGTACCGTCCGGCCGAGGTCGACGTGCTGCTCGGCAATCCCGCCAAGGCCAAGGCGGCGCTGGGATGGGAGCCCGAGATCGACCTGCACGCGATGATCACGGAAATGGTCGATGCCGACATGCGGCGCTTGATGGCCGCGCCCGAGGCGGTGTCGGATTTGGTGCCGCCCCCGGTCAAGCCGGCCGACCTCGGCCACTAAGCAGGTTCGCGTTGGCAGGCCAACGCTTCACCCGCTTAGCTTTTTGATAGGCCGCAGGTTTTGATCGCAAAACCGCGGGCACTTTTGCGAAACCTGCTTGGGCACGGTTCTGCGCGATGGGCGGCGGATGCGATCCGCGTTGCCGGGTTGATCTGGCCTGCGCACCGGCCGCTTTGTCGCCCGCAGGTGCTGGAAGGCGCAATCGACGGCGCCGCCTCGTTTCACTCTCTCAAGCCGTCCCCGGCGCCCCTCCGGCCAGGAACGACGCGGCGGCTCCCGACGACCTCGACGGGCGCAAGGTCACGGGGAATGGCGATGCTGTCGAGGCGCCCCCGCCACCCGACAGCCCCGACTTCAAGCCAATCGACCCGACCGTTTCCAGGCTCCGGCGGCTGCCGCGCGAGGTCGGCGCAGGCTTCAGGCGGCGGCGGCGGCGAACACCGCGTCGATCTTGGACTTCAGCGTCGCGGCATTGAACGGCTTCACGATGTAGTGGCTGACGCCGGCGCGGCGGGCGGCGACCACGTTGTCCGTCTTCGACTCGGCCGTCACCATGATGAAGGGCACCTCGGCGGAAGCGCCGCCCTCGCGCACCTTCTGCAGCAGCTGGAAGCCGGTCATCGGCTCCATGTTCCAGTCGGAGATGATGAGCGAATAGCGCTTCGCCCTGATCTTCTGCAGCGCGACCTCGCCGTTGGCGGCATCGTCCACGTTCTCGAAGCCGATCTGTTTGAGCAGGTTGCGAATGATGCGCACCATGGTCTGGTAGTCGTCGACAACCAGAATGGGCATCGCGAAATCGGTGCTCATCACGCATCTCCACATCAAGGTCGGCGGCCCGGAACGCCGTGCAATTCGGCGCTGGAGCCCCGGCCTGCCGCGCCGGTTGCCCTATAAAGGGCGCATACGGCTTGCGATTTCCTTAAAGTCGTCGTGGAACCCCGCGCGGCCTTTCCGCCGCCGGACGCTTGCCGCCATTCGCGCCTCGCCTTGACGAGGCCCCGTCATCGCGGCAGGGTCCGGTCCGCCCGACCCCGTTTTCCGGTCGGATCGCGCCATGCCCCCGCCACCCGCCCGGTCCCGTTTGGCCGCTTCCCCTCCCGTGGATCCACCGGCCATCAAGCCCTTCGTCCTCGCCGTCGATCCCCTTCGCGCGCCCGAGAGGCTGGTTGGGGCGGTGTTCGCCATCGGCAATTTCGACGGGCTGCACCGCGGCCACAAGGCGGTGCTGCTGCGCACCAAGGCGATGGCGGCCGAACGCGGGCTGTCGGCGGCGGTGCTCACCTTCGAGCCGCACCCCAGCGACTTCTTCGCCGGACCGGGCACCATCTTCCGGCTGACGCCGCTCGCCACCAAGGCGCACCTCATCGAGCGGCTCGGCATGGACGGGCTGGTGGCGCTGAGCTTCGACGGCTGGCTCGCCAATCTGTCGGCCGAAGATTTCGTCCGCGACATCCTGGTGGAGCGGCTGCACGCCGGCGCGGTGGTCGCCGGCTACGATTTCCATTTCGGCAAGCTTCGCGGCGGCACGCCGGCCTTTCTCGGGGAGGCCGGCCGGCGATACGGCTTCGACGTCGCCATCATCGACAAGACCACCACCGACGGCATCGTCGCCTCGTCCACGGCGACCCGCATCGCGCTGGAGGCCGGCGACGTGGCCCGCGCCACCAGCCTGCTCGGCCATCCCTACGCCATCGCCGGCACGGTGCGGCCCGGCCAGCGGCTCGGCCGCACGCTGGGCTTTCCCACGGCCAACGTCGAGGCCGATCCGTCGTGCCGCTTGAAGCACGGCATCTATGCCGTCGCCGCCACCGTGGAGGGCGTCACCCGAGACGGCGTCGCCAGCTGGGGCCGCCGTCCGACGGTGGACGAGAACGGCGCGCCACTTCTTGAAACCTTCCTGTTCGACTTCTCCGGCGACCTTTACGGCAAGTGGATGGAAGTGTCGTTCGTCGCCTGGCTGCGCGGCGAAGAGAAGTTCGACTCCGTCGAGGTGATGATGCGCCAGATGCTGCAAGATGCCGCCGACGCCCGGACTGCCCTCGCCGTTGCTGCGGGGGAGGCCCGTCGGTGATCGAGGAGGAGCGCCCGGCGCGCAAGCTCGTCCACGAGGTCGGCCAGCCGCTCGATACCCTGTCCGTGCACGAACTGGCGGAGCGCATCGCGCTGCTGCGCGGCGAGATCGAACGCATCGAAGCGGCGCGGACCGCCAAGCTCGCGGCGGCCGAAGCGGCGGCATCGGTGTTCGGCAGGCCGGGCGGCTAGAGCATCGAACCCAGGACCGAATCCGGTCCGATGTCCCGACTTGCTGTTCCGCGTCGGGTTTGACCCGAAAACCGCCGCGCACTTTCCGGTCCGATGCCCTGGAAGACTTGGCACTTCGTATCGTGCGGAAGGATTTGTATTGCACGGAAGGGTTTGTCGGCTGAAAAGTGGGGGAAGGCGGCGGCACGCGGCGATCGCACCTCTTTGACCTTGACCGCGAAAGGCTTAGGCTCGTTTCGCGCGTTTACCTTTCCAGTGGGTTAAACGGGCGCGCACGGCGTGACGGCGCTAGATTGGCGGCCGCCAAGCCGTTCTGTCGATCCGTTCCGGCGTTCGCGTACAGGGTGCCATGATTAGCAACCGTCTTTTATCCGGCAATTCGATCTCCTTCGGCGACAAGCTTGCCGCGTCGGCCACGTTCAACGCGCTCTTTCACGACGGAATGACCCTCGTCGAGGAAACCGCCGCATACCTCGACAGCCTCGGCCGCGAGGAGGCCCGCGCGCTGCCGCGCATGGCGGCGCTGGCTTATGCCTCGGAAAGCATGCGGCTGACCACCCGGCTGATGCAGATCGCCTCGTGGCTGCTGTTGCAGCGCGCCGTCAACGAGGGGGAAATGACCCAGGCCGACGCCGCCAGCGACAAGGGGCGCAGCCGCAACGCCTGGCATGCGGCGTCCGCCGTCCCCGCCCATTCCGGCCTGCCCGACACCCTGATCGAGCTGATCGGCAAATCCCTGCGCTTGCAGGAGCGCGTGCAGCGCCTCGATGCTGCGATCAGCGAGCTGGCGCCGCAGCCGGCGGCGTACGCGCATCCGCTCGAAGCGCAGTTCGCAATGATCCGCAACGCTTTCCCCGGTTGAGCGCGCCCTTCAGAAGCGAAGCACCGGCTCCGTTCGCGGCTTGAGCTGCAGCGGCAGGCCGGCCGTCACCAGCACAACGGCGCGACAGGCGGCGGCGAGACGCTGGTTGAGCCGTCCCTGCGCGTCGCGGAAGCTTCGGCCCAGGGGATGATCGGGCACGACCCCGGCGCCGACCTCGTTGCTGACGAAGATCGCCGGTCCAGCAAGGCCGGTCGCCAGCCCGGCCAGTTCGGCGCCGGCCGCCTCCGCCTCGTCGCCGCGCAGGATCAGGTTGCTGAGCCACAGGGTGAGGCAGTCGACGAGCACGATGCGGCCGGGCGCCGCCGCCTCGCCGAGCGCCGGGACGAGGTCGTAGGGCGCCTCCACCGTGCGCCAGCGCCGGTCGCGCGCCGCGACATGAAGGCGGATGCGCTCGCCCATCTCCGCGTCGAAGGCCTGCGCGGTGGCGATGAACACCGGCTCCCGCCCGCTCGCCTCGGCGAGGCGCTGGGCATAGCCGCTCTTTCCCGATCGGGCGCCGCCCAGCACCAGAAGGCTCATCTCTGGTTCATTCATCGCCAACTATTCCCTCGCCCGCTGCCCGCATGCGGGCAGCGGATGTGCTCGATGTGGCCGAGGCACGGGCGCGAGCCGGCGCGGCCCCGCCTCGCTGGACATGCCGCTTCGGCGGGGCGCGGGTCGAGGCAGGCGGGATGCGCCGGCCCCAAGGGAATGTGGCTGAAGTGATCCTGTCGCGCCGGAACCTCCTGAAGCTTGCCGCAGCCTCGCAATGTTGGCCTCTGCTCCGAACGTCGGCGGCGGCGGTTCCCGCCCCACGCGGCCCGGCGCTGGGCCCCGGCGAACCGTTCAGCTTCGACCGCCTCAAGGCGCGCGCGGCGTCGATGGCGGGCAAGCCCTATGTTGCGCCGCCGCGTCCCAACCCCGACCTCGTCGACGGAATGGACTACGATGTCATGGGAGACATCCGCTATAACCCCGATCGTTCTCTCTACGGCGATGGCATCTTTCCCATCTACTTCTTCCCCGTGGGGCAGCTGGCGCCCAAGTCCGTCCGCATGTACGCCCTGGCGGAGGGCACGGCGCGCGAAGTCCTCCACACCCCCGACGACTTCATCTATCCCCCCGACAACTCGATGGCGCAGCTGTCGGACGAACCCTCGCCCTTCGCCGGATTGCAGATCCGCAAGAGCGACCAGAAGCCCGACCTGCGCGAGCACCAGGATTGGGCGAGCTTCATCGGCGGCTCGTATTTCCGCGCGGTCGGCGAGGGCGACCAGTTCGGCCTGTCGGCGCGCGGCCTGGCGCAGAACACCGGTGCCGCCGATCCCGAGGAGTTCCCCGACTTCACCCACTTCTGGATCGCGGAGGGCAAGGCCGAAACCGACCCGGTCGAGGTGTACGCCCTGCTCGACGGACCCAGCGTCGCCGGCGCCTACCGCTTCGCGATCCACCGCAACTGGGCGACCACGGTGCGGGCGACCACCATGGAGGTGTCCTGCGAGCTGCACCTGCGCAAGCCGGTCGAGCGGCTGGGGATCGCGCCGCTGACCTCGATGTACTGGTATTCCCAAACCGCCAAGCCGACCGCCGCCGACTGGCGGCCGGCGCTCCATGATTCAGACGGGCTGTCGATCTGGACCGGCAGGGGTGAGCGCCTTTGGCGACCCCTGATCAATCCGCCGACGCTGCAAACCTCCGCCTTCCTCGATCAAGCCCCGCGCGGCTTCGGGCTGATGCAGCGCGACAGGAACTACGATCACTACCTCGACGCGGTGTTCTACGAGAAGCGCCCCTGCGCCTGGGTGGAGCCGCTGGGCGACTGGGGCAGGGGCTCGGTGCAGCTCGTCGAGATCCCGACCGACAACGAGATCTATGACAACATCATCGCCATGTGGGTGCCGGCCGAGCCCAATGCCGCCGGCCAGACCCTCGCCTACGATTACCGGCTGTACTGGCGCGACCTCGACCCTTTCCCCGGCGACCTCGCCCACTGCGTGGGGACGCGGCTCGGCATGGGAGCCGTGCAGGGCGCGATCCGCTCAGCCGCGCTGCGTAAGTTCCTGGTGGAGTTCCGCGGACCCGCCCTGACCGCCCTCAACGGGGACGAGGTTCCGCAGGCGGTGCTTTCGGCCTCGCGCGGGGCTTTTTCCAACGTACTCGTCGAGCCTTCGCCCGATGGGACCCGGGACCTGTGGCGCACGCAGTTCGACCTCGATCCGCAGGGGAACGAGGTCATCGAGATGCGCGCGTTTCTCGCGTTTCGCGGCAAGCCGCTGACCGAGACCTGGCTTTACCGGTACATTCCGTTCGTCAGCAGCGCCCGATGAACCTCCGAGTGCGCGTCCATCGAGAGCATCGGGCCGGATCCGATTCGGGTCCGATGCCCTAAGCAGGTTCGCGTTGGCAGGCCAACGCTTCATCAGCTTAGCTCTTTGGTAGGTCGCAGGTTTTGATCGCAAAACCGCGGGGCACTTTTGCGAAACCTGCTTAGCCCGCCCGCGCGACCACGGCGAGGCGGCGGACGCGACCGCTCTCGTAGGCGTCCAGGAACGCCTTGTAGTTCTTGAACACGACGCAGCCGTTGGAGTCGCCGTGCGGCCCGAGCATGTAGGTGTGGGCGAGCAGGCCGGCGCGCCCGAAGGTTGTGCCTCCCGTCGGGGTGAGGCGCAGCGCGCGCACGCCGTGGAAGATCGCCTCGCGCGGCGTCAGCTCGTAGAGGTTGGGCGGGGTGGCGCCGCGCATGCGCTCGGTGACGCTGCGAGGGTCGTCGCGCGAGAGGCCGAGGCCGGAATGGGCTTCCATCCGCGTGCCGTCGGGCAGGGTGACGGTGTGGGCGGCGATGTCGTAGACGGCGGTCAGCCGATCGGGCGCCATGCGGCTGGCCAATGAACCTCCGATGGCACCTCCGATGGCACCTCCGAGGCCGCCGCCGTCCTCGGGCGTGGCATAGGCCAGCGCGGTTCCCGACGGCTTGAGCCCGCCGAACACCTTCTCGAAGAACGAAGGCTGCTCGCTCGGCTCGGCCGATGCGGGGATCTGCTCGGCCAGCCGGGCGGCCGGCACCCGGGCCGACGGGGGACGAAACGCGGGACGCGGCGCCGGCAGCGGGATCTCGCCCGACAGGCCGGGCACGACCGGCAGCGGCGGCAGGATCGCCGTCTCGGTCGAGGCTCCGGCCGGCGCCGCGGCCGGGGGCAGGGGCGGGTGCGGAAGGACGGCGGCCGGCG
>CAXTMA010000156.1:0-9708 GCA_964245015.1 uncultured Beijerinckiaceae bacterium | reverse complement strand
TGTTGGCGAAGACGATGGGGTAGTCGCGGTTGATGACCGCGTCGTAGGACATGCGCCCGAGCCCGTCGAGCGAGAAGATGTACTCGATGAGCAGCGCCCCGGTGAAGAAGGCGCCGACGAAGGCGGCGGGGAAGCCGGCGATGACGATCATCATCGAGTTGCGGAACAAGTGGCCGTAAAGGACGCGACGCTCGGTCAGGCCCTTCATGCGCGCGGTCAGCACGTAGTTCTTGTTGATCTCGTCGATGAAGGCGTTCTTGGTCAGCGCCGTGACGGTGGCGAAGGATCCCAGCGTCAGCGCCGTCACCGGCATGGCGATGTGCCAGAGATAGTCCCCGACCTTGCCGAAGAGCGAGAGCTGTTCGAAGTTGTCGGAGATGAGGCCGCGCTGCGGGAACAGCGGCAGGTTGGCCGAACAGAACAGCGTCGCCAGCAGCACCGCCCACAGGAACGAGGGTATGGCGAAGCCGGTCGAGACCGCGAAGGAGGTCGCCACATCGAAGCGCGAGCCGTCGCGCACCGCCTTGCGGATGCCGAGCGGGATGGAGATGAGGTAGGACAGCAGCGTCATCCACACGCCCAGCGACACCGACACCGGCAGCTTCTGCGCGATCAGCGTGGCGACCGGGATGCGCGAGAACAGCGAGCGGCCCATGTCGAAGGTCGCATAGCCCTTGAGCAGCAGCCAGAAGCGGAGATAGGCCGGCTTGTCGTAGCCGAACTGACGCTCGATCTCTCGGCGGATGCCGGGATCGAAGCCCTGCAGGCCCCTGGCGCGGGTGTCGCTGCTGTTGGCGCTGGCCGAGCCGACCTCGCCGCCGCCGGCCGCGCCCTGGATCACCGCCACCATGCGATCGACCGGGCCGCCCGGCACGAAGGAGGAGATGACGAAGGAGATGAAGATGACGCCGATGATGGTCGGGATCATCAGCAGGAGGCGCCGGACGATGTAGGCCAGCATGGGCTAGCGCCCCGGCGTCGCGAGAGAGCACGCCGCACAAGCTGCGGGCAGGCCGCCGCCCTTCCTCGCCGACGCGCAGCACGGAAAAGATGGAACTCGTTCGGGATTCGTGCGCATCGATGCCCTATCCCGATCGCAACGCCGTTTTCTTCGCCTTGGCCTCGTCGTACCACCACGTCGAGATCGCGTTGAGCCCGTACTTTCCCGTCTGCTTCGGCTTGCCGAACAGGTCCCAGTAGGCGACCCAGTGACCGCTCTTGTTCCACATCGGCACCCAATAGTGCGAGGTGCGCAGGATGCGGTCGATGCAGCGGCACAGCACGGTCAGCGTTTCGCGGTCGTCGGCGACGATGGCCTTCTCGATCAGCGCGTCGAGCACGGGGTCGTGGATCCCGCACAGGTTGCGCGAACTCGGGATCGCCGCCGCTTCCGAGCCGAAGGCGTCGCGCATGCTGGCCCCCGGCGTCAGGCCGAAGCCGAAACGCTGCACCACGATGTCGAAATCGAACTTGTCGGTGCGCTGCTTGTACTGGGCGGGATCGATCACCCGCACGTTGGCGGAGATGCCGAGCAGCTTGAGGTTGCGGATGAAGGGCAGCGTGTGCGGCTCCAGCGACGGGTCGGAGTCGAGGAACTCGATGTCGAAGGGCGAGCCGTCGGGCAGAACGAGGGTCTGCCCGCTGCGCTTGCAACCGGCCGAGAGCAGCAGGTCGAGGCCCTTGCGCAGCAGCGCGCGATCCGACCCCGAGCCGTCGCTCTCGGGAGGCAGCGGCACGGCGTCGAAGACGGCCGGCGACAGCTTGGCGCGGAACGGTTCGAGGAGTCGCAGTTCAGCCGGCGAGGGCGTGCCGGTCGCCGCCATCGGCGAGTTCTGGAAATAGGACACCGTGCGCCCGTAGGAGCCGTACATGATGTTGGTGTTGGTCCACCTAAAGTCGAAGGCGTAGCCCAGCGCTTCGCGGACGCGCGCATCCTTGAATTTGTCGCGCCGCGTGTTCATGAACCAGCCCTGCGTCCCGTTGGGGTAATCGTCGGGGATGGTCGTCTTGAGCATGCGGCCGTCCGCGATGGGCGGGATGTCGTAGCCCTTGGCCCAGATCCGCGACGTCAGTTCCTCGTGGAAGGTAAAGGCGCCGGTCTTGAAGCCCTCGAAGGCCAGGCTGCGGTCGGCATAGTATTCATAGCGTATCCTGTCGAAGTTGGCCGTGCCGACGTTGATCGGCAGGTCCTTGGCCCAGTAGTCGGGGACGCGGTCCATCGTGATGTACTTGCCTTGCCCAAAGGCGCCGACCTTGTAGGCGCCGGAGCCGAGCGGCGGTTCCAGGCTCACCTCGTCGAAGGGCACGCGGGCGTAGTAGCGGGACGAGAACACCGGCAGGCCGGCGATGAACAGGATGACGTCGCGGCTGTGGCCGGGCTTCAGCTTCACGACCACCACGTCGTCGCCGGCGGCCTCGACCCCGTCGAGGTCGTGGCGCAGCGGGATCCAGAAGGTCGGGTGACCGTGATCGCGCAGGGTCTCGAGCGAGAACTTCACGTCGCCGGCGGTGAGCGGGGAGCCGTCGTGGAAGCGGGCCTCCTTGCGCAGGAGGAAGCGATAGCTGTTCCGGTCGGGCGAAACCTGCACCGCGCGCGCGATCAGGCCGTAGAGCGCGTCGGGCTCGTCGGCGGAGCCGGTCATCAAGCTGTCGAAGCTCGCCCCGACCCCGGCGGCACCGTCGCCGCGCAGGTTGAAGATGTTGAGCGTGTTGAAGGTGAGGAAGTTCTGGTTGCCCGACGTGGAGGTGATCTGCAGGCGGATCTCGCCGCCCTTGGGCGCTGCAGGGTCGACGTAAGGCAGATGAGGAAAATCGACCGGCAGGGCGAGGTCGCCGAAGATCGACAGGCCGTGCACGGCGTCCCCGTCCGCCGCGACCGCCTCGGCCGGCAGACAACCCAGGCCGACCCCTGCCAGGAACGGCGTCGCCACGGCGCCGAGGCCGAGACGAAGCGAAGCGCGCCGCGTCAGGGTGGGCGCCAGATCGGCGAGGATCGCGACAGGTCCCAGCGGCCGCGACCCGTTCGGGCGGAGTTCGGGCAGGGTCGGCATGTCGGACTCCCTTGAGGCAAGAAGCGGCGGTGCGATCGTGATCCCGAGGCACCGATACGGCACGGACTTCGAAGCATCGGGCGGACACTGTCTTTTCAGACCGCAGCGGCTCGGATCCACCCCGATGCAACTGCGTCCTTTCCGTTCAATGCTCAAGGGCACCGAAGGATACGAAGTTGGTCGCGAGGCGCTCGGTCTTCACGCCGCCGTGCCATCACCTGCCCTGCGCGCGACACGGGAAAAACTCCCGCTCCGCGCCATCCCGTCCGTTCCCCTAAGCAGGTTCGCGTTGGCCCAGCCAACGCTTCACCCGCTTCGCTTTCTGACAAGCCGCAGGTTTTGATCGCAAAACCGCGGGCACTTTTGCGAAACCTGCTTAGTTCGGCTCACCGGGCGTCGGCGCGCTGTAGGGCTCGGGGGCGCGGTCGCTGCCCTTGTCACCATCGGGCGTGAAGGAGGGCGGCGGCGGAAGCGCCTTGGCCGAGGCATCGCTGGCAGAAGCCGCGGTGGATTGTTCGGCTGCCGGGATCTGCGGATCGGCCGCATGGTATGGCTCGGGGCCGCCGCCGGTCTCATCGACGGGAACGGCGATCGGGGTCGCCGTCGGCAGCGCGGCCTGCTGCGACGAGGAGGGCGGTGCCGCCTCGCCCGAATGCTGGTTGCCGGCCGGCTTCGCCTCGCCGTGGTTGGGCTCGTCGGGGGTCGGCGCGGGCGCGGGCATGCCGGGGCGGGCTTGATCAGGCTTGGTCGGGCCCCCGGCCGCGTCGGTCGCCTCGGGCAGCTTGGGTACCGGCTGCAGCGCCCCCGGCTTGTTGGCCGGCGCGGGCGGCGACTGGTCGCCGGGTTTGGCATCGGGCGTCATCTTGGCTTCGCTGGCCGGATGGTCGCTCTTCGCCTTCGCTTCTCCCTCGGCCGTATTGGGCAGCGAGATGGGGGAGTCGGACAAGGTGCGGAGGTAGGCGATGATCTCGGCGCGCTTCTTGGGGTTGCTTTCGCCGGGATAGCCCATCTTGGTGCCGGGGATGTAGGCCTGCGGGTTGGTCAGCCAGGCATTGAGGTCGTTGACGCTCCAGTCGCCACCCTTCGCCTTAAGCCCGGCGGAGTAGTCATAGCCGGCCAACGATCCCTTTTTGCGGTCGACGACGTTCCAAAGCGCCGGCCCGATCAGGGCACCACCGCCCTTCCTGACGTTGTGGCAGGCTTGGCAGACCTGCGCCGCCGCCTGGCCCTTCTTGGGATCCGCCGAGCCGACGAGCGTCAGGAAGTCGGCTTGGCCGGTCGCTTCGTCGCCGGTCTTCTTGGCTTCCTCGAGCTTGGCATCCTGCGTCGGCTTGCCGTCGTCGCCCGGCTTGGCTTCGCCCCCTTTGGCCTCGCCAGCCTTGACATCGCTTGGCGCCGCTGCCTTCGCGGCGTCGGACACCTGCGGCAGCGGGGCGGGATCCTTCGCCAGGGTGCGCAGCCAGGAGATGATGTCGGCCCGCTTGCCCGCGTCCTCCTCGCCGGCATAGCCCATCTTGGTGCCGGGAACGTAGGCCGACGGCTTGGTCAGGAACTGGTCGAGGTCGGCGTAGGTCCATTCGCCGCCCTTGCCCTTCATCCCGGCGGAATAATCGAAGCCGGACTGCTTGCCCTTGGGGCGATCAACGACGCCGTACAGGGCGGGGCCGACCTTGGCGCCGGCCCCTTCCTGGAAGTTGTGGCAGGCGCCGCACACCTTGGCGGCGGTCTCGCCGCGCTTGGGATCGGCGCTGGCGAGCCGCACGGCGATCGGCACCGCGGCCGGCGCCTTGTCGCCGCCGGCGACCGCTTCCGCCGGCTTGGCGTCGGGCAGGGCATAGCCCGGCTTGGCCGGCGGCCCCGGCTCGTAGACGGCTTCCCCGACGAGCTTGAGGCCCATGCCAAGAAGGCAGGTGCCGAGCACGGCGCCGGCAATCTTGTTCAGCGTGAACGAATCCATCAAAGTCCAGCCTACTTGGGTCCAACCTGCTCGCCCGACGCGTTCCACTTCCGCTCCCGTGAGTGCAGGCGCGCGGCGCACGGCATGCAGACTCACGGATGCTCACGGATGGCGGCACGGCCCGGACTTGGGGCGAGGCTTAGCCGTTTTGCCGTGACGCTGTCCACAGGATCGGACGGCCTGATTTTCGCACGAGGCTTTCAGGCCGGGCTGAGGCTTGCAGGCCGAGCTGGAGTCGCCCGGGGCCGAGCAGCCGTGCTAAGGCCCTGACCTGCCATTTCGACCCCGAAGTCTTCCCGAGCGGACAGCGCAGCCAAAGATGACAGCCAAGACCATCGCCTTTCAAGGCGAACCGGGCGCCTTTTCCCACATCGCCTGTCGCAACACCCATCCCGCCTGGACGGCGCTGCCCTGCCCGACCTTCGAGGATGCGCTGGCCGCCGTGGCGGAAGGGCGCGCGGGCCGCGCCATGATCCCCATCGAGAACTCCATCGCCGGGCGCGTCGCCGACATCCACACCCTGCTGCCGGCGTCGGGCCTGTTCATCGTGGCCGAGCTGTTCCTGCCCATCCGCTTCCAGCTGATGGGTCTCAAGGGCGGCACGCTCGACGAGATCCGCAGCGTGCACAGCCACGTCCATGCGCTCGGGCAGTGCCGCCGCATGATCCGCGAGCGCAAGCTCAGGACGGTGGTCGCCGCCGATACGGCCGGATCGGCACGCGAAACCGCCGAGAGCGGCGATCGAACGCGGGGGGCGCTGGCGCCGGCGCTGGCGGCGGAGATCTATGGCCTCGACATCCTTGCCGCCGACGTCGAGGACGAACAGCACAACACCACCCGCTTCGTGGTCTTGTCGCCGGTGCCGGAGTGGCCGAGCGTCGGCTCGGGGCCGACCGTCACCACCTTCGTGTTCCGCGTCCGCAACGTGCCGGCGGCGCTCTACAAGGCGCTCGGCGGCTTCGCCACCAACGGCGTCAACATGACCAAGCTCGAAAGCTACATGGTGGGGGGCGCCTTCACGGCGACGCAGTTCCTGGCCGACGTCGATGGCCATCCTTACGGCGTCGGACTGGCGCGGGCGATGGAGGAGCTTGCCTTCTTTTGCGAGGAAATCCGCGTGCTGGGCGTTTATCCTTCCCACCCCGACCGCGCGCGCCCCGAAGCGGGCGCCGACGCGCCGGCGCGGCCCGCGGCGCCCAACCAGGTGCTGGCGGCCGGCATGCCGGATTACGCGCAGCTTCTCGGCCTGTAGCCGGCGACCGACCTTCGGCCCCGCTCAGGACGACCACCTTGTGCTTACTTGGCCGACACGCCGGCGCGGAAGCGCGTCTACCGGGACCGTGATGGGCTGTGGCGCCGTCCACGGCAGCATCGGATCCGACAGCTTGCCTGATCCTGGTCGCCGGTTCCCGCATCGAAGCTCATGGAGCGTGCTTCGTCACCGTGTACAGAGGCTGAAGGACCATGGCGTCCATCACGGCTCCTGAAACGCTGAAGCGTCGATCGCCTTCACCACGGTCCGTGCGTGACCTAGAGCACTGGCGCGGACAAAAGGTTCACGGACGCGAAGCGGTGCGCAAGTCTGAGCCATGGCTCGGACGGTATGCGTGATCCCTTGCGGGAGCGACAGGGCGAGGCTTGCCGAGATCATTGGCAGCCGTTCGAGGCCGCTTAAACACATCCTACGGGCCCGCATCGTGCTGCTGTCGGCCGAGCGCCTGAGCGTGCAGGAGGTCGCCCGCCAGGCAGGCGTCAGCCGCCCGGCCGTGTGGCGCTGGCAGCAGCGCTACGGCGAGGAGGGCGTCGAGGGCCTGCTGCGCGACTTCATTGCCGCCTACAACTTCGGCCGGCGGCTGGAGACGCTGAAGGGCCTAACACCCTAAGAGTTCATCTGTCAGCGCTGGACAGCCGAGCCTGATCGGTTCACAGTAGATCCGCTCAACCAAATGCCGGGACTAAACAGGCAACTACGCCTCGCCCGACAGCGCCCTCATCGCGACCTTCGCCGTGCAGTTCGGGTTCTCCGCTGCCGACATCAACGCGTTGGTCGCCGCCGATGCGATCGCCGGCGCGGCGAGCTGATCGCCGAAGTCACATCCGCGTCGAGCCTTCATTGGCTCAACCTTCCATGCCGCCCCTGGCTCCGGCAGGGGCGGCTTCCGTAGGTCGGGTGGCCGACTTGTTGCGCCTGCTACCAAGCACATCGGCAGGAGCCGCCTCGTACTGATGCAACAAGTCGCTGACGGGAAGTTTCACAACACCGTCTACCAACTGGCTCGCGGTGTCGCTCTCGGCGGTGGCGCTGCTCGGCGCCGACGTGGTGCTCGACGGCCTGACGCCGGCGCAGCTCGCCGCCCTGCCGTCCGTCGCGCCTGATGCCGGCGAGGTGCCGCCCCGGGATGCGGCGGTGCGGGTCGGCCTGACACGGCCGGCGCAGTGAGCGGCCACAGGCGAGGAGCCGCCATCAGCCCCGCCGCATGGTGCTGACGCGACGACGTGCGTCGTCGAGGAGGTCAGCGAGGGTCTCATCCAGGGTCACGCGCGGCGTCCAACCGGTGGCGCCGAAGAGGCGCTCCACCGAGCCCATCGCGCAGGGGATGTCGAGCTGGCGCAGCCGAACGGGGTCGACCTCGACTGCGAAGGGCACGTGGGCGAGGCGGCGCATCGCCTCCAGCACGTCGCCCAGCCGTCGCGCGCTGCCCGTGCCGACGTTGCAGGTGAAGCGCGGCGGCAGCTTCGATGCCGCCGCCAGCAGCGCCAAGTAGGCCGCCACAACGTCGCGCACGTCGAGGAAGTCGCGCCGCGCATTTAGGTTGCCGACCCGCAGAACGGGATCCTGCAGCGCGGCCTCGATGCGCGCGATCTGTCCGGCGAAGGAGGGCAGCACGAACGTCTCGGTCTGCCCCGCGCCGGTGTGGTTGAACGGCCGCGCTACGACGAGGCGGGCCGAAGCCGGCAGCACCGCCGCTAGCACCTCCTCGGCCATCAGCTTCGAGCGGGCGTAGGCGTTGGTCGGCCGCGGCACGGCCTCCTCGTCGACCGGCACGGCGTTGAAAGCCGCGCCGTAGACCTCGGACGAGGAGGCAAACAGCACTGTCGCCTCCGGCGTGTGGCGCGCGACGGCCAGCGCTAGGTTGAGCGTGCCGGCGAGGTTGACCGCGAAGGTCTGCGCCGCCGCGCCCCCGACCGCGGCGCCTACCGAGGCCTGCGCCGCTAGGTGGACCAGCACCGGCGGCCGTTCCCGCGCGATCAGGTCATTCACCGCGGCGGCGTCGGTCAGGTCGATCCTTCGACCGCTCCCGGTGCCTCCGCCGACATCGACCACCGTCGGCGCCGGTTCGCAGTTCGCCAACGCGGCGCATACGTATCGACCGACGAAGCCCGTCGCGCCGGTGACCAGGATAGGCGAGGGCAGGACTCGCGCGCGATCCATGACGCCGTTAAGCTCTAGCTGCTGCTGCGCAGTCTGATGTAGTCAGCATCGACCATCTCGGTGATCATTGCGTGCAAATCGATCTCCGGTTTCCAGCCGAGCGTCGCCTTGATCTTGGCCGGGTCGCCGAGCAGCACGTCGACCTCCGCCGGCCGGTAGAGCGCAGGATCGATGACGAGGTGGGCATCCATATCGAGATCGAGGTGAGCAAAGGCGATCCGGCACATCTCGCGCACCGTGGTCGTGACGCCCGTGGCCACTACGTAGTCTTCGGCCCGCTCCTGCTGCAGCATCAGCCACATTGCGCGCACGTAGTCGGCCGCGTGACCCCAGTCGCGCTTGGCTTCGACGTTGCCGAGACGCAGCTCCTTCGCCAGCCCAAGCTTGATCCGCGCCACTCCGTCGGTGACCTTACGCGTCACGAACTCGAGCCCACGCAGCGGGCTCTCGTGATTGAACAGGATGCCAGACGCGGCGTGCAGGCCGAAGGACTCGCGGTAATTCACCGTGATCCAATGGCCGTACAGCTTGGCCACGGCGTAGGGCGAACGGGGATAGAAGGGTGTTGTCTCGCTCTGCCTGGGTTGCTGGATCAGCCCGAACATTTCCGACGACGAGGCTTGGTAGAAGCGCGCCTGCGGACATACGATCCTGATCGCTTCAAGGAGGTTGACGACGCCGACCGCAGTGACGCTGGCGGTGAGCACCGGCTGCTGCCAAGAGGTGGTTACGAACGATTGCGCGGCAAGATTGTAGATCTCGTCGGGCTGTTGCTCACTTATGATGCGGCAGAGGCTGGCGAGATCCAGCAGGTCGCCGTCGATCAAGGTAACACGGTCCAGCACGCCGAGCCAGCGCAGCCGGTGGTCGGCGACCCCGAAGTGCGAGGATCGCCTCACCATCCCTGACACTTCGTAGTTCTTCTCCAACAGCAAACGAGACAGGTAGGCTCCATCCTGCCCCGAGATGCCCGTGATGAGAGCTCGCTTTGACATTACCTCGCCTGGTCCAGAGGTCCCGCGCCTTGTTGTATCATAGCAGTGCTCAAGACCGACTCAAGGTACGGACAGGCGCTTGCGGAAGACTTCTCGCTTCCTGACGTCGACTCTGCGGGCGAGGTCGTCGGTTTACTCTAGGCGGCCAAGACCATCGGCGTTTCGGCCGGCTCGCTTCCACGTGCGGACTGCCGCCATAATGGCATGGTGTTTCGAGATCGTAATTACCCACGCCCATTCCGGGGTGTTCAGGCGCAGACGGTGCCCAGGATG
>CAXTMA010000155.1:0-9714 GCA_964245015.1 uncultured Beijerinckiaceae bacterium | reverse complement strand
GCCGATCAGCCCCTACACCCGCTTCACCCGCAACCCGGCGGACGTGATCGGCACGCTGATCTCGCGGCTGCGGCCGTCGAAGACAGACGCGACCTGAGGGTCGGGTACGGAACCGGTATGCCGGCCGTAGGTTTGTCGCGCCTGCGGCTCCGGCCGTTCAGCGCCAGCCCGCGTTGACCGTCGCAGTTTCAAACCTTGATTGGGGCGTAGAGGCCGTCCGAATGCAGGCGCGAGGCGTTGCCGGACAGATCGTGGTAGGTCACCGCGCCCTCGGCGAAGTAGTGGCACACCAGCGCCTTACGCGAGGCGTTGGGATCGAGGCGGCGACCACCGCCGTGCACCAAGTTAGCGTGCCAGAACAGGGCATCGCCCTTCCTGGCCAGGAAGGTCTTTTTGGATAAATCGGCGGCCTCGCACTTGGACTTGATGGCGGGCTCGTAGCGTTCGGAATAGACCGCATAGCCTTTCGCCTTAAACTCGAATTCCGCGATCCCGACATCTGCGCTTAATAGATATGGCAGCTTGTGACTTCCTGGATAATATTCCAGCACGCCGCTGTTATCCGAAATATCTTCCATCGCGATCCAGTTCGCGATGAGATAGCCGAGCGGATAGGTCGTCATGTGGATCGAGTCGGAGTGCGCGGCCTGCTCGCTGCCGGCGTGCCCGATGATCGTTTGGAATGGTACGGTCTTGCGATCGAACAGCAGGTCCGTCCAGGCGAGGATCCGCGCGTCGCACTGAATCGCGGCGATCTCCGGCAACTTGAGATGCGGATCGAGCTGCCGCCCGTCCAAGGTTTGATTGGGATCGACAAAGGTTCGCGGGCCGAAGGTGCCTGCCGCCAGCGCGGCCTCATAGGCCGCCCAGGTCCGATCGATCAGTTCGGGATCGACCAAGCCGGGAACGACGAGGTAGCCGTTCGCCGCCCAGAACGAGCAGGCGGAGGCCTGCGCCTCCGTGATGCGCCCGGCCCGCAGACGATCGGCGATCTCCTGATCGGCGTCGGGCCGATCCAGCCAGCAATCGGCCTCCACCTTGGGAAAACGTTCACCGCGCAATTCACCCATGCCGTTGAAATCGACAGGCTTCTCGGCACGGTAGAAGTTCTTGAAACGATAATGGTTCAGAGGCCTGCGAAGCGCCTTGAGCGCAGGTAGGTTCTTCAACATCCTGACCACCTTTGATCCAGCTGCCGGTCTAGGCGACGCGCTTGTGACCGACGAGCCCAGTCGCGCTCGCGATCTCGAAAGCTGCTTTCTCCGGAAGCTTGGTGACGAAATCCTTGTTCAACATGTGGACGGGATGAACGAACAGTTCACGCAGCGTCAGGTCAAGGAACGGCTCGCGCTCCGGAACTGGGAGACCGTCGTGCCAAGCGCGGATCATCGTGTACATCGTCCAGATCGGACCGAGGTAGGGTCCGACGAATTGCTGATCGATCGCGATCTCGTTCTCGAAAAGCGCGGCGAGCCCGTTGGGTGTCATGTTGAAGAAGTGCGACGGGAAACCGTGCAGCGGCTGCAGAAATGGGACGATGACGCGCAGAACCCCATTGGGCTTGAGGACCCGGCTGATTTCGCGCGCCGCCAGGAACGGCTGCTTGACGTGCTCCAGGACAGCATAGGAGAAGATGGCGTCGAAGGAGTTGTCCTCGAATGGCAGGACCTCGGCAACGCCGACGACATCCGTGCTCGGATACTTGACGATCTCATAGTTGACAACGTTGTCGTAGTACACCGCACGGCTTCCGGCACCACAATCGAGGATCAGACCGTTGGCGTGCTTGGCGATAAGAGCGAGGCTTTCGCCGTCGTAATCGTTCGACGAAACGTTTGTCGTGTCGATGACGCCGAACGACGATCGCAGTTCCGCCGTAAGAACGTCGAAGACGTTGTCCGCGCCGCGGGCTCCCACGTGCTCGGGCTTCATAATGGACGCGATGCGATCGGCCTTGATGGCGCGCAGTCGCGCCAGGACGTCGGCAACGCCCCGCATCCGCATCTTGTGCGTGCGCTGTTCATGGTGAAGCTCGAAATGCTCGCGACCCGACTTCAGCGCGCCGGCCTTCACCGCCAAGCGAATGTCGGGGTTGCAGGCGAGGTAGTCCTTTTCCACGAAGGTTTCGTGGGTCGGAAAGCCGAAAAGGACGACGGATCTGGCATCTGGATTCAGGTCGGAAACTGTTGAGCGGGTGGCAGTCGCGAATGGTCGGCCCCAACTCCGCAACCAAGACAGTCGACCCATTCCTTGTCCCCAGCCAACGGCGAGCACTCTGTTTGCGAACACGAAAAAAGAAGAATCGGCTCGTTTGAGGTCCCGTATTCGCTTCTCTTAGCCAGATGGTCTCTCACGCGCAACGTCGGCGAGCTGGTCCGAGACGAAAGCCGTCTCCGGGGCGATTGACCCCCTTGCACCCTCGCCTGCCCCGCCCAAGCCTGCCATCGGTCGGGCGCTCGCACCGTCGGCACGAGTTCGAACGAAGGCATCGGCGAGCCATCGCAGTTTCTTCCCGAAGGCGGCGAAGAGTGGGTTTGGCAAGGCGCCGCGGACCGGGGGTTTAAGCCTTGTCTTCGCCCAATCGGCATGCGAGGAGGCGGAATCGCGATGAACGGAGGTCGGATACAACCCCATGCTGTTCAGCGTCGAGCATGACCTTGGGTCGTCCTTGAGGTTCTACCTGATCCCCGATGCGGCGGGAATGGCTCCCTGCGTCAGGATCCGGAGCGGGGGGAACGACCTCGCCGTCATTTCCGCCACGGATGTCCGCCCCGAGATCCTCGCATCCGGGCGTCATGCGACCGGACTGTGCGGTTTTCTGATCGACGACACCCTGATCCCGGGCTTGGCGTTCTATTCCGACCTCGAAGTCATCGAAACATCGTCCGATCTGCGGATCTATCGCCGCAAGCTGCCGACCTACCTCGCAGCCAAGGTCTTCCGGCTGGAAACGCACCTGCTGCGACTGCGCAACTTCGACCAATTCTTCGCGAATCGGTTCCAGTACTGTTATTCCGGGATCGACAGTCGCGGTAGCGAAACCTCGATGCAGGTGTTCCACATACACAATCTCGAGTCCGCCTATATCAGCGGGCGCATGCTGCTCAATCGGGTGCAGTCCGACCTCAATCAGGGATTTCGTGCGATCACGATCTTCCGCGACCCTTTCGAGGAGATGGCGGAAAGGCTGATCGTCCTGAAGAACGTGGGCGCGCAGGCCGCGGAGCTACTCGGGGCCCGCGACGCCCTTACCTACGAGCCGGTGATGGAAGCGCTGTACGACATCAACGCCCTCGACCGCACGTCCTGCAAGCGTTTGTTCAAGCGGGCGGATCGAGAGATTGCGTCGCTTCTCAATAATCCTCTCAGCCGCCAGCTGACAAGCAACAGCTTCGAGGAAACGCTGACCAAAAGTTGCATCAGCAGGGCGCTGCAGGCGTTGTCGAATTTCGAGGTCATCGGCCTGCGTTCGGATGCGGCAGGCTACGCGCAGGCCGTCGCCGAACTCCTGGACGTCGAACCGACAGCTGTCCCCGTGGTCCCGGAATCCTCGCAGGTCGTCGAACTCGGCAAGATCCTGCGCGACATCAAGGATGTCGAGCTGATCCTGGAACACGATCTGGAGCTTTACGATCAAACGACGCGGGCCTTCGGATCGCTGATGGCGCACAACCGGTAGGTCGCCAAACCGTGACGGCGATCCCTTTCACAGCGGGATATTGCCGTGCTTCTTCCACGGGTTCTCCAACGTCTTGTTGCGCAGCATGGCGAGGCCGCGCGCGACCCGGCGGCGGGTGGATCGCGGCATGATCACTTCATCCACGTAGCCGCGCTCGGCCGCCACGAAGGGCGACAGGAAGCGATCCTCGTAGTCGCGGGTGCGCGCCGCGATCTTGTCGGCGTCGTGAATGTCCGCGCGAAAGATGATCTCCACCGCCCCCTTGGCCCCCATCACCGCGATCTGCGCGGTGGGCCAAGCGTAGTTCAGGTCGCCGCGCAGGTGCTTGGAGGCCATCACGTCGTAGGCGCCGCCGAAGGCCTTGCGCGTGATCACCGTCACCTTGGGCACGGTCGCCTCCGCATAGGCGAACAGCAGCTTGGCGCCATGCTTGATCAGGCCGCCGTATTCCTGGCTGACGCCGGGCAGGAAGCCCGGCACGTCGACGAAGGTGACGAGAGGAATGTTGAAGCAGTCGCAGAAGCGCACGAAGCGCGCGGCCTTGCGCGAGGCGTCGCTGTCGAGCACGCCGGCGAGCACGCTCGGCTGGTTGGCGACGAAGCCGACCGTGCGCCCCTCAACCCGGCCGAAGGCGCACACGATGTTGCGGGCGAAGGCTTCCCCGATCTCGAACACGTCGCCGTCGTCTGCGACCTTGGCGACGAGCTCCTTGATGTCGTAGGGCGTGTTGGGGCTGTCGGGAACCAGCGTGTCGAGCGAGGGGTCGTCGCCCTCGGCCGGCTCGGCCGGCCAGTGCGGCGCCGGCGCGACGTTGGAGGCCGGCAGGAAATCGATCAGCCGGCGCATCTGCAGCAGCGCCTCGACGTCGTTGGCGTAGGCGCGGTCGGCGACGGAGCTTTTGGTAGTGTGGACGAGCGCGCCGCCGAGGTCCTCTGCGCTCACCGTCTCGTTGGTCACGGTCTTCACCACGTCGGGGCCGGTCACGAACATGTAGCTGGTGTCACGCACCATGAAGATGAAGTCGGTGATCGCCGGCGAGTACACGTCGCCGCCCGCACACGGACCCATGATGACCGAGATCTGCGGGATGACGCCCGACGACAGCACGTTGCGCTGGAACACCTCGGCGTAGCCGCCGAGCGCGGCGACGCCCTCCTGGATGCGGGCGCCGCCGGCATCGAACAGGCCGATGATCGGCGCCCGGTTGCGCAGTGCCATGTCCTGCACCTTCATGATCTTCTGGGCATGCGCTTCCGAAAGTGAGCCGCCGAAGACGGTGAAGTCCTTGGAAAAGACGAACACCGGTCGCCCCGATACGGTGCCGTGGCCGGTGACCACGCCGTCGCCGGGGATCTTCTGGGCGTCCATGCCGAAATCGGTGATGCGATGGGTGACGAAAGTGTCGAGTTCCTCGAACGAGCCCTCGTCGAGGAGAAGCTCGATGCGTTCCCGCGCGGTCAGCTTGCCTTTCGCGTGCTGGGCGGCGATGCGGCGCTCGCCGCCCCCGGCATGGGCTTCGGCGCGGCGGGCGGCAAGATCGTTCAGGATCGTCTTCAAGGCGTCGCGCCCTTGTCGTATGCCGGCGCTGGCCGCCGCGGAGCAGCCGCCCTAACATGCCGGGACGGCCATCGTCACCGCCGCATGTTGCCGGCGGCCGGACTTGCAGCACCACGCGCAGCCGCGCTTGGCACGGATCTCGCCGCGCCGGACGTGATTGAAAACGGAACCCGCCAGTGACAACCATGAAAACGGAAGCCGCCGAATTCGCCGAACTGCAGCAGGTCGCCGACGGAAGCGGCGATAAGGACGGTCCACTTCGCGACGACGTCCGGCTGCTCGGCTCGATTCTCGGCGATACCATCCGCGACCAGGAAGGCGAGGCCATCTTCGCCATCGTCGAGGAGATCCGGCAAACCTCCGTCCGCTTCCACAAGACGCAGGACCCCAACGACAGGGCCGAGCTGGCGCACATCCTGACGTCGCTCTCCCCCGATCAGGCCTTCCTGGTCGTGCGCTCCTTCTCGTACTTCTCGCACCTCGCCAACATCGCCGAGGACGCCCACCACCGCCGGCGGACGCGCGCCCACGCCCTCGCCGGCTCGCGCCCGCGCATCGGCACAACCCAGCGCGCCCTGGACGACGCCAAGGTCGCCGGCATCACCCGCGACGAGTTGCAGAGCTTCTTCGACCACGCCTTCATCAGCCCGGTGCTCACCGCGCACCCGACCGAGATCCGCCGCCGCTCGACCATGGACTGGGAAATCGCGCTGGCCCGCCGCCTCGACGTCTTCAACCAGCGCGACCTCCCGCCCGAAGACCGCGAGCTGGTGCGCAACTCGCTCCACGAGGCCGTGCTGTCGCTGTGGCAAACGAGCCTCCTGCGCAAGCGCAAGCTCACCGTCATCGACGAGGTTGCCAACGGGCTGAGCTACTACGATTATTCCCTGCTAACGGAGCTGCCCAACCTTTACACCAAGCTGGAAGCGCAGGTTGAGGCCTTCGCGCCGGGCGAGGACGCCAAGCCGATCCCTTCGTTCCTGCGGCTCGGCAGCTGGATCGGCGGCGACCGCGACGGCAACCCCTTCGTCACCGCGGACGTGCTCGCCGAAACCGCGCTGATGCATGCTGCCAAGATCCTGCGCCACTACATCGACGAGTTGACCAGCCTGCGTCGCGAGCTGCCGCTTTCCGAGAACCTCATCACCATCAGCCCCGACCTCAAGGCGCTCGCCGACGCCGGCGACGACGGCCGCGAGCAGCAGCAGAACGAGCCCTACCGGCGCGCCCTCAACGGCATGATCCAGCGCGTCCGGGCCACCCTCGCCAGCTTCGAGACCAAACGCCACGACGGGACCAGGCCCTACGCCGACGCGAACGAGCTGAAGGGCGACCTGCTGATCATCCGGCACTCGCTGAGCGCCAACGGGGCGGCCATCCTGACCCGCGGCCGGCTGCACCGCGTCCTGCGCGCCGTCGACTGCTTCGGTTTCCATCTCGCCAGCATCGACCTGCGCCAGAACAGCTCCGTCCACGAGCGCACGGTGGCCGAGCTGCTGGAGGCGATCACGCCCGGCACCGGCTACCTCGACCTCGACGAGGCCGGACGCATCGAAGTGCTCGGCCGGGAACTCGATACGCCGCGCCCGCTGATCTCGCCCTTCCTCGCCTACAGCGAGGAAACCCGCGGCGAGCTGGCCGTGTTCCGCGGCGCCGTCGCCGCGCAGAACCGCTACGGCCGCAAGATCATCCACACGGCCATCATCTCGATGGCGGAAGCGGTGTCCGACCTGCTCGAACTCGCCGTCCTGCTCAAGGAAGTCGGCCTGATCGACCGCGACATGCGATCGCAGGTCAACCTCGTGCCGCTGTTCGAAACCATCGACGACCTGCGCGCCTGCGGCAGCGTCATGGAGAAGGTGTTCGCCGACCGGCACCTGTCGCGCATCATCAAGTCGCGCGGCAACGTCCAGGAGGTGATGCTCGGCTATTCCGACAGCAACAAGGACGGCGGCTTCGTCACCTCGGGCTGGGAACTCTACAAGGCGGAGATCACGCTGGTCGAGGTCTTCAAGGCGCACGGCATCGGCATCCGCCTGTTCCACGGCCGCGGCGGTTCGGTCGGGCGCGGCGGCGGCCCGAGCTACGATGCCATCCTGGCGCAGCCGCCTGGCGCCGTCGCCGGGCAGATCCGCATCACCGAGCAGGGCGAGATCATCTCTTCGAAGTACGCCAATCAGGCGACCTGCCAGCGCAACCTCAACATCATGGTCGCCGCCACCATGGAAGCCACGCTGATCCACATGAAGGGCGATGGGCCGCCCGACGCCTACGTCAGCGAGATGAGCAAGCTGTCGGACCTCGCCTACGCCGCCTACCGCAAGCTGGTCTACGAAACGCCGGGCTTCACCGACTATTTCTGGGGCTCGACGGTGATCAACGAGATCGCCACCCTCAACCTCGGCTCGCGTCCTGCTTCACGCAAGAAGACCCGCGCCATCGAGGATCTGCGCGCCATCCCCTGGGTGTTCTCCTGGGCGCAGTGCCGGGTCATGCTGCCGGGCTGGTACGGCTTCGGCTCGGCCATCGAGAGCTGGCTCGAACAGGGCGGGCAGCTCGACCTGCTGCGCCGGATGCACCGGGAATGGCCGTTCTTCCGCACCCTGCTGTCCAACATGGACATGGTGCTGGCCAAGAGCAACTTGGCGGTGGCCTCGCGCTACGCCGACCTTTGCGAGGATCACGGCCTGCGCGAGCGCATCTTCGAGGCCATCTCGGCCGAGCACGAACGCACCGTCCGCTTCCTGTCCGCCATCATGGAGCAGACGCGCCTGCTGGAGTCCAATCCCCTGCTGGAGCGATCGATCAACAACCGCTTCCCCTACCTCGATCCGATGAACCACGTGCAGGTCGAACTTTTGAAGATGCTGCGCGCCCGCGGCGGCGGCGACGACGGCGACGAGACCCGCCGCGGCGTGCACCTGTCGATCAACGGCATCGCCGCCGGCCTGCGCAACAGCGGCTGAACCGCTCCTGCAGAGCGGGTCGCCCTTGACGCGGGCGCCCCGCTCCGGCAGCGCTGCTCCCATCCATGCTGAACGCCCTCGGCTCACCCGTCCGCAACCTGCTTGCCGGCACGCTCTTCATGCTTGCCGTCACCGTCGCGGCGACCGCGGCCTACGTGTTCAACGGCTGGAGCTGGGGCGATGCCGCCTACATGGTGGTGCTGACCATCTACACCGTCGGCTACAACGAGGTGCAGCCGGTCGACACCGCGGCGCTGCGCACGATCACCATGCTGCTGATCGTGACCGGCTGCACCGGCATGATCTTCGTCACCGGCGCTATCGTGCAACTGATCACCGTCAGCCAATTCCAAAGCTTCTTCGGGGTCCGACGCATGCAGAAGGACATCGACAGGCTGAGCGGCCACGTCATCGTGTGCGGCTTCGGGCGCATCGGTCAGAGCCTTGCCGCCGATCTGCGGGCCGGTTCGGCCGATTTCGTGATCGTGGATCGCGGCGGCGACCGGGCCGCCTCCATCCGGAGCCAGGGCTTCCTCAGCGTGGAAGGGGACGCCACCGACGAGAACGTGCTGCGGGCGGCCGGCATCGAACGGGCGCGGGCGATGGCGACCGTGCTGCCCGACGATGCCGCCAACGTCTTCATCACGCTGTCGGCGCGCAGCCTCAACGACCGCCTCACCATCATCGCGCGGGGCGAACTCCCCTCCACCGAGCGCAAGCTGATCCAGGCCGGGGCCGACCACGTCGTCCTGCCGACCCACATCGGCGCGGAGCGGATCGCCGAGCTGCTGCTGTTCCACGACATGGCCGCCCTGCGCGCCGGGCCGGAAACCAGCATGGTGGTCCGCTATCTCAGCCGTCTCGGCCTCGACATCGAGATCGTGGCGGCGGCGGACGGCAGCCGCTGCGTGGGGGCGAGCATCGGCGAGATCGAGCGCTTCGCCGGCGGCGCCTTCCTGATCGTCGCCATTGAACGGCGCAACGGCGACACCATCGTGCAGCCCTCCGCCTCGACGCGGGTCCTCGCCGGCGACGGCATCGCCGTGGTCGGACGCCCGGATCGCACGGCGGCCATGCAGGCGATCTTCGCGACCACGATGAACATCGGCCAGCCATAAGGGACGGTGTGTCGTGCGCGGGGAGCGCTGCTTGCCGGCGTGGCGAGCCGCTGCGAGGCGGCCCGCGATCCTTCAGACAACATGCACGCGACGCGCGCGGTCTCACGGCCGGAATGCCATACTCCCCCGCTGTCGACGCGGCCGGCTTGAGGTGTTTCTCAGTTCGCGGGGCAGGCCATTGCTCGACGGCTCCCAGGATCAACGCATGAGCGACCAGCCGAACGGAAACCGCTTCGAGACGCTCGCCGTCCACGCCGGCCGGCACCATGCGGCCACCGCTGCGGAAGCGCACGGCGGATCCTATCCTCTCCGATGCGGACCTGGGCAGCATCGCCGGCCTCACGGTGGCGGATCCGCCCGATCTCTTCGCCGCCGCCGGCACGCCGCCCCAGGT
>CAXTMA010000154.1:0-9764 GCA_964245015.1 uncultured Beijerinckiaceae bacterium | reverse complement strand
GTGCCGCATCGGATTTGTCCGAAAACCGCTGCGCACTTCTCGGTCCGATGCTCCAACCCGATCCCAAGCGCCTGACCTAAGCGCCTCGCCGACGCGGTCGACGCGGCGCCGACCCGGATCTTGCATCGGGCCGCGCATCGTGGATGGGTCTTCCCAGCCGGCGCGCCCTGTGCCGGATGCTGGCAGGCCGAACGTTCCGAATGCTCACGATCTTCGATTGCGACGGCGTTCTCGTCGATTCCGAGCTGATCGCCTTGTCCGAACTGTCCGACATCATGGGCGAGCACGGCCGGCCGATGGACGTGGCGGCCTGCCGCGACGCCTTCATGGGGATGCACAACGCCGACATCGCGCGCGCCATGGAAGCGCTGGTCGGCCGCGACCTGCCCGCTGCCGGAGCGATCGTGCGCGCCCGCATGATCGAGCGTTTGAAGCGCGAACTGCAGCCGGTGCCAGGCATCGCCGACGTCCTCGCCCGGCTCGATGGGCCGCGCTGCGTCGCGTCCTCCTCCGACCGGGCCCGCATCGAGCTGACGCTGGAGCTGACCGGACTGCGGAGGCACTTCGGCGCGCACATCTTCAGCGGCACGGAGGTGGCGCGCGGCAAGCCGGCGCCGGACCTGTTCCTGCACGCGGCCGCCGCCATGGGGTTTGCGCCGGCGCACTGCGTGGTGGTGGAAGACTCGGTGATGGGCGTGCGTGCCGGCATTGCCGCTGGCATGCCGGTGGTCGGCTTCACCGGCGGGGCGCACGGCTATCCCGGCTTCGCGGCGCGGCTCGGCGAGGCCGGCGCAGCCCCCGTGATCGCCACGATGGCGGATCTCCCCGCCGCCCTGCGCGCCGCCGCCGGCTGATCCCCGTCCTGCTCCCTTTGGTGGGCAAAGGAACCTTGCGCGCGAAGGGGACGTTCGCGGGCACCCGACGTTCGACCATCGAGCGCGGGCAAGAGAGCGCGAACAAGAGCGCGGACTTGCAGGAGCGTCCATGTCCAACCTGAAGATCACGACCGTGCTGGCGACGGCCCTCACCTTGGCGGCGTTGCCCGCCGCCCTTGCCGAGAACACGGGCGGCAGCACGCTCGGCGGTGCGGCCAAGGACAACAGCGCCTCGGGCGGCTCGGAGGCCAGCGGCACCGACAAGGCCGGCGCGGCGAAGAGCGGCGCGATGGTGAAGAAGAGCGGCGGCATGACCGGGGCGGCCCACAAGAGCGGGACCAGCAAGTAGCACCTCGATCAGGGCTCGCGGGCGGATGGCAGCGAGCCCCTGCCATTCGAGGCCGGAGAAGGGAATCGGCGCCCTGCCGGACCCTCCGGCCTTGAATACCGGCGTCGTGGATGATCCCTCAGGCGGCGGCGAGGCTTTGGAACAGCGGCAGGCCGTCGGTGCCGCCGGTCAGCGGGTCGATCAGGTTCTCGGGGTGCGGCATCAGGCCGAGCACGCGGCTGTTGGCCGAGGTGATGCCAGCGATCTCGTTGAGCGAGCCGTTGGGGCCACCGCGATCCTTGACGTGGCCGCCGGCATCGCAATAGCGGAAGGCGACGCGGTTGTCGCCTTCGAGGCGGGCCAGCGTTTCGGCGTCGGCCGTGTAGTTGCCTTCGCCATGGGCGATGGCGACGCGGATCGTTTGCCCGGCCGCGTAGCGCCCCGTGAACGGCGTATCCGCCCGCTCGACCCGCAGGTGCTGCATCCGGCACACGAAGCGCAGGTTGGCATTGCGCATCAGCGCGCCCGGCAACAGGCCGCTTTCGACCAGGATCTGGAAACCGTTGCAGATGCCCAGCACCAGCCCGCCGCGACGGGCGTGGGCGCGCACGGCATCCACCACCGGCGAGCGCCCGGCGATGGCGCCGCAGCGCAGGTAATCGCCGTAGGAAAAGCCGCCCGGCAGCACGGCGAGGTCGGTGCCGGCGGGCAGTTCGTGCTCGGCGTGCCAAACGGTTCGCGCCGCGATGCCGGCCGCGCGCAGGGCGCGCAGGGCGTCACCCTCGCGGTTGGAGCCGGGAAACACAACAACGGCTGCTTGCATGGCGCAACGGTCTTCGGGTTCGGTTCCGCTGGCCTATAGCATCGCGGGGCGGGTTTCCCAGGGATTTCGCTACGATGCCGTCGCACAGCATGGCTCAGCGCGGCCCCGCCCGGAACGGCGGAACGAGCTGCCGGAAGCTCCACCGGATCTCGCGGGTGCGGCCGGTGTCGGCCGTGACAACGATCTGGCTCGCGGCTCGCGGACCACCGGCGGCGGCGAACAGGATCGAGGGCTCGACGCCGAGGGTTGCGCCCGGCGCGTCGGCTTCGAAGACCCAGCTCTCGCCATCGGGCATGTCGAGCCGCACGCTCGATCGCTCGGGCGAAGACGCGGCCTGCGGCCTCGCCTTGACGGCGGGGTGGAGGTGGAAGCGCAGGGCGAAGGCGGTGCTGCCCTCGACCTTGCCGGCGCCCCTGCTGCCATCGGCTTCCGCCAGCGCGTCGCAGCCATCGAGCCGGTCGCCGTCGTCGGCCAGGGTGAGCGTGCGCCGGTGGACTAGGCCGAAGCGTCCGGCATAGCCGTTGTGCGACAATTCGAGCCTCGTTGCCGCCTCCTCCCGCATCCGCTCGACAGTGACGGCGGAGGGACCGGCCAGGATCGCGCCGCCGAGGTAGCGCTGCACCCCCGTTTGCGCGGCGAAGCGGCACGAGGAGGTATCGGCGAGGACGAGCGTTGAATGGGCAGCCGTGGCGCGCGCCGCCTGCTGCACGCCGGTCCGGCCGCCCTCGGCCGTGCCGCAATTGATGACAAGACGGCGCGGCCCCGTTGACAGCTCGAAGGCGAGGGCGCCGGCGTGGGCTCGCGTCGAGAACGGCTGCGGCGGCGGCCCGCCCGCGTCGACCACCACCACCGCGCCGCCGGCCTCCAGCCGCTGGTAGCCGGCATAGCGGGCCGCCACCGGCGAGCGGGCCCGCCCGTCGTCGTAGGCCAGGATGGTGGCGACAAGTTCGGGCGCGGTGCGCCCCATGCCGTTGAACAGGGCCAGCGTGCCGTCGCCGTGGCGCAGCAGCCGCAGCATCGGGATCATGCGATCGACGGCGTTGAGCACCGGCAGCGGCGGCACCAGCGTGCGCGCGGCATAGGCTTGGCGCAGCGGCAGCAGGTCGAGCAGCAGGTCGATCAGCACCTGCGGATTGCGGCTGACGTGGCCGCCGTCTGGCAGAAGCTGGGCGGCGATCTCGCCGGCCAGCGCGTCCGTGCCGCGCTTCTGACGCGCCGGGCTCGACTCGATGCACAGGCCGTATTCGGCGAGCGCCAGCGCGACGAGCAGGCGATCGGTGCCGGAAAGACCCCCGGCGAGGCGCGCTTCCAGCTCGGTGGCGTGACGCTCGAGCGCCCGGACGAAGCGGAAATAAAAGCCGCGGTCGGCGCCGGCGAGGATGACGGGGGATTGCGACAGCCAGGACAGCAGGCGGCGGGCGACGACGGCGGATTCCCAGGCCGGGGTCGGCCGGGGTTTTCCCGCGACGATGAGGAAATCGTCGACGAGTTCGCGGCCCCGCGCCCGCAGCGCCGGACCATCGGCCGCCCGCAGGTGGCGCAGCCAGCCGAAGCCGGCGAGCTGGCGCATCCAGGCGTCCGACCCGGCCCTGTCCGCGCCGGCCTCGCCGCCGCCCTGATGGTGAAGGGCGGAGTCACTCCTGGCAGGATCGGGGGCGAAGGGGGATCGCCCCGCCGCATTCACGATCCGCCCGCCGAAGGCGAAGTAGCCGGCGCCGATGTCGGCGGCGATGGTCGGATCGGCGGTCCTGATGTCCTGGGGGGCGATCAGCAGGCGATCGGCGATGCGGCGCGCCCGCCAGCGGCCGACGAGGCGCCGCGGCGATGCGGGAAGCCGCCGCAGCGCCCGCCCCGCGTGCCGGACGAGGAGCATCGCGACGTGCAGGCGATCCCTCAACGTCGGGCCGGTCAGGGCGGTGCACTCCACGCCGGGTTGGACACGGCATCCTTTGGCGGACTCCGCCCGACCGCGCTTCGTCGGGCCAGCCGAGAAAAGAACGGCCGGAACGCCGAACATCGACGAAATTGTCTTCCGGATGGTAAATGGCCGAAGGCTCAGCCGCGCTCGGTCAGGCGCGTTTGGCGAGGCGGGCGGCGAAGAAGCCGTCGAGGCCGGCGAAGCGAGGCTCGGGGCCGGCGAGGTGGCAGGGCAGGCTGCGCATCTCGCCCTGCGCGTTGAGAAGCTCACCGAGGCCGCCGACCTCGACCGGCTCGATCGGCACCCGGACGACGTCGGGGTTGCGCCGCAGCAGCGCCGCGATCTGCGCCTCGCCCTCTTCCGGCTCGATCGAGCAGGTGCAGTACACCAGGGTGCCGCCCTTGGCGGTCAGCTCGACCGCATGGTCGATGAGCCGGGCTTGAAGAGTGACGAGGCTGGCGAGGTCGCCCGGCTTCTTGGTCCAGGTGATGTCGGGGTGGCGGCGCAGCGTGCCCGTGCCCAAGCAGGGCGCATCGAGCAGAACGGCGTCGAAGGGCTGCGTCTTCAGGCTGGTCGCGTCGGCCACCAGCAGTTCGGCCTGCAGCCCAAGCCTCGCGAAGTTGACGCTGAGCCGCTTCAGCCGCTCGGCCGAGCGGTCGATGGCGGTCAGGTCGCCCCCCGCGGCGGCAAGCTGCGCCGCCTTGCCGCCCGGCGCCGCGCAAAGGTCGGCGACCCTTTGCCCCGGCCGAACCTTGAGAAAGGTCGCCGGCAGCGCGGCGGCGGCGTCCTGCACCCACCATGCCCCGTCGCCATAGCCCGGCAGTTCGTCCACGGCCGTATGGGCTGCGACCCGCAGCGAGCCGGTCGGCAGCACGCGGGCGCCGAGCCGTTCGGCCCAGGCCGGCGCGTCGGCCTTCACCGTGAGGTCCAGCGTCGGCTCGTGGCGCATGGCGGCGGCGATGGCCCGCGCGGTGGCCTCGCCGTAGGTCTTGCGCCAGCGCTGGCCGAGCCAGCCCGGCACGTCTTGATCGAGCGGGTCGGACCGCTCAAGGATCTCGTCGCGGGCGCGGGCGATGGCGCGCAGCACCGCATTGGCCAAGGCGGCGAAGGGCGCGCTCTTGCGCTCCAGGCGCACCGCGCGCACGGCGAGGTCCACCGCCGCATGATCGGGAACGTCGAGCAGAAGGATCTGGGCGGCGGCGACGATCAGCGTCCATTCGAACTCGGGCGCCTGTCGGGGAAGCCCTTGTTCCAGCCGCGCCGCGATGGCGCCGCGCAGCGTTCCCAGGCGCCGCAGCGACGCCGTCACCATTGAGCGGACCAGGGCGCGGTCGCGCGCGTCGAGGGGGCCGAGCCGATTGGGCACGGCCGCGTCGGAGAAGCGCTCCTCGATGGAATGCCCCTTGGCGACGATGTCGCGCAGGATCAGCGCGGCGGCGAGCCTTGCCTGAAGGCCGGGATGACGCTCCGCCTCGGCCTTGTCGGCGGCGGCCTGGGCGGCTTGGCCGCCGGCGGTGCGCTGCTTCTTTGCGTCCGGCCTGCCGGCAATTCGTTCGCCAGGCTGCCGCTCGCCCCGTCGCCCTTGATCCGCCAAATCAGCCCCGCCTCTGCCGATTCGTAGCATATCGGCGGCCGTGCGGCGAGAACAGGCTGCCGGGGTTGGAGCGGATCGCCGCGCCAAGAATGCCATGGGACTGCCGTGGGACTGCCGTGGGACCGCAACGCGTGGCATCCCGGCGGGAGCAGCCAGCTTCTCCTTGGCCCTTGATGTCGCTATAAGACCGCCAGACCGCCCGATCGGATCTCAGCGCGGGCGCTCGGGGAATCGAAGATGTCGCAAGACACGGTCGGTGGAAGGCGCCTTGGCGCCCCCGAGGCGCTGTCCAAGACGGCGGTGTCAGGTTCGGCCCCGTCAGAGCCAACCCCGTCAAAGCCGGCGCTGGAACTCGCAGCCGGCGCGGCGTCGGACGCACCCGAGGCGCATCGCCCGCACGGCGGCGCGACGCTGGGCATGGCCGTGTCCTCCATCGGCGTCGTTTACGGCGATATCGGCACCAGCCCGCTCTACGCCCTGCGCGAATCCCTGGCCCACGGCAAGGGCAACGGCCTTCCCGAGAGCCAGGTGATCGGTACCGTTTCGCTGCTGCTCTGGGCCCTGTTCTTCACCGTCACGGCCAAATACGTGCTGTTCCTGATGCGGGCCGACAACAAGGGCGAGGGTGGAACCCTGTCGCTGATGGCGCTGGCCCAGCAGGCGCTCGGCCACCGTTCAACCATCGTGTTCGTCCTCGGCGTCGCCGGGGCGGCGCTTTTCTCCGGCGATGCGATCATCACGCCGGCGATCTCCGTGCTGTCGGCGCTGGAAGGGCTCGACCTCGTCACCCCGATCTTCAACAGCTACGTCCTGCCCCTCACCGTGCTGATCCTGGTGTCGCTGTTCTTCGTTCAGCAGAGCGGCACCGCCAAAGTCGCCGCCTTCTTCGGCCCGATCATGGTCGTGTTCTTTGTCGTGATCAGCGTGCTCGGCCTCATGCACATCGGCGACGCGCCGCGCATCTTCGCCGCCTTCAACCCCCTGCGCGGCATCGGCTTCCTGTTCGGCCACGGCTTTCTCGGCTTCGTGGTGCTCGGCTCGGTGTTCCTGGCCGTGACGGGGGCGGAGGCGCTTTACGCCGACATGGGGCACTTCGGCCGCTTCCCGATCCAGCTGGCGTGGCTCGCCTTCGTGCTGCCGGCCCTGATCCTGAACTACCTCGGCCAGGGCGCGCTGGTCCTGGCCAATCCCAAGGCGGTGGAAAACCCGTTCTTCCTGCTGGCGCCGTCCTGGGCGCTGCTGCCGCTGGTGCTGCTCTCCACCGTTGCCACCGTGATCGCCAGCCAGGCGGTGATCACCGGCGCCTTCTCGCTCGCCCATCAGGCGATCCAGCTCGGCCTGCTGCCGCGCATGCTGATCCAGCACACCTCCGAAACGCAGGAAGGGCAGATCTTCATCCCCCGCGTCAACCGCATGCTGCTGATCGGCGTGCTGGTGCTGGTGCTGCTGTTCAAGAGCTCCAGCGCGCTCGCCTCTGCCTACGGCATCGCCGTGACCGGCACCATGGTGGTGACCACCTCCATCGCCTTCGTGGTTGTGTGGCGGCTGTGGCATTGGCCGCTTTGGTCGGCGATCGCCTTTATCGGGCTGTTCCTGGCCGTGGACCTCGCCTTTCTCGCAGCCAATCTGGTCAAGGTCGTCGAGGGAGGCTGGGTGCCGCTGCTGATCGCCGGCTGCGCCATGATCGTGATGTGGACCTGGGTGCGCGGCAACGCCCTGCTGGTTCGCAAAACGCAGCGCGACTCGATCAAAACCGTCGACCTCGTCCGCATGCTGGACAAATCAAAGCCCGTGCGGGTCGCCGGCACGGCGATCTTTCTCACCAACCACCCCGATACCGCGCCCTCCTCGCTGATGCACAACCTCAAGCACAACAAGGTGCTGCACGAGCGGGTGCTGATCATGACGGTGAAAACCGAGCCCACGCCGCGCGTGAAGCCCTCGCGCCGCTTCGAGGTGGAAAAGATCTCGGACGACTTCACCAAGGTGGTGCTGCGCTACGGCTACATGGAAAACCCGCGCATCCCCGCCGCCCTCGCCTCGCTGCGCAAGGCGGGGCTCAAGTACGACATCATGACCACCTCGTTCTTCTTGGGGAAGCGAACCATCAAGACCTCCCCGCACTCGGGCATGCCGCTGTGGCAGGACAACCTGTTCGTGGCGCTCTCCAAGCAGGCGGCCAACGCCACCGACTTCTTCGCCATCCCTTCCGAACGCGTGGTGGAGTTGGGAGCGCAGATCACGGTCTGAAACGTGCCCTACCGCGGCTTCCCAGCGCTTATCGCGACCGGATCAGCGCTCGAAGACGAGCAGCGTCGAGGTCGCGCTGGCGTAGAGCGTGCCGTCCCCGCCCTTCAGCGTCGCCTCGGCAAAGGCGGCGCGCCGGCCCATGGTGAGAACCCGGCCCTCGGCGCGCACCTCGCCCGTTCGCTCCGTCATCGCCTTATGATAGGCGACCTTCAGCTCCAGCGTGGTGTACCCTTGCGTGGGCGACAGCCGCGAATGCACGGCGCAGCCGCAGGCCGAATCGAGCAGGGTCGCCGCCAAGCCGCCGTGGACGGTGCCGATGGGGTTGTAATGCTGGCGACCGGGCGTCGCCGTGAAGACGGCAGTCCCTTCGCCGATCTCCGCAAGCCTGAAGCCGACCGTCTCGCCGATGGCGGCATTGCCGCCGGCGGCCAGGGCCGCGCGCAGTTGTTCGAGCCCGCTCGGGGGCCGGGTCGGCTCGGCGCTCATCCATCTCTCCTCGAAGCCGGGCGGCCTTGCGCGAATACCTAAGCAGGTTCGCGTTGGCCCGGCCAACGCTCCACCCGCTTCGCTTTCTGACAAGCCGCAGGTTTTGATCGCAAAACCGCGGGGCACTTTTGCGCAACCTGCTTAGGTCGGGCGGCGGTTCCGGCGAAGTTGCTCCGCCGATCGGCGCAGGCCCGTGGATGAGCCGCCAACCGTTCTTGACGCAACCCCCGCTCGTCCCACCATGACGGAGCCAACAGGATCGAGCATGCGTCGGACCGATCGAGACCAGGCCCCCTTCGCCACGCAAAAACCGGCGCTGTACGGCCCGGTGCCGGCGGAGGCGACCGAAATGTCGACGCCCGGGGCCGCGCCCTCCCCGATGATGGCGCAGTACCTCGCCATCAAGGCCGACCACCCCGACGCCCTGTTGTTCTACCGGATGGGCGATTTCTACGAGCTGTTCTTCGACGATGCCGCCGTGGCGGCGAAAGTGCTCAACATCGTGCTGACGCGGCGCGGGCGGCACGACAACGCCGACATCCCGATGTGCGGCGTCCCGGTAGAGCGTCACGAGGATTATCTCCACCGCCTGATCGGGGCCGGCCACCGCGTCGCCATCTGCGAGCAGACGGAGGATCCGGCCGAAGCCAAGAAGCGCGGGGGCAAGTCGGTGGTCCGCCGCGCCGTTGTGCGGCTGGTGACGCCCGGCACGCTGACGGAGGAGCGCCTGCTGGAGCCGACCGCCGCGAACTGGCTCGTGGCCCTGGCGCGGGCGCGCGATGCCGACGGGTCGTGGCGCTACGGCATCGCGGCCGTCGACATCTCCACCGCCGCCTTCGAGGTGTGCGACGCGGCCATCGGTGGGCTCGGCGGCGAGATCGGGCGCCTCGATCCGCGCGAGATCCTGGTTCCCGACGCGCTGGCCTCGGTGCCGGAGGTCGCGCGCGTGCTCGGCGAGGTCAGCGCCCCGGTGACCCGCATCGGCCATGGGCCGGGTCATTCGCCGGGCTCGGCCGAGCGTCGCCTCGCCGACTGGTTCGGCCTTGCCACCCTGGACGGTCTGGGCGGCCTGTCGCCGGCCGAGGTCGCGGCGGCGGCCACCGCCGTCGTCTACCTCGACAGGACGCAATGCCGGGAAACCGGCGGCGCCCGGCCCCGGCTCGACCCGCCGACCACGAGGCGCTGCACCGGCACGGTGGAGATCGACATGGCGACGCGCGCCAACCTTGAACTCGACCGCACGCTCGGCGGCACGCGCGAGGGCTCGCTGCTGCACGCGGTCGACCGCTGCGTCACCGCCGCCGGCAGCCGGCTGCTGGCCGGACGTTTGGCGAGCCCGCTGCTGGCGCGCGGGGCCATCGAGGCCCGCCTGGCGGCGGTGGCGTTTTTCGTCGAAGCACCGGATACGCGCGCCGACGCGCGCACCCTGCTCAAGGGGGCGCCGGACCTGCCGCGCGCGCTCGGCCGGCTCGCGCTCGCCCGCGCCGGCC
>CAXTMA010000153.1:7310-9788 GCA_964245015.1 uncultured Beijerinckiaceae bacterium | reverse complement strand
CGACCTGCCAGCCGGTCGCCGCCCGCGAGGCGGGCAAGCTGGCCGGCTTGGCCGCGGACACCGGCGCCGCCGCCGTCGCTTGCGACGCCGCGCAGCCAGCCGCCGTGGCGCAGCTTTTAGCCGACGTCGCCGCCCGGCTGGGGCGCCGGATGCGGTGGTCTAAAACCCCAGCGCCCGTTCCCGCGGTCCGCTGGTCGACCTTGACCCCGCCGTCGTCGAGCGTGCCCTGCTCGTCACGGCCTACGGCGGCTTCCTGGTCGGTCAGCAGGCGGCGCGCGCCATGCTGGAGCGCGGCAGCGGCACCATCCTGTTCACCGGCGCTTCGGCGAGCGTGAAGGGCTATGCCCAGTCGGCGTCCTTCGCGATGGGCAAGTTCGCGCTGCGGGGCCTCGCACAGAGCATGGCGCGCGAACTCGGCCCGCGCGGCATCCACGTCGCCCACGTGGTGATCGAGGGCGGCATAGGCTTGGCGCACCGCCCGCCATCGCCGACGCCTACCTCCACCTCATCGGCCAGCCGCGCAGCACCTGGACGCACGAGATCGACGTGCGGCCGTGGGTCGAGCGCTTCTGACATGCGGTCCCTGAGTACCGCCTGACAGCGACCTCGTCAGCGCGCCCTCTGTCAGTGTCCTCCGTCAGTGTCCTTGCAGGTCGCTCGGCAGCTTGCCGCCATTGGCGGCGAACTTGGCCATGACCTGCTTGTGCAGCCAGATGTTCATCGTGGCCGAATCGTTGGTATCGCCGGTGTAATTCAGCTCATGGGCGAGTTCCTTGCGGGACGACAGGCTGTAGTCCATGCCGAGCAGCTTCATCAGGTCGACGATGGACACGCGCCAGTTCGACTTTTCGCCCGACTTCTCCACCATCCCGTCGAGCACGGCGGCGACATCAACCGTATGTCCCCCGGCGGCGGGGGTGGCGGTGGACGTGCTCATCGAGCCGTGGGTGTCGGGGCCCGGCTGCGAAGACACGGTGGGCGGCGCCGGCGGCGAAGGAGGCGAACCCGTGCCGGCCGTTTGCGCCGCCGAGGGGGCGGCGGAGGTCGGCGCCGCACCGCCGAACACCTTGGACATGATCGTGCCGAATATGCTCATGAAAAATCCTTCCTGCGTCGCCCACCTTTGTCGCCGAACGCCCAAACGGGCCCGCGTGAGCAGGCCCGCGCGTGCGGGCTCACTCTTGCGGGTCGATGCCGCCGGGAGCCGGAGAGGTGATCTCCAGGGTCCATTGGATGCCTGGCGCGCGAGCAACGCGCGACGCGTCGCAAGGCTGCGTCCATCTGCTTGCTTTCCAGGGATCTGCGCGCGGCGGCTTCTGACCAGCGCGACCTTCGCCGGCACCCGTTTTGCGTGTCGGCGCAGGATCGGCGAGGGAGAAGCATGGCGGATACCGGGGATAAAGCGCACGACTATCGTGAGGGCTTCCTGCAGGGAGCCAAGACCATTCTCAAGGCCATCGGCGACGACCTGCCGGAACAGCAGATGCGCGTTCTCGAACGTTGGATCTCCGGTCCGCTCCAAGCCTGGTGCCATGCCGATGCCGCCGAGGCCCCGCCGACCGTGCCGATGATCGACGGGGCCTGACGCAATCCCGAGGGCGCGCCGTCCAGCGTCGTTCCGGCTCCCGGCAGCCGGATCTCTTCGATCCCGATCCGTCAGCCGGGCCCCTTGCGTCCGGGGTCATCCACCCAGCTTCGCTCGCCGCCGTTCTTGGCGAAGCCGGCCCAGGTGGCGAACAGGTGCGGCCACTGCTGACCCTCGGCGCCGGGCTGGCCGATGTTGAAGCCGTGACCGCCCGATCGGAAGACGTGCATCTCCACCGGCACGTGCGCCTTGCGCAGGGCGGCAAACATCAGCAGGCTGTTCTCGACGGGGGCGATCGGATCGTCGGTCGCATGCACCAGGAAGGTGGTGGGGGCATCGTCGGTGACGTGAAGGTCCACCGACCATTCCGCTGACATTTCCAGCGTCGGGCTCGGTCCCAGCAGCGTCAGCGCCGAGATACGGGTGCGGTTGGGCGGCATCATCGTCAAAACGGGATAGATCAGCCCGGCGAAGTCGGGGCGCGCCGCCCGGTCGTCGGCGGCATCGACAGGGGAATAAAGCTCGGCGTCCGGACGCATCGACGTCATGCCGGCGAGATGACCGCCGGCGGAATAGCCGATGATCCCGACCTGACCCTCGTCGAGGCCGAGGCTTTCCGCCCTTGTCCTGATGAGGCGCATGGCGCGCTGCGCATCCTGGAAGGGGGCCAGCAACGGCCAGCCGCTGTAGGGCAGCCGGTAGTACAGGATGAAGGTGGTGACGCCGTAGCGGTGCAGCCAGTTGGCGGTGGACTGGCTTTCCTTTTCGATGCCGATGCGCCGGTAGCCGCCGCCGCCGACGATCAGCACGGCCGCGCCGTTGGGATTGGCCGGCCGGTGCATCACGATACGGGGATTCGTGACGTTGGTGACGTCGCCGCCAGGTGCCAGGAT
>CAXTMA010000153.1:0-7300 GCA_964245015.1 uncultured Beijerinckiaceae bacterium | reverse complement strand
CGTTTCGACGCCGCCCGGACCCGGACCGCCCGGCGGCGCGCCGGGCCACAGCGGGATCGCTTCGCTGGTGATGCCCCCGGGATCGGCGGACGGCACGGAGTCGGCACGAGCCGGCGTTATCGTCGCCATCGCTGCGGCTCCGAGCACAAGACCACGTCGATGGATGGTCGGCAACCTGATCTCCGGACACCCTGGCTGCGATGCACGTTGCATGCCTCAACGCGGCGCGCAAACCAAGATGTGGAATCGCAGAGGAGACTCCGAAAAAGGAGGAAGCCCGCGTCGCTGCCGCCTTGGCCGCGCTTGGGAAAGAAAGGCCGGCGCAGGACCGGCCGGCCATCGTCAGGCGTGGATGTCGGGCTTGGCCTTGGCGCGCTTGCGCACCGTCACGGTTGGCGCGGCCTTGTCCGCGCGCGGCTTGGCGGCCTTTTTGACGCCGGTGGACGCGGCTTTCGGCGCTGCCGCCTTGAGCGCCGCCGCTTTGGGGGCGGCGACCTTGGCGCGGGGCCGGGCCACCTCGTTCATCATGGCCCGCTCGGCCGAAAGCCAGTGCGATTCGGCCAAGCCGTTCTCGCGGCCGCCGGCCATCCAGAGCTGATAGGCGCGTTCGCGGACTTGCTGTTCGAAGGCGGTATCCATCATGGCGGGATCTCACGTTGCGTGGGGATCCTCTCGGATCCATGTCCCTCAGATGATCCACCTGTAGTTAAGACGGGGTTAACCGTCCAAGCGGACCGGCCGGGAAATGCTGCGCCGCCGTTGCCCGCGCGCCGCGGGTGCGCTGCAGCAACACCCTACCCCCGTGCCGGCGCCAGCCGCCCGCCGACCATCGGGGCGGAAACGCCGGTCGTTCCGGGAAAGCTGATCGGCAGGCTGTTCAAGCTGCGAACGGCGAGAAAGGCGAAGCATTCGGCCTCGATCGCGTCGCCGCGCCAGCCGACAGCCTCCGCTGCGACGGCCGCGCAACCGGTCCGCGACGTCAACGCCGCCATCAGGGCCGGATTGTGCCGGCCGCCGCCGCAAACCACCAATCGCCGCGGGCGTTGCGGCAGCAGGTCGAGGGCCCGGCCGACCGCGGCGGCGGAAAAGGCGGTCAGCGTCGCGGCACCATCGGCAAGGGACAAACCTTCCGCCATCGCGACGGTGAAGCTGTTGCGGTCCAGCGACTTGGGGTAGGGCGCGGCGAAGTAGGGGTGCTGCAGCAGGGCGGCCAGCCGCGCCTCGTCGACCCGGCCCCGTCCGGCCAGTTGCCCGTCGCGGTCCATCTCGCCGGCCCCGTGCCGGCGTACCCAGTCGTTGCAGGGCGCGTTGGCCGGTCCGGTGTCGAAGGCGTGCAGCGCCGGGCTTTCGGCCGGGCCGGGCGAGTCGGCGGTATCGTCATCCCCTCCGGCGCACCAGCTGACGTTGCCGACGCCGCCGAGGTTGAGCACCGCCGTGTCCGCCCCCGCCCCGATGCCGCGCAGCAAGGCGGCATGGTAGGTCGCGGCGAGCGGCGCGCCCTGGCCGCCGGCGGCGACGTCGGCGCTGCGGAAGTCGTAGACGACGTCGATGCCGAGCCGAGCCGCCATCGCTTGGCCATCGCCGAGCTGGCGCGTCGCGCCGGGGCGGCCGGGATGCGGGGCGCGATGCAGCACGGTCTGGCCGTGGAAACCGACGACGCGCGGGCGCAGTCCGGTTTCGCGGAGGAAGGTCGCCACCGCCTCGGCCTGGGCGAGGGTCAGCGCCGCCTCGGCCTGCGCGAAGATCGCCGGCTCGGGCCCGGCGAAATCCCACTGCGCGGCCGCGACCAGGGCCTCCGGCAGCAGCCGGCGGACCTCGTCGGGATAGCTGGCAAGCGTCCACGGCCCGAACTCCGCGATCCGCTCGCCATTCGTGCGGATCGCGGCGATGTCGATGTTGCCATCGAGCACCGTGCCGGTCATCAGGCCGACCGCCCAGACCGTGGCCGTCATCGTGCCCTCAATACCGGCAATATCGCCGGCCGTACCGGTAGACGCAGCGGCGGTAGTAGCCGCGCGGGTGGATGCCCAGGGCGCCGTTCACCGTGCCGACGCCGGCCCCCACCGCGCCCCCGACCACGCCGCCGACCGGACCCAGCGCGCGGTCGCCGGCGCGGTATCCCTGCTCGGCGCCGCCGACGAGACCTTGCGCCTGCGCGGCGAGCGGTGTCGCCAGCAGCATCAGGGCCGCGCCTATCACCTTGCTTCGGACCATTGCGTCCTCCTTTTCGTGAGCGCACGCAACATCCCGCCGCTGGCGACGGTTCCGGCCAAGCTCGATTTGTCGGGTGGAGCCGCCGGACGTTTCACGACAAGGCCTCACTCCTCGACCGGCTCGCCGGCGGCGTTCCAGTCGAGCATGCCGCCGGCATAGTGCGTCGTGATATCGGTGCGTCCCGCCGCCCGCGCGCGCTCCAGCGCCACCAGCGAGCGCTTGCCGGAACGGCAGGACAGGACGATGCGCTTGCCGGGCTCGGGCAGCGGCAGCGCGGCGGGATCGAAGCTTTGCAGCGCGTTGAGCCGGGCGCCGGGAATGTGGCCGTCGTCGAATTCGTGGGGCTCGCGCACGTCGACGAGGACGATGGTATCGTCCGCCAGCCCCTGCTTAAGATCTTCGCGGCCGATGTCCTCGGCAGTGAAATGTTCGGCCATCCCATCCACTCTTCAAGTTCGCGCGTTGCTGCGATTCGAACATAAGGCACCGGCCCGGAAAAGCATCAGTCCGGGCGCAGGCCGGGGCGGCTACCGGGTCCTCCGGATCGGGCCGATGTATTCGAGGGGCAGAACCCATGGCCGATTTCGCACGCACCACCATCGACGACGCCGACCTCGCCAAATACGACCGGCTCGGCGAGGAATGGTGGTCGCTCAAGGGCCCGATGGGAGCCTTGCACAAATTCAATCCCGTGCGCGTCGGCTGGATCGGCGACCTCCTTCCCCGCGAACTGGCCCGCGGCACACCCCCGAGCGAACCGCTGCGTGGGTTGCGCCTCCTCGACGTGGGCTGCGGCGGCGGCATCTTGTGCGAAAGCCTCGCCCGCCTCGGCGCGGCGATGGTCGGCATCGATCCCGCACCCAACAACATCGCCGTCGCCAGCCGCCACGCCGCGGCGGGCGGGCTCGCCGTCGACTACCGCTGCACCACCGTCGAGGAGGTCGCCCGCAAGGGCGAAACCTTCGACGCCGTGCTGGTGATGGAGGTGATCGAGCACGTCAACGACGTCGACGGCTTCATCCGCGACGCCGCCGCGACGGTGAAGCCCGGCGGCCTGATGTTCGGCGCCACGCTGAACCGCACGGCCAAGTCCTACGCGCTGGCGATCATTGGCGCGGAATACGTGCTGCGCTGGCTGCCGCGCGGCACCCACGACTGGCATCGCTTCGTGACGCCGGACGAGTTCTTGGGCTTGATGGCGCGCAACGGCCTGCGCGAGGTGGCCCGCTCGGGCGTCAGCTTCAACCCCCTGCGCGGGACGTGGTCCGCCTCGCGCGACCTCGGCTGCAACTATATGGTTGCCGCCAAGCGGCCGGCCGGTCCTTGAGCCCTCGCAGGAGTTCCCGGACGCAGAACGACAGGGGAGACCCCTCGCCGCCGATCTCCGTGGCGGAAACCGGAACGGAGGGCGCGCCCCGGCCGGCGTGGCTGGCGATGATCGCCGGGGAGGTCGCCGCCGCCCGCCGGGCCGGCGTGCCGGTGGAGGGGCTCTGCCTCAACCCCTTCCTCGACCACCTCGGCTGGGGCAACGAGCGCTCTTGCTGCAACGGCCTGCTCGGCCTTGAGCTGAAGGGCGGCGAGCGGGTGCCCGACCAGCCGCTGGCCGACGAACTTGCCCGGCAGCGCGAGCTGATGGCGGCGCGATAAGGCGCGGGAACAACAGTTGGATACGATGCAGGTGGATTCTTCCTTGATCGGCGGCGCGCGGCGCACACGAAGCGGCGGAAGCCGCGAGCCGTCCGCGCTTCGCACCCTGCGGCCGCGCTGGACCGGCGTGCTCCTCATTTGTGGCAAGTGTGTCAAGCGCTGCCCCGACGGCAAGGCGCTGCGGCGCACGCTCAAGGAGGCGGCGCGGGAGCGCCTCGCCGCTGCGTCGGGCGGGGAACCGGGCGATGGGCCGGCCGGGAAACGGGGCGGGAAGCCGCGGGTCATGAAGGTCGCCTGCCTTGGGCTGTGCCCGAAGCGGGCCCTGGTTGTCGCGAGTCCGGCGACCCTGGCGTCGGGCGAGGTGGTGCTGGTGCGCGGCGAGGCCGACGTGGCGGCGGCGATCTCCCGGCTGCTCCCCGCGCGGCGGGACGAGGCTTGACGGGACGTCCGTTCGGCGCAGACATGTGCGTCCATGGCCAACCCCGAAACGCGACCCGATCCTTCCCCGATCGCCGGCGGACACCCGGTCGGCGCGCATGATGTCGGCGGTCGCGACGCGCCGCGGATGGACAAGGACGAGCATCCCCACGCGCTGTGGGAATATCGCGTCGATGCCATGATGATGCTGCTCACCGCGCCGACGCGGCGGCTGCTCACCACGGACGAGCTGCGCCGCCACATCGAGGGGCTCGGCGCCTACGAGCGCCTCGATTATTATGAGCGCTGGTGCGCGGCGCTCGCCGCCGCGATGATCGACCGCGGCGTCCTCACCAGCGACGAGCTCGGCCGCAAGATGGCCGAGGTGGCGGCGCGGCCCCTTTGAGCGGCGCAGCGAGCGGCGCGTCCGATCCCTTCGCCGTTGGCGCCTCGGTGCGCGTCCGGCTGGCCTGGCCGCCCGGCCATGTGCGCGCGCCGGCCTACATCCGCGGCCGGATCGGCACCGTGGCGGCCAACCTCGGGCCCTATCCCAACCCGGAAGAGATCGCCTTTCGCCGTTCCGGCCTGCCGGGGTCGCTGCTTTATCGCGTGCGCTTCCGCCAGACCGACGTGTGGCCGGACTATCGCGGCGCGACCGGCGACACGCTCGACGTCGAGATCTACCACCACTGGCTCGAACCCGCCGGGGATGCCACGAAGGAACATTGTCCCGGTCAGAGTTTCCGATCCGCGTGATCGGCAGCCGTCGACCCAAGCTGGGCGCTCGGAACCGGACGCCTCCGTTTCCGATGTCGGCGATGGAAGCACCCTGTCCGGGGCGGGAAGGAGGTCGCCGCCCGGATGGGGCAAGGCTTAATGCACCTCCAGGGTGATGTGCGACAGCGTGCGGAACCGCGCGAGTTTCGCCCGGTAGAAGTCGGCATTGCGGCCTGACCGGGTGGCGACGCTGAGGATCGCGCCGAGATGGCCAGGCCCCAACCGCCACAGGTGGAAGTCGCGCAATTCGTCGCCTTCGCGTTCGACCACCGCCCGCACCTGGCTTGCGATCCGCTGATCCGGCACCTTGTCGAGCAGAATTGCCCCCGCATCGCGCACCAGGCTGTAGGACCAGGTCGCGATCACGACCGCGCCGACGATGCCGGCCAGCGGGTCCATCCAGGACCAGCCGAACGCCCAGGCCAAGCCGAGCCCGACGATCACCAGCACCGACACCGCCGCGTCGGCGAGGACGTGGACCGCTGCCGCCCGCATGTTGTTGTCGCGGTGGATGGCGCTGCCATGGCCAAGCCCCTCGTGATCGTGTTCGGCGAATTGGAAGCGGTGCGCCTGGTCCGCGACGCGGACCTCGGCCGCGAAGGCATGCGGCTCCGGAATATTCTCGACGCTCTGCAGGTAGCCATCATGGTCGGCGAAGGTGAACCTTTGCACGCCGCCGCCGGGCCGGGTGGTGCTGAGGCTGACACTGCCGGCGGCCGGCAGCTTGCCGGCCACGGCCGCCAGCCGGAACACGGGCGGATGGGCATCCTCGAACACGCTCAGCGCCAAGGTGCCGCTGGCAACCCCGAACGCGCGGGTGTCGCAATCGTGACTGTGCCCATGGTCGTGTGGATGGCCGTGTGAATGCCCGTGCCCGCCGAGGAGCCAAACGCTTGCGAGGTTCACCACCAAGCCCAAGGCGGCGATCGGAAGGGCCTGCTGGAAATCGATCGGCACCGGCGCGAAGAACCGGCTGACCGCCTCGTAGCCGATCAGCAAAGCAATCATCGCAAGCACGATGGCGCTGGTGAACCCGGCCAGATCGCCCAGCTTGCCCATGCCGAAGGTGAACCGCGGGTCGGTCGCATGACGGCTGGCAAACGAATAGGCGAGCGCCGCCAGCAGCAGCGCCCCGGCGTGGGTGGACATGTGCAGCCCGTCAGCGACCAGCGCGATCGAGCCGAACGCCAAGCCGCCACCGATTTCCAACACCATCATCGTGCCGCACAGCCAGATCACCCACCAGCTTCGGCGTTTGTTGGTTTCGTGCCCCTCGCCGAGGATGGCGGTGCTGTGGGTCAGGCAGGCGCAATCGGCTTTGCTCATGTGAATTCTATTTCAGGTAGGTTCGGACCACGTCGATCAGCTCGGCCGCACCCCTGGCGCGGCCCGCGTCCACCTCGTGGTCCGGGTCCACGACGTGATGGCGGATGTGGTCTTCCATCAGCTCGGCTGTCAGGCCGGTCACCGCACCCCGCACCGACGCCACCAGCATCAACACGTCGGTGCAGCCCAGCTCCGCCTCCAAGGCGCGCTCGATCGCCTCCACCTGCCCCCGGATGCGCCGCACCCGGCCGAGGAGCTTGGCTTTTTCTTTGATCGTGTGTGCCATGCGAAGACCATATCGTAGGGTAACCCCCTATGTCATAACCGAACGCGCATGATGGTGAAACACCAGCGTCGGCGTTTGTCAGTTCGTCGATGGCCGGCGCATGGTCGAACCGCTTCGCGGAACCGGAGTCCGCCTCAGGAAGTGGTAGCGGCTGTCGCGCGTCGCACCCATCCCGAAAATTCCAGCCGGTTCCGAATTGAGGCATCACCCACGAAGGGAGGCACGCCTTGAGCGATTCGCCTGACCATTCCCACCACCACGCCCACCCGCCGGCGGCCGCCGCCGCGCCGGCGCCGCTGACGCACTACCAGGTCATGGAGGTGGCCCTGCGCGAGCTGCTGGCGGCGAAGGGGGTCTTCATGCCCGACGACGTCCGCCGCGAGGTCGAAGCCATGGAGGGCCGCGGTGCCGGCACCGGCGCCCGCCTCGTCGCCCGCGCCTGGGTCGATCCCGCCTTCAAGGCGCACCTGCTCGTCGACGCCCGCGACGCGGCGGCCGACCTCGGCATCCCCGGCGGCCCGTTCCGCGTCCTGGTGATGGAGAACACGGCCGCCGTGCACAACATGATCGTGTGCACCCTGTGCTCCTGCTACCCCCGCGTCCTGCTCGGCCTGCCGCCGGCCTGGTACAAGG
>CAXTMA010000152.1:0-9789 GCA_964245015.1 uncultured Beijerinckiaceae bacterium | reverse complement strand
AATCACGCCTTCCAGGTTTATGCGCCCAACGATCCGCCGTTGGTGCAGAACCTGTTGAAGCGCAACGTGACGGTGAGCGCGAAGCCGCCGTCGGATGGCAATAGCTGGCTCATCACGCTGCTCGTCAACGGTCTGCCGCTGCTCGCTTTCCTTGCCCTCTGGATCTTCGTGTCCCGGCAGATGCAGGGGGCCGGCGGCAAGGCCATGGGCTTCGGCAAATCGAAGGCCAAGCTGCTGACCGAGGCGCACGGCCGCGTCACCTTCGAGGATGTCGCCGGCGTCGACGAGGCCAAGGAGGATCTGCAGGAGATCGTCGAGTTCCTGCGCGATCCGCAGAAGTTCCAACGGCTCGGCGGCCGCATCCCGCGCGGCGTGCTGCTCGTAGGTCCGCCCGGCACCGGCAAGACGCTGCTGGCGCGCGCCATCGCCGGCGAAGCCAACGTGCCCTTCTTCACCATCTCGGGATCCGACTTCGTCGAGATGTTCGTCGGCGTCGGTGCCAGCCGCGTCCGTGACATGTTCGAGCAGGCCAAGAAGAATGCGCCCTGCATCATCTTCATCGACGAGATCGACGCCGTCGGCCGTCACCGCGGTGCCGGGCTTGGCGGTGGCAACGACGAGCGCGAGCAGACGCTGAACCAACTCCTCGTCGAGATGGACGGCTTCGAGGCGAACGAAGGCATCATCCTCATCGCCGCCACCAACCGGCCCGACGTGCTCGATCCCGCGCTGCTGCGGCCCGGCCGCTTCGACCGTCAGATCACCGTGCCCAACCCGGATGTCATTGGCCGCGAGCGCATTCTTCGTGTCCACGTGCGCAAGGTGCCGCTGTCGCCCGACGTCGACCTCAAGGTGGTCGCCCGCGGGACGCCGGGCTTCTCCGGTGCCGATCTGATGAACCTCGTCAACGAATCCGCCCTGCTCGCCGCCCGGCGCGGCAAGCGGATCGTGACGCGGGTCGAATTCGAGGACTCTCGCGACAAGATCCTGATGGGTGCCGAACGGCGGACCCTGATGATGACCGAGGACGAAAAGAAGCTGACCGCCTATCACGAGGCCGGCCATGCCCTCGTGTCGCTGAACATGAAAGGGAGCATTCCCATTCACAAAGCGACGATCATCCCGCGCGGTCGCGCGCTGGGCATGGTGCAGTCTCTTCCCGAACGCGACCAGATCTCGCAGAGCTTCGAGGAATTGACAGCGCTGTTGGCGATGTCGATGGGGGGGCGTGTCGCCGAGGAGATCGTGTTCGGCAAGGACAAGGTCACGTCGGGCGCTGCCAGCGATATCCAGCAGGTGACCAAGATCGCGCGCGCCATGGTCACGCGTCTCGGCTTCTCGGAGAAGCTCGGCACGGTGATGTATGGCGAGAACCAGGAGGAGGTGTTCCTCGGCTACTCGATGGGTCGCCAGCAGAACATTTCGGAGGCGACGGCCGAGACGATCGACGCCGAAGTGCGCCGCTTGGTGCAGCAGGGCTTCGATACGGCGATGCGGATCCTCACGACCGAGCGCGACAAGCTCGAGGTCCTCGCCAGCGGTTTGATGGAATACGAAACACTGTCGGGTGATGAGATCCTTGGCCTGCTGAACGGCAAGACGCCGGTGCGGGATGCCGGCGACGATCAAACGACGGTGCCGCCGCGCGGCTCGCCCGTGCCGCAAACCGGGGCGACCCGGCCCAAGCACGGACCCGAACCAGGTGGGCTGGAGCCGCAGCCGCAAACCTGATCCTTGGATCAAGCACGAAACCCGGCCGAGCGGCCGGGTTTTTCTTGGATCGTTCAAGTCCTCAACCGATGCGTCATCGTGCCGGCTGAACTCACGGGACTTCCGACCGTCGCAAGCCGCTTCTTTGAGTACGGCCGCTTCGCGGTCGCGCCTTGACGCGGTCCGTCGCCGACGATGCTGGGGCCAAGCGTAGTGGTTCTGTCCGCCGCAGGCGAATGGCACACGGTTTGTCGCGTGTCCGCTCGGCGGTTCGCGCCAGCGAGAGCGGACTGATCTTCCTCGCCGTTCTCATCGGTGCCGCCGCGGGTCTGCTCACCACCGCTCTGTCGCGCTCGGCAGCCTTGCTGCATCTGACGCTGTATGGTCACGCCTCCTTGAGCGCGCTCGATCATCTCGACAGTCCTTGGCTGGCCGGCATCCCGGTCGTCGGCGGCCTGCTGTTTGGCGCGGGAAGTCATTTCGTTGCGCGATGGCACCCCCGCCGGCCAGCCGATCCCATCGAGGCCAATGCCCTGCTGGGCGGACGCATGTCCATCGCCGACAGCCTGCTCATCGGGTTGCAGACGTTGATTTCCAACGGCTTCGGCGCTTCTGTGGGACTCGAGGCCGGCTACACCCAACTCGGCTCCGGTGTCGCCTCGCGAATCGGACGCAGCTTCAACCTGCGTCGCGCCGATCTGCGCATGATCGTCGGCGCCGGGGCGGCGGGGGCCATCGGTGCCGCCTTCGGCGCCCCACTCACCGGCGCCTTCTATGCCTTTGAACTGATCATTGGCACCTACACCCCTTTCGGTCTGGCGCCGGTCGTGGTGGCCTCCATCGCCGGCGTGCTCGTCGCCCGCTCAGTCGGCATGGGCGAACCCTTCTTCGGCCATTTCACCTCGGACTTGAATCTGACGGGGGCCGGCCTCGCGGCGCTGCTGCTGCTGGCGCTGCTGTGCGCCGTTATCGGCGTGGCGGTGATGCGCGGCGTGACGCTTACCGAGCGCCTGTTCAAAAGGAGCGGCGTGCCGAGCCTGCTGCAGCCCGCGGTCGGTGGCGTCTGCCTGGGTGGGCTCGCTCTGGTCACGCCCCACGTCCTGTCGGCCGGCCACGGTGGCCTTGCCGTTCTGATGGCAGCGCCGCCGGCCATGGCGATCGTTGCCCTGACCCTTTGCCTCAAGTCCCTCGCCTCGGCCGTCTCCATCGGCAGCGGCTTCCGCGGCGGCTTGTTCTTCGCCTCGCTCTACCTCGGTGGCCTGACCGGCGTGCTGTTTCACCAGGCGATGGCACTGGTCGCGCCGGACCTGCCGATCGATGCGACCGTGTGCGCGGTTATCGGAATGGCCGGTTTGTCGGTGACGATCATCGGCGGTCCGCTCACCATGAGTTTCCTCGCCCTGGAAACGACCGGCGACCTCGCCTTGTCGATCCTGATCCTTGCCGTGGCGACGTTGGTGTCGGTGCTGGTGCGGCGAACCTTCGGATACAGCTTCGCGACGTGGCGACTGCATCTGCGCGGCGAATCGATCCGCAGCGCTCAGGACGTCGGATGGGTCCGCTCGCTCACGGTGGAGCGCATGATGCGTCGGGATGCCGAGACAGCCTTCGCCGATCTGCCGATCCACAGCTTCCTCGATCAGCACCCGATCGGCAGCGCGCATTGGGTTGTCGCCATCGATCCGTTCGGACGCTACGCTGGCCTGGTGTCACCTAACGAGGCGCACGCCAACGTCTTCGACCAGCAACGCTGCAGAGAGCCGCTGCGAACGCTGCTGCGTTGGCAGGATAGCGTCCTCACGCCCGACATGAACATCCGGGAAGCGGCTCGCGCCTTCGAGCAGGCCGAGGCCGAAGCGCTGGCGGTTGTGGCGGGTCAATCCGATCGCGAAGTCATCGGCCTGCTGACGGAGGCGCATGTGCTTCGCCGCTTCACCGAAGAACTCGACAAGGTTCGTCGAGACCTTTGCGGCGAGGCTTGGCTCGGCGAAGGGCGCTGACCCGAAAGCAAGCCCTAGCGCAACCGGGACAGGCCTGCGATGACCCGCCCGAGAGACCGACTGGAGCCTACCGCAGTTTGCCGGGACACGGACAATCCTGCCGAAGCGAGATGGCGGCTCAGGCAGCCTTCTGCACGCGAGTTGACACCACCTCGCGAAGCGTCCCGAGATCCTTGGCGAAGAGGCGGATGCCGTCGGCGAGCTTTTCCGTCGCCATCGCATCCATGTTCAGCATCAGCCGGAACGTCTTCTCGTTCATGTCGATCTTCGCCGGCGCCTGCTTGGCGGCCTTCTGCGGGTCGAGCTTGCGCACGAGTTCGCCGCCATCGTCCGCCAATTCCTTCAGCAGTTCGGGCGCGATGGTCAGGCGGTCGCAGCCGGCCAGTCCCTCGATTTCGCCAGTGTTGCGGAACGAGGCGCCCATCACCACCGTCTTGATGCCGTAGGCCTTGTAGTAGCTGTAGATCTGGCGCACCGACAACACGCCGGGATCGGTCTCGCTCGTGTAGGTCTTGCCTTCCTTGGTCTTGTACCAATCCATGATGCGACCGACGAAGGGTGAAACCAGGAAAGCGCCGGCATCGGCGGCGGCGATCGCCTGGGCGAGCGAGAAGATCAGCGTCACGTTGCAGTCGATGCCCTCCTTCTGCAGGTGCTCGACGGCGCGGATGCCTTCCCAGGTCGCGGCGACCTTGATCAGGATGCGGCTCTTGTCGATGCCGCGCTCGGCATAGTCGGCAATGATGGCGTGCGCCTTCTCGATCGTCGCCTCGGTGTCGAAGCTGAGGTCGGCATCGACCTCCGTCGAAACGCGGCCGGGCACGATCTTGGTCAGCTCGGCGCCGAAGCTGACCGCGATGCGATCGGTGATCTGGCTCGTCATCGCGTTGCGGCCGCGGCCCCATACCACCGCCTCTTCGATCAGGTAATCGTAGTTGCTGACCTTGGCCGCCTTCAGGATCAGCGAAGGATTCGTGGTCGAGTCGGTGACGCCGAACGCCTTGAGGTTGCCGAAGTCGCTGGAGTCGCAGACCACCGTGGTCATGGTCTTGAGTTGGTCGAGCTTGGAGGTCATGGGGGCTCCTTGGGAGGGCTCGCGAGGCTCGGGCGGGCGCCTTGCGAAGGATGTCCGGCCGCGCGGCAAGAACTGCGCCGCCGTTATGACCGGCAAACGAGTCGCGCGGCGCAACGTTGCATCTCGGCGCGATTTCGCCGTCAGGAACGATCCGCGCGCGGTGTCCAGGGCCTGACATCGGCGCGATCCAGGCTGTTGGCCGCCTCAACGATCCGCCGGCCGGCGATGACGAGGTCGGGCGCGATCTCGGCCAGCGGCACCAGAACGAAGGCGCGCTCGAACAGGCTGGCGTGCGGGATCACCAGATCGGGCGCCTCGACGGTCGAGCCGGCGTAGAACAGGATGTCGATGTCGATGAGGCGAGGGCCCCAGCGCTCGCCGAGCCGGCGCCCGAGCTGAACTTCCACCGCCTTGATTTCGGCCAGAAGCTCGCGCGGGGCAAGGTCGGTGGCGGCGAGCGCGCAGGCGTTGGCGAAGTCCGGTTGCGCCACAGGTCCCCACGGCGCGGTGCGGTAGAGCGACGACACCGCCCCGATGCGCAGATGACCTCGCCCGGCAAGGCAGCGCAGGGCCCCGGCGATCGCCGCCGCCGGGTCGCCGAGGTTGCCGCCGAGCCCGAGGCCGATCGCGGTCCAGTCAGGCATCGTCGCAAGAGCGGATGATGGCCCTGGCGACGGCCAGGGCATCGCGGTGTTCGCGGCAGTCGTGGACGCGGAACACGCCCGCGCCGTTCGCGAAGGCCTGGAGATGCGCCGCAAGCGTACCGGCAAGCCGATCCTCGACGCGGGTGGCGCCGATCAGAGCGGCGAACAGCGACTTGCGCGAAGCCCCCACGAGCACGGGCAGCCGGTAGGCGTCGCGGAGGCTCGCCACCCCCGCGCCCAGCGCGCGGAGGTTCTGCGCCCGGCTCTTGCCGAAGCCGATGCCGGGATCGAGCACGATCCTGTCGCGCCGGATTCCGGCGCGGTCGGCGAGGGCGAGCGAGCGGTCGAAGAAGCGGCGCATCGTGTCGATCACGTCGGCGTGCCCTTGGCTGCCGTTGTGCATCATCACGAGGCCGGCGCCGCCGGATGCGACCACGTCGGCCATCGCCGGATCGCCCTGCAACCCCCATTGATCGTTGACCACGGCCGCGCCCGCCGCGATCGCGGCGGCGGCAACGGTCGCCTTGGTCGTATCGATCGAGACGGCGACGTCGAGCGAGGCGATCAGGGCGGCGAGCACCGGGGCGAGGCGCGCCAGCTCCGTGGCTTCGTCGATGCGCTCGTGGCCGGGCCGGGTCGATTTCGCGCCGACGTCGATGATCGACGCCCCTCCGGCGAGGTGGTGTCGGGCTTGCGCGTCGGCCGCATCGAGCGCCAGGAAACGACCGCCGTCGGAGAAGGAGTCGGGCGTCACGTTGAGGATGCCCATGATCTGCGGGCCGCTGGCCAGAGCGGCGAAGAAGGCGTCGCGCTTGGCGTCCCCTCCGCCACCCATCAGGCTTGGCGCCGGCGATGAATGCGGACGCCGACCGATCCGTCCACCACGTCGAGCTTTTCAACCGTCACGGTGACGGCCAGCAGCCGCGGCTGCATGAGGAGCGAGGCGGCGACCTCCTCGGCAAGCGTTTCCACGAAGGCAACGTGCGGCCGCTCGGCCAGCATGCGGATCGTTTCGATGATGATGTCGTAGGAGAAGACGTCGCGCATGTCGCGCGGGACGGCGGCGACCCGGGCCGGGCCCTGTGTCGAGCCCTGGGCCACCTCGGCCTCGACGCTGAAGCGTACCCTCTGCCGCGCGTTCCGCTCGGCCCGGTAGGCACCGATCGACAGGGGCACGACGAAGTCGCGGACGAAGACCTGATCGACGTCGCTCCCAGCCGGGGCTTCCTGCGCGGGCGAGCCACCAGCGTGCGGGATCAGGTCGCGAAGGGCGCAAAGGGCGAAGGGGTCGAGCGCCGCGTCGGGGCGGTGGCCGACCCGCACCGCACAATCGAACCCGAGAACGTCGGGGCCGAGCAGCAGCAGCCGAGCAACGTCGGGCGCTTCAAGGCTGCCGCTGATCCCGAACGGCAGCGCCTGCGCGCGGCAGGCCTGCGCGCAGGCGTCGAGTTCGGCGATGCTCACGAGGTCGAAAAGGCGCTCGCCGGGCGCGACCTCGAAGACGATGGCATCGGCGCGGCTTCGCAACCGGGCGACGCCATCGCGCGAGGCGCGCGACAGCGGCAGCCGCGCCACGAGAGCGGGTGATCCCGGCGGCTGCGCTGCCGCCGGCCAATCCGGCATGTCGCAGGACACTTCGTCGGCGCCCAGCGCCGCCGCCTCCGCCAGCTTCGCCCCAAGGCGTGCCTGCGAGGCGGCTGTCGGGTGATCGAGGCGAAGCCGCAGGCGACCGGGAAAGGCCGCGCGCACGACACCGGCCGCGCCGCGATCGGTTTCCACCATGTCCACACCCGCCGCCGCCGCGATCGCCGCCTCGGCGGCATCGGCGACGCGCACAAGCAGGTGCACCGCGCGGGTCTGGGCGCGCGATGGGGCTCCCGGCGCGGGAGCGTTCGACGGGGCAGGCGGCGGCATGGCGGAGGGCGGGTCGCTCCAGCGGTCGGACGGGGCTGCTTAGCCCGGACGGGTCGAGGATCCCAGCCGTTTCCTCAGATCGCGACGTGAAGCCTGTTCCAAACGTACCATGCGACGAAGGCCAGCGCCGAGAAGAGGGCGATCGAGCCGAGAAGGTCGATGAGGAAGGAGAAGGCGATGGTGAAGAGTTGAGAGAAGCGCCGCGGCCGGTTCGGCCCGGGTCGTGAAGGCGCAGATCTTGGAAGCTCAGATCTCGGGGCCGCAGGCTTGTGCGGCACCGGCCGGGACGGCGGAGGTCCCGACTGGTCGGGTCTTGACCGCTCGGATCCTGGACCGGGCACGACCGTCACCGTGCTGAGAGGTCGCGATCCGGCGGGCACGGCGGCCGGGCGGGGAGCCGCACCGACCGATATCGGCGTGTCGGCGGCCAGCGCCTTGTCGCGTTCGAGGAGGCGGCGGGCGACGTAGTCGGTGACCGCGTCCACCATCGTGTCCACATCCTCGCTCTCGGCGAGGGTGATGCGGCCGGTGCGCGTATCCTGCAGCAGACGATACTGCCGGGCATCGCGCCCCATCTCGATGAAGCCGATCATGTCGATGAAGAGGCGCGGATTGAGCGTCGGCACGAGCCCGACATCGATAGTGTCGACATCGGCAGGAATCTGGGCGACGAGCGGCTTCAGTGCCTCGTACAGCAGTTCCAACCGACCGAACCGGGCGGTGCGCAGATCGGATACCACGCTCGCACGCTCGGCATTGTCCTGACGCGCCCGACGCATCGCTTGTTTCAGGGTATCAACGGCACTTGAAGGATGAGCGGCGGGAGATTGGAGCGACGACGAAGGGGCGGCGGCCCGAGAGGGCATCGGGACCTCACCCTGCGTCGGAGGCAACGCGTCCTTGGTCATGATACGCCATCCTCAAGGGAAGTCGCGCGAGGATACTCCAGGTTCGAGGTCGCGGATCGTCCTTTTCCGAACAAGCTCGGCGAGCGGTAAACGAGCGTTCCCCCGAGCCGGTGGCCGTTTCCCGACCGCGCCGGGGCTCAGGTCTGCTGAATCGCTGAAAGAACCCAGGCCCTCGCGCCGGCGCCGCTTGGCCGCGCGAACGTCCATACTTCCGTTACCTCCTGCGGCGCGTCCGGATTGCCGGACACGATCCGACCCGACACCCGTTCCGAGGTGACGTCGACCAGCGAGAAGCGCATCGCCACCGAGGCATAGTCCGAACCACCTTCGCGCCAAGCCTCCGACAAGTCGCCTTGAAGGAGACGGACGTCGGACAAGGTGTTCACCACGCCGCGGCGATCGTTTCCGGCAAGCTCCTGAGCGAAGTTTCCGGCCATCTCGGCCGTCGCGACCTGCCGCAAGGCGGGAAGGTTGCGGTTGGAATAAGCCGCTTGGCTTTCCATCAGACGCTGTTCGAAGACCTGGTAGTCGTCCGGTGCGATCGAAATCGGTACGCCGCGCGGCGCCGGCCCACCGCTGCCGCCGATGGATGCCGGGCCGCCGAAGCCGAACCGGCCTGCGCCGCCGAACGCCGGCTGGCGCCGGATCAGGCCCATGACGAAGCGGAAGGCGAGGTACAGCAGGCCGATCTGCAGCAGCAGCCCGATCAGGGAAAAGCCGCCGCCCATGCCACCGAACAGGCCCTGGCCGAAGAGCATGCCGAACAGGCCGGCGCCAAGGAAGCCTCCGATCAGCCCGCGGCCGAAGCCACCGCCGAAGAAGCCGGGACGGCCCACGCCGAATCCGTTGCTGCCAAAACCATTGTTGAAGGGAGCCGCCGTCTGCGAACGCTCGATCGGTGCCACGCGCGGTGCGGTCGGCGTGGCCGCGGGGGCGCTGAAGGTGCGCGATGCCCGGCTGCCGAACGAGCCGCCCCCGCCGAGCCGCGCCTCGACGGGGGCGACGAGCGCGAGGGAAGCCAGAGCGACGAAAGCAACGGTCGCGAGGGGTGCAAGTCGCTTGCGAAGGCTGGGCCTGGGCAAGCCGGAAAGGGACGGAGCGGTCGACATGGAAGGATCTGGCTGCCTGTTCACGGCCACATGGCCTGAGCAAGATATGTGTGCTGCGATCCTCACTTGCAAAGATCGTCGGCTGCGTCTTTCGCGGTGGTCGATCTTCGGATCCGGCACTTGTTGCCAAGCATCGGGTGGGAGGCGTCTACCACGCGACTTTCGGCAGCCGCCGCTTCCACTTCTCGCCCGGCCGCAGCTTGGTGCGCACCCAGGCGAAAGGCTCGCGGCGCTTGGCGGTCGCCGTTGTGGCGACGCGCCCGGCCGGCGGCACTCCGTCGGGTTCTGCCACGTCCTGTGGTGGAACCGACGTTCGAGGCTGCAACGCGTCGTCGCCGATGGCGAGCAAGGCAGCCTCCGACGTCGAGGCGGCGTGCCCGTGCGCGGCAGGCGCGAGCGTTGAAGGATCCATTGCGGGGAGGGCGGGAC
>CAXTMA010000151.1:0-9811 GCA_964245015.1 uncultured Beijerinckiaceae bacterium | reverse complement strand
CTCACCGTCGCCTGCAGCGCCTCCTTGTCTCCCTGCAAGGTGCCCACCGCCGCCCGGGACGTCTCCTGCTCCGTCTGCAAGGCGCCCACCGTCGCCTGCAGCGACCCGATCCGTTCGGAAAGACTGGCCAACTCGCCCAACTCCGGCCGCAGCCGGATCGTCGCGGTGTAGTTCGGATCACGGGGCGCGTACGGCGGTCTGCCCAGGACACGGAGCTGGAACTGCGACTCGAGTTCGTGATACCGGCGCAGGTCATCGCTCGAAAGCCAGATGCCGAGGCCGTAGGAAACCTCAAGGATCAACTCACCGAAGGTGTAGGTGCGGCCACTCATCGGCGGCGCCCACCACTCGATGCCCCAGAAGGCGTCGAGAAGCGAACGGTACAGCAGGTGGCCGAGCTCGATCGAGGGCTTCACCGACCACTCCTGGTCGAAGAACGACTTGGATTGCTGAGACACGATTAGGTTGCGTGGGATGGCGTCGATGAAAGTGCCGGGAATCATCTCGGCGCGCTCGACCCTGGCGATGCCGAGTGTGTCGATCAGGAACTTCCACCATACCGATGCCCAGCCAATCACATCTTCGCTGTCCCACCCCGCTTGGTTTACCAAACGCACGAGGCGCTCGTGCCACAGCTCGCCGGCTTGGAACGTTTCGTCCGCCCACGTCGCGCTCACGCCGGCGGGCTGCACGGCGTCGGCAGACAGCTTGGAACGGGCGATCCTCATCTCGCCTTGCTCTAGGAAGAAGCGGAGAGACTTGTTGAAGCTCGCGTGCCGGCCGTCGCTGTCGTTGAAGTAGAATGCGACGTTGTCATCGTCGGCTATTTCCCGCTCGGATGCGACTACCAGGAAGGAGTTGGCCAGTTCGCCTGCCAAGCGGTTGCGCGCCACCAGCGGCCAAGCCCGTTGTAGCGAGAAGAAGGTCGTCGCGGGGCGTTGCGGATCGGTCAGGGCTGTTGCCGACAGCAGCGCTGCAAAATCAGTTTGGACGTCGTCGGCCAGACCCCGCTCCGCAAGCACGAAGCGGGGAAGCTTGTAGTCGGGGAAGGGATACCACCAATGCTGATGGCTGAGGCCCGCGCGTCCGAGCTTGGCGCACAGCTCGTGGCGTCCAAAGGTGACGGGACCTTGCGGCGCGTAGCGGTCCTCGATGCCAGCCATCCGCTCGCCAACGTGGTCCTCCGGATAGCCGGCGAGGTACTTGAGGCCGAGCTGGTTCTCGATTGCGACGATCAGTTTGCCGCCCGGCCGCAGCAGGCCGCGCAGCCGCGCCAGCATCGCATCGCAAGGATCGACGCTCGGCGCATCTTGGGAGTACATGCGGGCGTATTCGAGCACCCCTACCAGGATAATGGTCTGGAAGGACGTGCCGGAGGGTAGGTTCTCGATCCTGTCGGCCACGAACCGGACGCTCGGAAGGTCGCGGCATCGCGCCGCCGCGATCCGTGCGCGGTTAGGGCTGCCCTCGAGGGCGAGCGTGTCGATATGGCATTCGCCGAGCAGGCGGGAGATCGCGCCGCAGCCGGCACCCACCTCCAGCACGGGCCCGACACAGTGGTGCAGCACGGGGCGCAGCAGGTTGGAGCGGCGCGAGGAGAGATGGTAAAGGCTGGGCCAGTCGACGATCCTGCTGATCAGTTCGGCCGAGTACACCGAAACGTCGGACGCCGACCGAATTGTCTGCAGGAGGTCGGCCTCGAAGGCGCCGCCGTCGGTGTACCCGAACGACAACCGCTCCCCGGTGGGCAGCCAGACGCCGTCCTCCTTATCGAAACGATATCCATTCTCTGAGAGTTCGAACATCACCCATTCTTTCAGACGACCTCTCCCGCAATCACGGGACAGCTTCGGTATGGCGTTATCGGTCTGTTCATCGGGATAGCGTCAGACGCGAGCAACGTAGTAGGGACGGCAGGAATTTCGAGCAATCTCACGATTGGCTCCGATGCGTTTGTTCCGCGGCTGCAGCGGCGGGCTGTGCCGTTCCCGTTTAGGTGGACATACGCGAAACAAGGCGGAACAACGCTGGTGGGATCGCCTCCCGCTCGGGAGTGATCGAGCGGCCGAATGCGCTGGGGGAGTTGACGTTACCTGCGGCCTTCGGCGCAAGCGTGCTTCAACGTGAAGGTCGCGGCCGACATCCCGATCGCGTGCCAGCCGAAGGGGTCGTCCGACGGGCCCTGAGCCGCGAGAACCCGCAGGTCCAGTTCGTCGCAGGCCGGCCGCCGCTGCAGCGACTTATCGGCCTCAACAACCAGTCCGGGCCCTTCCCGCCAGTGTAGCGCCAGCGCGCTGCCGGCCACCTTGCGGAAGGTTTCAGGCTCCAGCAGGTACACTGAGGCTTGATCCCGTGTGCTGTCGGACACGGCAACGAGTAGGCCGCTCGCCCTATCAAAGCCGAGGTCGATCCCAAAGCTTTCCAGCACCGAGTACTCCGCCGAATGCTGTCCGGGCGGGCGCGGCACCCAGCCCCCGGCCGTCAGCTCCTCTACATTTGTGCCGAAGCTCGGATCGCGCGAGCGAAGAACGAATTGGCCTGCCCCGTTGACAGGGTTGGCGCCGCTGCCGGTGCTGTCGGTGAACAGCAGGTAGACGTAGGATCCAACCATGACCGCCGCCGGCTGCCCGGCGCCGTAGGTCAGCTTGCGGGCGGCCCACTCTCTGTTGGTCATGGCCGACGATACGATCGGTCGACCGGAGCCGATCCGCTCAAAATGGACGGCATCACTGCTAACGGCGACACCGATCGTGCTCAGGCCGCCGTCAGCCTGCTCGGCCGTGTAATAGAGGTAGTAGCGCTTACCGACCTTGATCACGTTGGGATCGCAGGTGTGCAGCGCGTCGAAGTCCTGGGGATGGTTCGTCGGCCGAAGCGCTTCATCGGCTACCTGCCCGGCGGTCGCCGCCGTCCACGGGCCGTCGAGCGTCTTGGCGCCGAGATGCAGAATGAAGTCGCCGGCGACGCCGCCGCACCAGTAGAGGTGGTAGCCGGACGGTTCGTGGATGACGGCGGGGGCGTAGTTGTACGACTGCCGCCGCACTAGGGTCGCGTCGGTGACGGTTTGGCGTGCGAGCGAGAGGTCCGCACCTCCTATCTCAACGGCGAGACTCCCATTCGGCCGGATAGCGAATGAAAGGAGCAGCAGCAGGCGCAGTAGGATTTGCCGACCCGCGAACCGCTGGCGCGCAGTTGGCCGAACGGTCCCGCTGGAGCGCCGTTCAGCACGCGGGCAAGATCGGACGCGACGGTCGCTTCTTCCCGCGGCGCCCGATGCCGGGCAGGCTGGCTTGAACGAGCCGATCACAGGCCTCCGCTTGTCTGACGACCAAGGCAGCCCCGCCGCCTTCGCTTCGCGCGGCGCTACGCAGAGAGCGGGCTGCGAGCGCGACACTTGTTCAGATTCCAGCCCTGACGCAACCCTCCTCTCTCGATCACAGAGTCGATCCTCTACAGCTGCGATTGCGCGTCGCCCCCACCAGTTGAAGAGCATGCGAGAGCCGATGTGCCGCGAAGCCGTTCTCCAAGCCTGGACGGAGCAGCCGAAGCAGTCTAGACTCGACTCGTCGCGCTGCACTCTGGACCCTTACATCCGGGGCGGCTCGCGCGCCGGCGGCGTCGCACGGTCCCAGCTCGTTGTCGCGATCCGATCCGGGGCTGCGCCGGTCTACAACCGTTCGCCATCAAACACCCCGTCAGGTGTACCACGGTCGAGGTCTGCGCCGCCCGCATGAGTACTCTGGACTGCCATTGGGAGGGATCGAGATCGCGGGCGGTCCGGCGGCGCCCCGAATTTGCCTATTGGGATATTTTCGACATGGTGCGGACGTGATCGCAATACACCGTCTCCGTACGTTCTCGTCGCAGATTTTCGTGCACTTCATCTCGCGCAAGCATCGTGGGATGACAGCCGCCCTGCGTTCGAGTTCGCTCTTTGATGCGGACTACTACCTAGCGGCTTACCCCGACGTTCGCGCGGCAGGCATGGATCCGCTGTTCCACTTCATCCGCTTCGGAGTGCGAGAAGGACGTAAACCAAACAGGATGTTCGACTGTGCTTGGTATCTGGAGCAGTATCCAGACGTCAGGGCGGCAGGCGTCAATCCGCTTCTGCACTATGTCGAGAACGGCGCGCAGGAGCGGCGAGATCCACACCCGCTTTTCCTGACCGAATGGTACCTCGGCCAGCACTCGCAGCTAGCCGAGACGATCGACAATCCCCTGAGGCACTATCTCGCGCGCGCCAGGATCAACGCCGGTCAGGACACCGCGTGAGCGGCGTCCGTCGCCCGACATGCGAGCTCACACGAGCGGCGGTTAAGCATGACGATTCGTGTCGGAAAGGCTGCCTTACAGCCATGATTTCGGATGTGTAGGCGACCGCCGCCGTGCGGCAGGAAGAGGTAACTGCGGCCAAGCGCATGATTGATCGCACGCGCCAGCTCATGCTTGGCGGAGATGCTCGCCTAATTCATCTGTGAGCGTGACATCCACCCGCATGGCTTGGTGTTTGCCAAGTCAGCGCGCAGTGACGGCACCTTTGAGCGTGCTGACTATCCACATGACTGTCAAACAGCACTGGGACGGGACCCTGGGTCAAGGCTGCCTCAACGGTGTGATCGACAGCCAAGCCGCCGGGGATCAGGGAGGAGAACCGAAAGGCTGCATGCATGATGATCCTGCTGACACATCAGCGGAACGCCACCGGCAGATGTCATCGAGATCGCGCCAGACCCTGTTGCACGGTTGTTCACACTTATAACGTTGATCGCAACATCTACACTTGCCCGAGCGGCCGCGAGCTGCGCCGTTTATCGACAGGGAAAGCCGTTAAGAAGCGGCCATCAGCTGATGGCACTCCAGATATTGAGCCCGCAAGACTGAGTGGAATGCCTGCATCCTACGGCCGCGCTCCTGTCCTAACAAGCCGATGCGCAAGATCGCTTCTTCCATTCACGAGGGCGCGGGTGATGGCGAGCGACAACGCCAACACGGCGCCTACCTGGACTCGCGGCGCCGGCGAAAGAAGATCGAGATGCTGTTTGCGCGCCTGAAGCGCAACCGGCTGTGCTTGCGCGAACCACACGACACCTGGGAAGAAGTTCTTCTTCGTCGCCACTGCCCAGGACCCTCGCAAGCTGGCCAGACTGCCCCCAGGCCAGAACCGAGCGGTGACAACCCGAGGAAGTCAGCCGCAGTCACTACACTGCTCCTGTCAGCTCTCGCCAGCCATCATCTTATCTCAACCAAGACGGCCAAAAGCAGTTGATCAAGCTGCAGGCTAGACTCTGAAATATCCGACCGAAGCGTCGAACGGCAAGCGTTTCAGCTCGATATTCGACAGGCCGACGACCTCCTTCAGGGCCTGTGTCTCGCCGGGGAAGTGCCGGTAGGCGACCTCATCCAGCACGACGACCGCACCCTTCGGCATGCATGGCAGGAATGCTTCCAGCGCTACCTTCGTTGACTGGTACAGGTCGGTGTCGAGAATAAGCATCGCCACGCAAAGCTCAGGTTTATCCTTGACGAACTGGGGAACCGTCGCGACGATGTCGCCCTTGATGATCTCGCATCGGGGAATGCGGTTAACCGGGCGGATGATGTCGTTAAGGAGGATACTTTTCTGTAGCACCTCGGAGTTGGTATCCGAGAACATCGTCTCGTTGATGTCGGCCGGATCGGCCTCCTTGTCAATGCTGCGGAAGCCGCCGAAGGTGTCGAAGCCGTAGATGCTCCGATTGATGGCGTAGGGCTCCAGCAGCAACGAGAGCTGGAGATGCAGCATCAGCGAATTACCTTTAAATACCCCGCACTCGACGATTGCGCCCGGCACGTCGAGGATCATCTTGAACAGCTCAATCCTCGACAGCATCGACGTGATCTGGATGCGGTTGGCGAACACGAAAGGCGCATCCGCGATGTAGGACGGGCTACATGACGAGATCAGGGCCTCCCGCTCGGCGTTGTACAGTGTTTCCTGCTCGGTGAGACGGCGTTTTGTCATACCTGCTCCTAACGAGGAATGTGCCCCTACAATGAACCGATCATCGGACTGCCAGCCGTCGCGGACGCTTGGCCGCCGCTTGGTTTGGCCAAGATCGCGGCCATCCGCATCGCGCGTTGCCTTGCAAGTGTCGGTGCGATCAGGAAGCGCGCGAGGCAGCGGCGCGGTCGTCTGCGATGTAGCGCCCAGCGATCTGCGGCGCAACGACAAAGCCGCCGGGTCCGCATCGAAGGCGGATGATGGCACGAGGTTGGCGCCATACGCGGCACCGGGCCCGACCATTTCGATGCTGCTTCTCGAACCGGAGCCGTCGAGACGCGGCCGAGCATCGTGAAACGTACCATTGCAGGGCCGACCGCGAGACGACGGGGTCGCTTACGCATGGAATGTGCCCGGGGGAACAATCTGGTCGAGCCTACGCACCGATTCATCGCCGAGCGTCACCGCCTCGACAGCCGTTAAAGCTCGGACCTGCGCCGCGGTCGACGGCCCAATGATGATCCGGTCGACGTCGGACCGGCGGCACAGCCAAGCGAGCGCCAGTGTCGCGAGAGCGACGCCGCATGCGCGTGCGACCTCGTCGATGAGCGCGAGCTTGGTTTCAACATCGGCCGTGAACCGCTGCTCGTAGCGGTTCACGGCCGATGCTAGGGCGAATCGGCTGCCGGGAGGGAATGCTTCCGCGCGGCGGTAGCGGCCAGACAGGAAACCCTCGGCGAGGGGCGCGTAGGCCAAGCTGGCGATGCCGAGGGCACGCGCTTCGGCCAAGGCTTGAGCCTCCGCCCGCCGGTCGAGGAGGTTGAAGCGCACCTGATGGCTGTGGATCGTGATATCGCCGCGGCTCTGCGCGAGGGCGACCGCCGCCGCGAGTTGCGGACCTTGGAGATTGCACAGCCCGACCCGCAGCACCTTGCCCTGGCGCAGGAGCGTCTCGAGCGCCTCCAACGTTTCTTCGAAGGGCGTCGCCGGATCGGGATGATGCATCTGCATCAAGTCGATGCGGTCGGTGCCGAGCCGCGCGAGGCTCAACTCGCAGTGCTTGATGACGATCTCGCGGCTGTTGCCGACCTCATGCGCGCGCGCGTCGGGCGTTGCGGGCGAGCCGAACTTAGTTGCGACGATCACGTTGTCACGACAGCCGAGGTCGCGCAAAGCGGTGCCGAGCATGGTCTCGCTCGCGCCGCGGCCGTAGCTGACGGATGTGTCAAAGAAGTCCACGCCCGCCTCGATCGCCTCTCGCACGATGGTGCGGGCTCGGCAGCCGTCGACCTGCCAACCGAAATTCATGCAACCGATGCCAAAGTGGCTTGGCCGGCTCCGGTTCGGCCGGCCAATGAGCCGTTGAGACTCCGCGTCCGGGGCGGCCGCGCCGCTCGGGACGCCGTCCGGCGCCCTACTCAGCCTTTGCGGCATAATCCTTCTGCAAACTCATGCCGTAGGGCGAGTTCTCGGGTTTGTAGAGCGTAAAGTGCGGGGCATTCCAGTCATGGTCTGACTTCCGGCTTGTATAGTAGAATGCGCTGAAGACCCGGCGGTAGATAGAATCGGGCGTCGTAAGCGGCTCGGGTTGCCCGTGATTGGCGTCGTCGGTCACCTCGAAAATAACGACTCTGTTGAATTTTGGCTCGATGCTCTGAACCCGCTGCGACATGTCCTTGGACCACAGCTCGAGGTTACCGCCCCACTCGGGTTGCCAGTCGGGCGCCAGATAGAAGAGCGCGTTCAGACGCCGATGAGCCTGCAGCTTATGGTGCCAGTCGAAATCGGCGTGTACCTTGAGGAACTCGCCCCTGCCGGTCGCCATCGCGCCGCCGCCGATGAAATAGGGATCGGGCAGGAGGCAGTCGATCCCGGAAATCGTTTCGAGAAACAACAGGAATTCACGCGAGGTAACAGCGTTCGCGAATAACCTCATTGGCAAAGCGAGCGCCGACACGTCTTCCACGAACTTGCGCGAAACATTGTTATTCGAATGTGTCTTCCAGCGGGTCGTGCTGTCGTTAGGGTCAGGATAGGTTGCGCCCAGGATGGCCGCGACATCATCGGGCAAGAAGTTATCGAGGGCAATATGTGGGAATGGATCGGCATTCTTGAAGTGCTCGCGCGACTCAGTCGCAAGTCGTGCATAATGCGGGTTGTCGAACAAAGTAACGATCTTCTCGACGCCATGGCTGGCATGAAGTCCTTCCGACTTCGTCATGTATCGACTTCCTTTTTATAATATCTGAACAGCTTGTCTGATTGCGCCGATGGTAGACCGACGATGACCGCTCATCAAGATCGATGGCTCGGTATCGCAGAGGTATGTCGAGATTGTGACCTGTCCAGCGAATGGAAATTTGCACCGGGGACCGCCGACCCTGGCTGCACATTGAGTGTCGCGCGGCTTCCGCCTTGGTAGGAGCTGAATGTTCGATGCGTCGCCCGACGCCAACGCCCGTTCCTCCGGTCAAATTGTGGCGATGCGGCAGGGAGGCCGGTCGCGTTCCTGCCAAGATGAGCCGCCATGCCACCTCTGCTCGCCTGCTCCGCCGCGACAAGTCCGACTTGCCCGCTGCCGTTCATCGGGCGCCCGCGGAACATCCCTGCATTAAGGACCGGCGTCACCCCGATGCAAGGGCAGGCGACTGGCCTGGCGGTATCGGCTGCGCTGCCCCAATCATACGAGCGTGGAACGGCTTGAACTCGTGTCGTTCAATTTGGGGAACTGAGCAGGCGAATAGGCTGCCTAGCCGCCCATAATCTATCAGGGTGTTGGTTGGCGCGGCGGTCGGCGGCGTCGAGCGTGGAGGGCGCGAGGGTGTGGTCGGTGGACAGCGCCGGCTGTTGGTTCTGATGATGAGGGTGCGGCGCTGGAGAGACGGAAGAATTTCGTTTCGAGGGGCTCGGCCCCGTGGATCGGATCCGTCGCCGAGCAAGGCCAACGCGAGACCAGCGATGAGATTGGCCTCGGAACAGGCCGCGGCAAAGGCGAGGCGCACGCGGGGACGCGTTTCCACCACCCTGGCGGCGATCTTGAGCAGCCGCGGGCGCACCGTCGCGACCTCGGCCCCGGCAAGGTCGCGGACCTTGGGAACGGCGTCCCTCACCGCCGGCATCAGCCAGTCGGCGGCCGTGCGCAGGACGAGGCGGACCCGGTTGGCGAGCGCCGAGCGGCACGAGGTGCGGTCGGACCGCAGTTGGGCCTTGCGCGGCTTGATCGGGTTCCCGGCCTGCCCATGGGCTTGAGTTCTGACTGTCGTAGATCCACTCGGGCGAGCCGCGCCCGAGGTTTGTGAAGCGGAGGCCGAGCCGGGTCGCCTCGACGCGCACCACCGCCCGGCGCGCGCGGGTCCACGAGCCCGCCTCGTGCCGGATTTCAACGTAGTCCCGCATCACGGGCTTGTCGGCGACGGCGCGATCCGTGCGGACGGCATCGGCGATGGTCTCGACCTTCTTCAACAGCGGCTTCGGGCCCGGTAGGCCGAAGCCATCCAGGTGTCCACCAGCGCATAGGTCAGGCTGGACATCCGCACTATCTCTCCTTATGAACGAACTAGGCAAGTTTCGCAAAAATGCCCCGCGGTTTTGCGATCAAAACCTGCGGTCTAGCAAAGAGCTAAGCGGATGAAGCGTCGGCCTGCCAACGCGAACCTGCTTAGCCATAATCTTGGCTTCGCGGCTGTAGGTGTAAGCCTTGAGGGCAGTCATTAACTAGGCCATAACTGACTGTTTTGAACGGGATTTCTAGCTGGAGAGGTGGCAGAGTGGTCGAATGCACCGCACTCGAAATGCGGCATAGGTGCAAGCCTATCGGGGGTTCGAATC
>CAXTMA010000150.1:0-9889 GCA_964245015.1 uncultured Beijerinckiaceae bacterium | reverse complement strand
GTCGCGCTGACCGGTGCCGGAGGTCATGCTCCGGCGGTCGCATGCTCCGGCGGTCATATGGGCGAGCCTGCGCGGAGGGATTTACGACTTGAGCTCGACTGGACAATCCACGGCGACGCTCGACATAACCCGTCGTGCGAAATTTTATCGCGCATAACAGGCCCATCAGCGGCTGACGGGAGACATCATGCGTACCCAACTGACCCTGGCGGCCATGACCGCCGCGATCCTGAGCAGCGGCACTTTCTCGGCCTGGGCCGCTTCCGTTGACAAGATGATCGATGTCGCCGCTCCCCCGGAAAAGGTGTGGGCGATGATCGGGCCGTTCTGTTCGATCAAGGACTGGCACCCGGCGATCGGCAAGTGCACGGAACACAACGGCGTGCGCACGCTGGTGACCAAGGATGGTGCCGGCACCTTCGTCGAGAAGCAGACGGCCAACAAGCCCAGCAGCATGGAGTACAGCTACGAGATCCAGAAGAGCCCGCTGCCCATCACCGGCTACAAGTCGACCCTCAAGGTGACGAAGAAGGGCGAGGGCTCGCAGGTCGAGTGGTCGAGCACCTACACGCCCGACAAGGGCAAGGAGGACGCCGCCAACCAGGCGATCTCCGGCATCTACCAGGGCGGCCTCGACAGCATCCAGAAAATGGCGGCGAAGTAGCGCCCACGCTCGCGAGCGCGGTGCTTGGCCTAAAGCATCGGACCGAAAAGTGCGCAGCGGTCTTCGGACAAATCCGATGCCACACAACAGGCTAGAACATCGGACCGGACCCGGTTCAGGGTCCGATGCTCAAGCGGGCAGCGCGCCGCGACATCCTCGCCAGGCGGCGACTATCCCGGCGGCGATCCTCGTGATCGCCGTTCTTTTTTCTACGACGGGCACGCCGGCGCGGGCGGACCCGCCCTGCCCGCGCGGGGCGATGCGGATGGCGCGCGTCGACCTTTTCTTCGGCGCCGGCCGGGTCGACCGGTCGTCCTGGACCCGCTTCCTCGCGGAGGTGGTGACGCAGCGCTTCCCCGATGGGTTGACGAGCACCGACGCGGCCGGTCAATGGCTGGGTTCGCGCGGCCTCGTAAGGGAGCGCTCGCGGGTGATGGTGATCTTTTACAAGCCGGGCCGGGCCGCGGACGCCAAGGTCGACGCGATCCGCGCGATCTACAAGGCCCGCTTTCACCAAACCTCCGTGCTACGGGCCGACAGTTCGGCCTGCGTCAACTTCTGATCGCGACCACGCCGCCTCAGCGGGCTCGGGCAAGGCTGCTTGAAGGCCGGTTGGCGGAGATCAGCGGCCGAAAAGGTCGCTGCCGAACTGCCGGAAGCGGACACCGTAGCTGTCCCGGGCATCCGGGTCGAGCGCGCTCGCGGGCGCGCTCAGGATCAGGCCGGTCACGCCCCCGACGGCGCCGCCGGCGCCGGTGAACAGGCGGTCGCTGAAGCGCTGGCCGCCTTCGGTGACGGTCTGTCCCCGGGCGAGGCGGGCGCCGATCAGTCCCACGATCTCCGGGCTGGTGGCGAAGGTGTCGTGGTTGAGGCCGCCATCGGCGCCCAGCAGCGACAGATCGTAGACGGCGACGCGATCCTTCACCAGCAGCGAATGGTACGGCTCCTTGAGCGGGTCGATGGCACCGAGCCGGGCGCTGCCGCCCCAAACGTCCTTGGACAGGGCGAGGGCCTTGTCGCTTCGCGACACGAACAGCGCAAAGGCCGGCTTGGACGGTCCCATGTCGGCGATCTGCTCGCGGGCGATGTCGACGTCGACGTCGGGCGCGGCCAGCAGCACGTTCTTGATCTTGGCCGGCACCCGCCCGTCGCGGATCGCCATCTGCCGCAGGCTTTCGAGCAGCAGCCAGTTGCCCATGGAATGGGCCAGCACCGACACTTCGCCGACCTGCGGGTCGGCGGCGAGCCCGCGCAGCACGCTTTCGAGCTGGTTGCGCGAATAGGTCGAGGACTCCCGGTCGTAGCCGTAGGAAAGCACGCTGCCCTGCGAAGGCCAGGTGAACAGCACCGGCACGGCCTGCGTGCCGGAGTCGTGCACGATCTGGGCGAAGCGGTAGACCGCATCTTCGAAGCGGTTGTTGAAGCCGTGAACGAAGACGAGGACCTGCCGCTTGGGCGCGCGCCGCGCCCCGTCCTCGACGAGCTTCATCACAGCCGCGCGGTCGATCACCGCCGTGTGCTTGCTCACGAAATCCAGCGCCGGATTGCCGGGCAGGGTCTTGGGCCACTGCACCTCGCCCACGGTGCGGGACGCGTCGGGTGGGATGGACACGTCCACGGCGGCGAAGGCCATCGCCTCGCTGCGCTTGCCGTTGAACAGCACGCCGGGCGAAGCGTCGCGCTCCCGCGTGGTCGCCACGATCACGTTGACCCGGCTGGTGCCCGGCGCATCCGCCAGCACCGGCATCAGCACGCCGTGGGGATGACCGGCGCAGCCGGCGAGCAGAACAATGGCGCAGAGGCCGGCGAGCCGACCCGTGAAACGCGTCAAGGAGGGGTGAGACCTTTCATTGGTCAAGCCAGCTGGCGAGCGGGCCTGTCGTCCCTTCACGCGCGGCAGAAGCGCGACGCGCCGTCCCCCGCGGCACCCAATCTCGTGGGTGCCCCGGCCTTGTAGGCGCCGCGGCGTCGCGGCCGCCAGCCTTTTCAGGCGCGGCCCAGGCGAGCCTGACCCTGTGTGGCCATCTGGTTCTGCGGGTCCAGGCTCAGGGCGCGCTGGTACATCTCGACCGCCTTGCCGCGATTGCCCTGCTTCTCGTAGGCGAGGCCGAGGCCGGCCCAGGCGTTGCCGTTCTTGTTGTTGACGTTGAGGGCGGCGTTGAAATCCTCGATCGCCTTGGCGGACTTGCCCACCGCGATCAGGCTTTCGCCGCGCGCCTGGTAGGGCGCGGCCTTGAAGGGGTCGCGGTCGATGGCATTGTCGAAGTCGGTGATGGCGAGGGTCTGGTTGCCTTCGCGCTGGTACACGAGGCCGCGGGCGTGAAAGGCCTGGGCGTCCTCGGGATTGAGGCGGATCGCCTGATCGAGGTCGGATTTCGCGTCGGCGAGCTGGTTTTGCGTCCGTTCCAGGTTGGCCCGGCCGAGATAGGCCGGCGCGTGATTGGGGTTGGCCGAGATCGCCCGGTTGAAATCGGCCAGGGCGGCGTCGTTGCGGTTCATCTGCCGGTAGGCGAGGGCGCGGTCGGTCAGGGCGGCGGCGCTGTTGGGATCGAGCTGGATGGCGCGGCTGAAGTCGTGCACGGCATTGTCGAACTGGCCGACGCGGGCGTAGGCCACCCCCCTCGTGGTCAGCGCCTCGACGCTCTGCGGGTTGCGCTCCACCACGTCGGTGAGCGAGGCGAGGTTGGCCGAGGCGGCCTGCGGCGATTCGTTGGTGATCTCGGCGACGCCGGTGCCCGGCACGCCGGCGACGCCCGCGCCACCCCCGCAGCCGGCGAGGCTGCCGGCGAGCAGGGCCGCCATCACGGCCGCCAGGCAGCCCCGATCCGGGGTGCTTCGAACAAATTTGAGCGCTACGGCCATTTCAGTCCTCGTCGACCGCCGATCAAGGTCCCGCACGATCCGAAGGGGTTAAGACCGACCAATCCGGCAAGAATTGGACACCGCGGTCATGCTTAACCCCGGATTACGCCGGTCTCGTTGAGAAAGCGTGAAGGCGCGGGGTCGGCGGGACGCGGAACCGGGCCGCAGCCTCAGCGGGCGCCCGGCACCGGCTTCGGCTTGACGGGCAGCAGCCCTTCGCGCTGCATCTTCTTGCGGGCGAGCTTGCGGGCGCGGCGCACGGCCTCCGCCTTCTCGCGGGCCCGTTTCTCCGACGGCTTCTCGTAGTGCCCGCGCAGCTTCATCTCGCGGAAGATGCCCTCGCGCTGCATCTTCTTCTTCAGCGCTTTCAACGCCTGATCGACATTGTTATCGCGGACGAGGACTTGCACGCATCGATCCTTGATGGGGCACGCGCGCGGGCCGCGATGCCGTTGGCGAGAAAAGCGCCAGCCCAGGTGCTGACAGCCGGCGAAAACGGCGCAGGTCCGCCGTTGCCGCGCAGCCACGCCAATACGCTGGAGCTAGCAGGCGGTCACCGCCCTGTCCAGACGCTCCCCGCCCCGGTTGCTCCGTTGCCTCCTCGTGTTGCGGCGAAAGCCCATCGCTCGCCCGTTCGACCGACCCCGACCGGGCGGGGAGCTGAACCGAAGCGATAGTTTTGGTTGGAGCGGCGAAAATTTTCTTTATACCGGCGCTCCGAAGGGCGATCACGGCCGACCTGCTGCGGCGGACGGCGACGGTGCCCCGCTACCGCGCTCGTGCCGGGGATCCGCCGCGTGTCCATTCTCATCGACAAGCACACGAAGGTCATCTGCCAGGGCTTCACCGGCAAGAACGGCACCTTTCATTCCGAGCAGGCCATCGCCTACGGCACGGCGATGGTCGGCGGCGTGTCGCCGGGCAAGGGCGGCAGCTTCCATCTCGGCCTGCCGGTGTTCGACACGGTGGCCGAGGCCAAGCGCGAAACGGAGGCGGACGCCAGCGTCGTCTACGTGCCGCCGCCCGGCGCCGCCGATGCGATCTGCGAGGCGATCGACGCCGGCATTCCCCTCATCGTGTGCATCACCGAGGGCATTCCCGTCGCCGACATGATCGAGGTGAAGCGGGCGCTCACCGGCTCGAAGTCGCGGCTGATCGGGCCCAACTGCCCCGGCGTGATGACGGCGGGCGCGTGCAAGATCGGCATCATGCCGGGGTCGATCTTCACCCCCGGTTCGGTCGGCATCGTGTCGCGCTCGGGCACGCTGACCTACGAGGCGGTGTTTCAAACGACCCGGGAAGGGTTGGGGCAGACCACGGCGGTGGGAATCGGCGGCGACCCGGTGAAGGGAACCGAGTTCATCGACGTGCTCGAACTCTTCCTGGCCGATCCCGCCACCACGTCGATCGTGATGATCGGCGAGATCGGCGGCGCGGCGGAAGAGGATGCGGCGCTGTTCCTTTCCGACGAGCGCAAGCGCGGCCGGGCCAAACCGACCGTGGGCTTCATCGCCGGACGCACCGCCCCGCCGGGGCGGCGGATGGGTCACGCCGGAGCGATCATCGCCGGCGGCAAGGGCGGCGCCGAATCCAAGATCGAGGCCATGCAGGCGGCCGGCATCGCCGTGTCGCCCTCGCCGGCGCGGCTGGGCAAGACGCTGGTCGAAATGCTGCGCGGCTGACGCCGCGAACCGTCAGCCCCCCGTTCGGCTCGGGGCTGTACCATGGAGAACGGGACGTGCGAAGGAGTTGCAGCCGTTGGTGATGATCCTCATCTGTTTCCTGGCGCCGTGGCTGGCCATGTTTCTGCGCGGCAAGATCATTCAGGGCCTCATCTGCGTTATCCTGCATGCGACGTTGATCGGCTGGATCCCGGCCACGATCTGGGCGCTGATCGTGACCCGCGACCAGCCGGCGACTTGACCGGAACCCGAAGGGCTCCGGGAAACAATGACGTTCGGCGCCGCTTCGGGCGCCTCGATGGTGGTCCGCGATCCGGATGGAGATCGGTAAGCGGCCGGAGGTGATGGGTATGGCACGGCAGGACGGCAGCGAGACCGGCGGCACGGGATCGGGCGGCGGGGGGACCGGCGGCGGAGCGGATCGTCCGACCGCGCAGCGGTTCGAGCAAGGGAGCGGCAACGCTCGCTTTGCCAGCACCTCGTTCCTGTGGGGCGGCAATGCGGCCTATGTGGAACAGCTGCACGAGAGCTATCGGGCCGATCCGCAGTCCGTCGACCCCGACTGGCGCGCCTTCTTCGCCGATCTCGACGACGATCCCGCGGCCGTGTCGCGCAGCGCGCAGGGTCCGGCCTGGAAGCGGCCGGCTTGGCCCATCGCCGCCAACGGCGAACTGGTGTCGGCGCTCGACGGCAACTGGGCGGCGGCCGAGACGATCGCCGCGAAGCTGAAGCCGGAGCTGGTCGTCAAGGCGGCGGCCGCCAAGGCGGGCGCGGGAACGCCGGGGGCTGGAAACACCGAGGCCGCAGCGGCTCAATCCGCGATCCAGGCCGCGACTGACGCCTCGCCCGAGGCGGTGGCGCTGGCGACCCGCGACTCCGTGCGCGCCCTGATGATGATCCGCGCCTACCGCACCCGCGGCCACCTTCATGCCAAGCTCGACCCGCTGGGTCTCGTGCCGCCCAAGGATTTCGAGGAGCTTCATCCCTCGTCCTACGGCTTCGGCGAGGAGGATTACGACCGCCCGATCTTCGTCGACGGCGTGCTCGACCTGCGTTGGGCGACGATCCGCGAAATGATGCCGATCCTGCGCCGCACCTATTGCGACACCATCGGCTACGAGTTCGTCCACGTCGCCGACCCGGCCGAGAAGGGCTGGATGCAGGCCCGCATCGAGGGGGCGGACAAGGCGATCTTCTTCACCCCCGAGGGCAAGCGCGCCATCCTCAACAAGCTGATCGAGGCGGAAGGCTTCGAGAAGTTCCTCGACGTCAAATACACCGGCACCAAGCGCTTCGGCCTCGATGGCGGCGAGAGCATGGTGCCGGGCCTCGAACAGATCATCAAGCGCGGCGGCGCGCTCGGCGTCGAGGATATCGAGCTGGGCATGGCCCACCGCGGCCGCCTCAACGTGCTGTCCCAGGTGATGGCCAAGCCGCACCGGGCCATCTTCCACGAGTTCAAGGGCGGATCCTACACGCCGGTCGAGATGGAGGGTTCGGGCGACGTCAAGTACCACCTCGGCTTCTCGTCGGACCGGACCTTCGACGACCGCCGCGTCCACCTTTCGCTGGCTGCCAACCCGTCGCACCTCGAGATCGTCGACCCCGTGGTGCTGGGCAAGGTGCGCGCCAAGCAGGACCAGAAGGACGACCTCGTCGAGCGGACCACCGTGCTGCCGCTGCTGCTGCACGGCGATGCCGCCTTCGCCGGCCAGGGCGTGATCGCCGAATGCTTCGGGCTATCGGGCCTCAAGGGCCACAACACCGGCGGCTCCATCCACTTCATCATCAACAACCAGATCGGCTTCACCACCTACCCCCGCTATTCGCGCTCCTCGCCCTACCCCTCCGACGTCGCCAAGATGATCGAGGCGCCGATCCTGCACGTCAACGGCGACGATCCCGAAGCCGTGGTGCACGCGGCCAAGGTGGCGGTGGAGTTCCGCCAGCGCTTCCACAAGCCGGTCGTGATCGACATGTTCTGCTACCGGCGCTTCGGCCACAACGAGGGCGACGAGCCCTCGTTCACCCAGCCGCTGATGTACAAGAAGATCAAGAAGCACCGCACCGTGCTGGAGATCTACGCCGACAAGCTCGTCGCCGAGGGCACCATCACCCGCGAAGCGGTGGACGAGGCCAAGGCCGCCTGGCGGCGCAAGCTCGACGCCGAGTTCGAGGCCGGGCAGCACTATCAGCCCAACAAGGCCGATTGGCTAGACGGGCGCTGGTCGGGCTTCCGCTCGGCCAACGCGCAGGACGAGGAGCGCCGCGGCCGCACCGGCGTTGAGCGCGCGCGCCTCGTCGAACTCGGCCATCGCCTGACAACGGTGCCCAAGACCTTCCACCTGCACAAGACCATCGGGCGCCTGCTCGACAACCGCCGCAAGGCGGTGGACACCGGCGCCAACATCGATTGGGCGATGGGCGAGGCGCTGGCCTTCGCCTCCCTGCTCGACGAAGGCTTCCGCGTCCGCCTCAGCGGCCAGGATTCGGAGCGCGGCACCTTCTCGCAGCGCCATTCCGTGCTGATCGACCAGGATAACGAGTCGCGCTACATCCCGCTCAACCACATCCGCGACGAGCAGGCGCGCTTTGAGGTCATCAACTCGATGCTCTCGGAAGAAGCCGTGCTCGGCTTCGAGTACGGCTATTCGGTCACCGAGCCCAACGCGCTCGTTTTGTGGGAAGCGCAGTTCGGCGACTTCGCCAACGGCGCGCAGGTGGTGTTCGACCAGTTCATCTCCTCGGCCGAGCGCAAGTGGCTGCGCATGTCGGGGCTGGTGTGCCTGCTGCCGCACGGCTACGAGGGCCAGGGGCCGGAGCATTCCTCGGCACGGCTGGAGCGCTACCTCCAGCTCTGCGCCGAGGACAACATGCAGGTGGCCAACTGCACCACCCCGGCGAACTACTTCCACATCCTGCGCCGGCAGTTGAAGCGCGACATCCGCAAGCCGCTGATCCTGATGACGCCGAAGTCGCTGCTGCGCCACAAGCGGGCGGTGTCGAGCCTCGACGCCTTCGCCGCCGGCACCAGCTTCCACCGGCTGCTCCGCGATGGGGCGGAGATAGCCGGCGAGCACAAGGTTCAGCTCGTCGCCGACGATCGCATCCGCCGCGTCGTGCTGTGCACGGGCAAGGTGTACTACGACCTTTTCGAGGAGCGCGAACGCCGCGAGATCGACGACGTCTACCTCCTGCGCGTCGAACAGATCTACCCCATGCCGCTGAAGGCGCTGGTCAACGAGCTGCAGCGCTTCGGCAACGCCCAGGTCGCCTGGGTGCAGGAGGAGCCCAAGAACATGGGCGCCTGGACCTTCATCGACCCTTACCTCGAATGGGTGCTGGGCCAGGTGAACTACGGCCAGACCCGTCCGCGCTACATCGGCCGGCCGGCGGCGGCGGCGACCGCCACGGGGCTGATGTCCAAGCATCTCGCCCAGATGCAGGCCTTCACCGACGAAGCCTTCGCTTGAGATTGCTGCGAGAAAGGGAGGGCCGCCGCGGCGGTTCACATCGAGATGAGCACTGAGATCCGCGTCCCGACTCTGGGCGAAAGCGTGAGCGAGGCGACGATCGGGCGCTGGTTCAAGAAGGCCGGCGACACGGTGGCCGCCGACGAGCCGCTGTGCGAGCTGGAAACCGACAAGGTGACGCTGGAGGTGAACGCGCCGGCCGCCGGCGTGCTGGCCGAGATCACGGCGAAGGACGGCGACACGGTGGAGGCCGGCGGCCTGCTCGGGCAGATCAGCGAAGGCGGCGCCAACGGCAAACCGGCGCAGGCCAAGACGGAAGGCAAGACCCAAAGCAAGACGGCCGAGGTGACGGAGGCGGCGCCCAAGCCGGCCGACACGGCCAAGGCGGCGCCGGCCGCGTCCAGGGCCGCCGCGGCGGCGAACGGCGGCAACGGGATCGACGCCAAAGGGCCCAAGCCGATGCCGCCGGCTCCGGCCGCCGCCAAGATCGCCGCCGACCGCGGCATCGACCCCGGCGAGGTCGCGGGATCGGGTCGTCGCGGGCAGGTGATGAAGGGCGACGTGCTGGCCCATCAGCCGGTCGCCAAAGCTGAGGCGCCCAAGGTCGAAGCGCCCGAAGCGGAGGCTCCCAAGGCCGAGGCGCGCGCGCCCGAGCCGGCCGTGCGGGCGCCGGCTCCACCGGCCGAGGGCATCGGCCAACCGGCTGGCGAAGAGCGCGTCAAGATGACGAAGCTGCGCCAAACCATCGCCCGGCGCCTCAAGGACGCGCAGAACACCGCCGCCATGCTGACGACCTTCAACGAGGTCGACATGAGCGAGGTGATGGCGCTGCGGACCAAGTACAAGGACGTCTTCGAGAAGAAGCACGGCGCCAAGCTCGGCTTCATGTCCTTCTTCGTGAAGGCCTGCGTGGGCGCGCTGAAGGACGTGCCGGCGGTGAACGCCGAGATCGACGGCACGGACCTCGTCCACAAGAACTACTACCACCTCGGCATCGCGGTGGGCACCGACAAGGGCCTCGTGGTGCCGGTGGTGCGCGACTGCGACCGCCTCGGCCTCGCTGCGATCGAGAAGGCGATCGCCGGGCTGGGCCGACAGGCCCGCGACGGCAAGCTCCGCATCGAGGACATGCAGGGGGGCACCTTCACCATCACCAACGGCGGCATCTACGGCTCGCTGATGTCGACGCCGATCCTCAACGCGCCGCA
>CAXTMA010000149.1:0-10023 GCA_964245015.1 uncultured Beijerinckiaceae bacterium | reverse complement strand
GCGTAGGCCGCCTCATCGCCCAGGTCGAGGAAGTTGGCGGGCGGCGCGGGGACGCGATTCATGGAGCAAGTCCCGACGGTCGAGGGTCGAGCAGGTGGGCCTCGACCGATGATTCCACGCCCCGCCGCCGGCCGCACCCGAGGTGAGCTTGCCGCGACGCGAAGCGCCGGTGCCGCTGCGCTCGGCCGAGCCGACGCTGGCACTGGACCCTGCCGGGGCACCCGGCCGGGCCCTGCAGATCGAGCCCTATTTCGACGGCGTCGAGAGGGCGCCCTCCGGCGAAGGGGAACGCCTTCCACCGCTCGTTCTCGCCGAGCAGGCGGTCGAGCCCGCATCCTTCGCCGCTCCCGCCGAAGGGCCCCACCCGACCGCCGAGGCGGCATTCGCGCAAATGCCGCCGCAACAGGCGCTACCCCAGCAGAGGCCGCCCCCGCCGACAGCCCCGCAGCCAGCCGTCGCGCAGCCCGCGCCTGACGCCTCGCCCGCCATGGACGACTGGCTCGACCGCAACTTCGCCGACCTCGATCGCGAAATGGCCGAACTCCACGCGCGCGAGGCCGAGTCCTTCGAAAGGCCGGCGCAAGGGCCGGAGCGGGGATCGGCACACGAGCTTCTGGCAGCCGAGGTTCCGCAGGACCAGCGTCTCCCCGAGCCGGCGCGCGCCGCCGTAGGCGAACCGACCCGCGTCGACCCGGTGGTGCATCAAGTCGCGCGGGAACTGGAGCCGGCCGCCAAGGCCGAGGCGCCGCCGCGGGCCGAACCCGCGCCGGCGGTGATCGGGCGATACGAGGCGGACGGCACATCCTACGTCATGTACGCCGATGGCTCGATCGAAGCCCAGTCGGAGGCCGGCATCTACCGCTTCGCCTCGATGGCCGAGCTGAAAGCGTTCATCGAAACCTGATCCGGTCGCGCGGCATCGCCGGCCACCGTTGTCGCGGCGAGCGGCGCCAACGCGCCTTCGGCGCAGGCGATCGCGAAGGCGTACTGGTCGGCGATCTCCGCCAATCGATCGAAGCGCCCGGCGGCGCCGCCGTGCCCGGCGCCCATGTTGGTTTTGAGCAGCACGGGGCCGCCGCCCGTCATGGTGGCGCGGAGACGGGCGACCCACTTCGCCGGCTCCCAATAAGTCACGCGGGGATCGGTGAGCCCGGCCAACGCCAGGATCGGCGGGTAGGCCTGCGCGCTCACGTTGTCGTAGGGCGAATAGGCGGCGATCGCGGCGAAGGCGCCGGCGTCGGCGATCGGATTGCCCCACTCCAGCCATTCCGGCGGGGTGAGCGGCAGGCTGGCGTCGAGCATGGTGTTGAGGACGTCAACGAAGGGCACCGCGGCGATGATGCCGCCGAACAGGGTCGGGGCGAGGTTGGCGACCGCGCCCATCAGCATGCCTCCGGCGCTGCCGCCCTGCGCCACGATGCGCCCCTCGGTCGTGTAGCCCGCGGTGACGAGGTGGCGGGCGACGGCGATGAAGTCGGTGAAGGTGTTGGGTTTGGCGGCAAGCTTGCCGTTCTCGTACCAGTGCCAGCCCTTGTCGGTGCCGCCGCGCACGTGGGCGAGGGCGTAAACGAAGCCCCGATCCACCAGCGAGAGCGCGTTGGCGCTGAAGGAGGCGGGCAGGGCGTGGCCGTAGGCGCCGTAGCCGTAAAGCAGCAGCGGGGCCGACCCGTCGATGGGGAGGCCGGCCCGGTGCAGGATGGTGACGGGAACGCGCTCGCCGCCGGGCGCCACCGCCTGAATGCGGCGGGTCACGTAGGCGCCGGGATCGTGGCCGCTGGGAAGCTGCTGGCGCTTGCGCAGGGTTCGTTCGCCCGTGTCGAGGTGGTAGTCCCAGGTTTCGCGCGGCGTCGTCGGCGAGTCATAGGTGAAGCGCAAGACGCTGCTTCGCGGGTCGAGACGCCCGTGCCGCACCAAGCTGTAAGCCTCCTCGCCGAACGCGATCGGGGTATCGCCCGCCCCGTCGAGATCGCTGACCACGAGGCGTGGCAGGCCATCCTCGCGCTCCAGGCGCACGAGGTGGCGGGGATAGACCGACATGCCGAGGATGAGGCGGCCGCGCCGGTGCGGGACCAAGACGCGCCGGTCCGCCGGCGCGTTGACCGGAGCGGATACGATCTCGAAGTCTTCCGCGCCCTCGGCGTTGGTGCGCAGAAACAGGCGGGTTCCGCCCGCAGGGTCGCCGTGGGCCAGGGTCGTGCGTCGACCGGGCGCCCGCGGCTCGATGCACACCGGCATGGCGACAGGATCGTCGAGGTCGAGGAGGTGGCTCTCCGAGGCGGAATGGTCGTTGACCGCGATCACGGCATAGCGGCCGGACTCCGTGCGCGAGATGCCGACGAACCAGGCCGGGTCGTTCTCGGCGAAGACGAGAACATCGGGCGAGCCGTCGAGCCGGTGGCGGAACACCTCGCAGGTCCGGTGACTTTCATCGACGCGGACATAATAGAAGCCCTGCCCGTCGCTCATCCACACCATCGAGCCGTCGGTGTTCTCCACGCGATCGGATCGGTCTTGCGACGCCTCGCGCACCCGGATCTCGTAATGCTCCGACCCGGTGGCGTCGCTGCTCCAGGCGATGCAGCGGTGGTCGGGCGCGTGCATCACCTCGCCGATGGTGAAATAGGCGTGGCCTTCGCGCTCGCGGTCGCCATCGACCAGGATCTCTTCCTCACCCGCCTCGCCGCGCCTCCGGCAGGACAGGGGCAGTTGCCCGCCCGGCCTGTATCGCTGGAAGTACAGCCACTCGCCGTCGGGCAACGGGACGGAGGCGTCGTCCTCCTTGATGCGGCCGCGCATCTCCGCGAGCAGCTCCGCGCGGGTGGCGGCGAGAGCATCGAAATGATGCTCGGCGTAGGCGTTCTCCGCCTCCAGAACCGCGCGGATCGGCGGCGGCAGCAGGGCGGGATCGCGCAGCACGTCCTGCCAGTTCTCGGCCCGCAGCCAGGCGTAGGGGTCGCGCAGCACGGTCGCGTGCACGGTGCGTTCGGTCGGGATCCGCTCGATGAAAGGCGGCTCCACGTCGGAACTGCGCGACGCCATCCGTCAGGCCGTCTCGTCGGCGGGGCGGAAGTCGAGGGCCTGACCGTTCATGCAGTATCGCAGCCCGGTCGGGCGCGGCCCGTCGGGAAAGACGTGGCCGAGGTGGGCATCGCACTTGGCGCACCGCACCTCCGTGCGCCGCATGAACAGCGAGCGGTCGCCGTGCTCCTCGACGGCGCCATGCGAGACCGGCGCGCTGAAGCTCGGCCAGCCCGTACCCGAATCATACTTGGTGGCGGCGTCAAACAGCGTTTGGCCGCAGCAAACGCAGTCGTAGACGCCTGGGGCATGGTTGTCCCAATAGGGTCCGGTGAAGGCCCGTTCGGTGCCGTGACGCCGCGTCACCTCGTATTGCTGCGGCGTCAGTTGCGCGCGCCACTGCGCGTCGCTTCTGCTGATCTTGCCGGGATCCGATCCCGCATCGGACTTGGTCATGCCTCGACTCCTGCGCTGCGGCGGGCGAACCCGCCGGCTCTGCCCAAGGATATAGGCGGGCGGCCAAGGATTGCGACCCGGCCGACCCGATCAGCACATGCCGCTACTATACACCGGACGAACAACAACTTAGCAGCATCGCCTTCCGTCCGTCCATAGCTGGACAAATAACTTGCCGCCCGTAGGGTTGTGGCATAGACAACCTGCGATGCTTTATGACGAATCGTCGCGCTGGTTTGCATGGGCAAGGCTTTCCGCAACTGCCAGCAGCCGGACCTACGCCGTCGGCGCAACGGTCCCGTCGACTTGATCTATAGGTGTGGTGCGCAATGAACGAGTTGGCAGTACCGGAAGATGTCATCGAGCATGCGGCCAACATCGTGTCGGCCTACGTGATGAAGAATGCCGTGTCGGTCGGCGACCTGCCGACGCTCATCAGCGACGTGCACTCGGCACTTCTTCGGGTGACGGCGGCGCCAGCCGCGCCCGTCGCGGAAGCACCCAAGCCGGCCGTGCCCGCCAGGAAGTCCGTGACCAGCGAATATCTCGTCTGCCTGGAGGACGGGCGCAAGTTCAAGTCGCTGAAGCGCCACCTGCGCACGCAATACGGCTTGTCGCCCGACGGATACCGCGAGAAATGGGGCCTCGCGCCCGACTACCCGATGGTCGCGCCGGCCTACGCCAAAGCGCGCTCGGTGCTTGCCAAGCAGTCGGGCCTGGGGCAGCAGCGACGCCGCAGGGATTGAGCGATCGCGCTGCCCGCCCGTCCACCGAGGCAGGCGATCACCGCAGGACGCGCCTGTGAGAACGCGCCTGTGAGAACGCGCCTGTGAGAACGATGGTATCGCCGCATGCACCCGTGATTCGTTCGTTCGCGTCGGTGCGGCAGGCGTGCCCGTATCTGCTCCGGCGTCTCTTCTTCGGCGTCAGGGCGCCGCCTGTTGGGCGTCGGCCTTGATGCGGTTGACCATCGCCCGCACGCCGTTCGAGCGCTGCGGCGTCAGGTGCTGCGACAGGCCGAGCCGCTCAAACACGGGTTGCACGTCCGTGTCGAGGATCTCGGCCGGCGTCCGATCGGAATACAAGGCGAACACCACCGTGATGAGCCCGCGCACGATATGGGCGTCGCTGTCGCCGCGCAGGTGCAGCCGTCGCTCGCCGCCCGGCTCCGTGCGCAGATCCGTTTCCACCCAAACCTGGCTGGCGCAGCCGCGAACCTTGTTGGCGTCGTTGTGCGCGGCCTCGGGCAGCCGCTCCAGCTCGCGCCCGAGCTCGATCAGGTATCGGTAGCGGTCATCCCAGTCGTCGAGCAGCTCGAAGTTGTCGACGATCTCGTCCAGGCTCATACGTTCAGGCTCATGTTCCAGGCTCGGGCCGCAACGCCGGCCGCCGCCCTTGCTTATCGCGTCAGGGCAGGCGCGTCAGCACCCGGGTGACGTCACGGCGACGCGGGTCGGGAACGGGCCGCGGCGCCTCGGCCTGCACGACAAGTTCCTCGGGCGCGGACGAGACATCGGAGCCTGCGGGGGTCGCGTCGTCGTCGTTGCGCAGCGTCTTGCGCACCAGCGCCGTCAGCATCGCCGCGTCGCGGACGCAGTCCACCTCGCGACCGCGGCAGACGTCCGCCGCACCGGCAGCAGCACGCCCGACGACCCCACCATCGAGCAAGGCCGGCTCGCCGCGTGTCGCCGCCTCGAAGGAACCGTGGTGCTGGAACACCGTGCCGCCCCAGGACATGGAGGCGTACACGACCGACAGCCAGAAGGCGCAACGAAGAAGAAACATGGCGGAGCTCCGCGATCTCGATAACGGCGAAGCTAGCCGGCGCGCGCCAACGAAGCGGCGCGAAATCGTTGAAATGCCGAGCGATCCCGTTCACCCATCTTTAAAGGACGCCCGCCGGCCCCGATCGAGCCCGCCGCTCGCCACGCCGGGAAACGGCGCGCGGGCCAAAGCCCCCGCGGGGCGAGCGGCGGGGGTGGCGGGCGCCCGCGCGGGCGGCGGCGCTCGTAAGCCCGCGTTAAGCGCGTCGCCGGCTTCCTGCGCCCGGTTCGGCTTGCTTCAGATTGACTTAATGGCGGGACGGCAAGCTTGCCTCGTCGCGCCACCGGGGAAACGTGAGCGCGACGCGTGGAGTGCCAAGCGTTGCAGGCCATTGGGAGCGCATCTGTCCTGTTCGCCGGCTTGGTTCATCCAAACGCGCAGCACCCGCCGCTCTTGCGCCACCGGCATCGGAGCTTTCTCGCCGACAAGCTGAGCTTCTGCGCGCTGGTGCTCGCCGGCGCCCCGGTCTTCGCCGCAACCCGCGGCGCTCCCGATCCCGTGGAGGCCATCCTGTTCGCGCTCGCGCTCGTGCAGATCCTGGCCGCGACGCTGGTTTCGCGCGAAGGCTGGTTGCTCGCTGGGCAGGCCGTGGCGGCCCTCGGCTTCCTCGCCATCGCGCTGGTCGTCGGCTTCGCCACGCCGATGGGGACGGCGGGCGCCTGCTGCTGGCTTTTCTCCGCCGGCTTCGAGGCGATCGCGTCCGGCAACCGCGCGCTGGGCAGGGCGACCGGGCTCGCGGCGGTCGGGGTCGCGGCCGGTGTCGCCGCCCTCGTCTCGCCGACCCGCGCGATCGGCGGCGAGGCGCTGCTGTTCGCAGCCCTCGCCATGATACCGGCCCTGCAGGCCGCGGTTCGTGCCGGCTCTCTCCTGACGGCGACAAGCGGTGCCCTGCAGACGGCGCTGGCCCGCGCGCAGGCGCTCGGCGACGCATCGGCGGGGGCGGTGGTCGACATCGATCCGGCCGGCCTCGTCGAGCAGGCCTCGCCGGGCTGCGAGGCTCTGCTCGGCGCGCAGACCGGCGGCCTGCACGGCCGCGGCCTGTTCGAGCAGGTCCAGGTCGCCGATCGCCCGGCCTTCCTGAAGCTGCTGTCGGATGCGGCGCATATCGGGGGTGCGCAGGTCGCCACGCTTCGGCTACGCCGTGCCTCGTCGCCCAGCGGTGACGGCACCGCGCCCCGGCACCTTTGGGTCGAGATGCGCGCCGCCCGTCACGGCGCCGACGAGGCCGAGCCCGCGCGCAGTCGCGTCGTCGGCCTGCTGCGCGACGTTTCCGCAGTCCACGAGGCAAGTCTTGGGGCAAGTCTTGGGGCAAGTCTTGGGGCAAGTCTTGACGCAAGTCTTGACGCAAGTCTTGGCGCAAGTCATGGGGCAAGTCTTGGCGCAAGTCATGGGGATCGAACGGCCTGCGACGAGGCCAAGCGGCTGGTCGAGGAGGCCTTGCGATCGCGCGACGAGTTCCTGGCCAACATGAGCCACGAGCTGCGCACGCCGCTCAACGCCATCATCGGCTTCTCCGAAATGCTGGCAAGTCAAACGCTGCGGCCGAGCGATGCCGAGAAGCAGCGCGAATATGCCCGCATCATCCTGCAATCGGGGCAGCACCTGCTATCGCTGGTCAACGCCATCCTGGACATGTCGAAGATCCAGTCCGGGACGTTCGCGCTGGTGCCGGAACGCTTCGCCGTCGCGCCGATGATCGACCAGTGCTGCGACATGATCCACCTCAAGGCGGAGGCCGGACGGGTCACGGTGTCGAAGGATGTTCCCGAGGACCTCGCCGCCATGGTCGGCGACCGGCGGGCCTGCAAGCAGATCCTGCTCAACCTCCTGTCCAATGCCGTGAAGTTCACGCCCGAAGGCGGACAGGTGACCGTTGTCGCCCGCATCGAGGGCACGGCGCTGCGCGTCAGCGTGGCCGACACCGGCATCGGCGTCAGCGCGGCCGACCTCGGCAAGCTTGGCCAACCTTTCTTCCAGGTCAACGGCTCGATCTGCCGATCCTACGAGGGAACAGGCCTCGGACTTTCCGTGGTGCGCGGACTGGTCGAGCTTCACGGGGGTCAGCTCGACATCGCGAGCAAGCCCGACAGCGGCACCAGCGTCACCGTACGGCTGCCTCTCGGCGGCGCCGCCGGATCAAGCGACGGGCGCTCGGGCCACCCCCGGCAGGGCGCCGCCGCCGACCATCGCGGCTCGACCGCCGTCGCCTCCTTCCATCGCCTACGCCATTCCCACGAAAACAGGATGAAACAGAGTGCCTAACGCAGCCGCCATCCTCGACGCCGACTTCGGCGGCAACGCACCTGGCCGCCGCAAGGCGGCGCGCAAGCCGCGCCCAAAGGCGGCGTCCCGCCAGAAGGAGCGCTTCTTTTCCCTCCAGCGCGTCGCACGATACGGCGCAGTCGCCATCAGCGTCACGGTTGGCGTCGGCATCGTGGCCAATGCCCTGCTGATGCAGCGCGGCCACCATCCGGCGCCGCTCTTCGCCGCTGTCCCCGCCGCCAAGCCGGTGCCCGGCGTTGCCGCCGCCGAGGTCGCGCCGGCATCGCAGGAGCCGGTCGCGGCCGCCAGGGTCGTACGACCCACGCCGGACAAGGCGGCGCGCCAGGACAAGCCGACGCGAGCCGCGCCGGACAACGCGGCCCGTGCGCCCATCGCGGCGAAAACCGCCCCGGCCGCCGCGCACGCGGACGATCCCATCGCCCGCCTCCTCGGCGATGCGCCGGCCGCTTCGGCCCCCAAGGCCGAGAGCCGAACGGTGATGGCGGCGCAGCAGGCGCTCGGCAAGCTCGGTTTTCCCGTCAAGGCGAACGGCACCGCCAATGTCGCGACGCGGAAGGCGGTCGAGGCCTTCGAGAAGAGCCGGCACCTGCCGGTGAAGGGCGAATTGAGCCGGCGCGTGCTGCGGGCTTTGGCGACCGAAAGCGGCATCCGTATCGACTGAGCGGCGCGCAGCGAAGCGTGGCATCCGGCAAGCCAACGGCTTCGGCCGATAGTGTGATGCGCCGCCTCGACCGCCCCTCGAACCGTCGCGCCGGGCCGGACGGCTGGGCCGGCGCGTGTGGCAATAAGGTCGAGCCGGCGGCTGCCAAGGGCAATGCGACCGCAGAACGCCTTGATTTCCCATCGTCGTGTCGGCAGAACGGCGGGGGCGTTTGCACCAGTCCGGCGAGGTTTTGATGGAGGAGTTGATCGCTCGGGTTGCCGCTAAGGCAGGCCTTCCGGCTGATCAGGCTTCGCGGGCGATCAACCTCGTGCTGGCGTTCCTGAAGCGGGAAGCTCCCGGCGAGTTCGGCGAACTCCAGCAGTATTTCCCCGAAGCCGAACGCGCCGTGACGGCCGGCGAGGCGGACAACCCGAAGGCCGGCGGCCTGATGGGGGGTCTGATGAACATGATCGGCGGCGGCGGCGGCCTGATGAGCTTGGCCTCGCAACTCACCGGCATCGGTCTCAGCACCGGCGAGATGACAAGCGTCGGCCGGGAAATCTTCGCTTTCGCGCGGGACCGCGCCGGCGATGAGCGCGTGAGCCAGGTCGCCCACGCCATTCCCGGCCTCAGCCAGCTGCTTTAGCGATGACCGCCGCGCCGGCAGGGGATCTCGATCAGGGCTGGGATCGCTGGCGCGCCCTCGCCGAAAAAGCCGCCGACGCCCCGCTGGCCTCGCTGCGCACGGTCACGGACGGAGGGCTCGCGATCGAGCCGCTCTACGCCCGCGCGACCGAGCCGCAGCCGCAGCCTTGGCGCGCGGGTCGCGACTGGGCGGTCAGCTCGAGGGTCGACCATCCCGATCCAACCATCGCCAACGCCCTCGCCCTCGCCGACCTCGAAGGCGGCGCCGACTCGCTCACGCTGGTCTGCGCCGGCAGTGCCGCCGCCCGCGGGTTCGGCATCGACGCCGATCGCGGAGCCTTGGGCGCCGCGCTGGACCGCGTCGAGCTCGACCTGATCGCCCTGCGGCTCGATGCCGGCGCGGCAACGCCGGCCGCCGCGCAAGCCCTGGTCGAGCTCGCATCCGAGCGCCGCCTCACCGGCGCCGGGCTCGCCATCGATTTCGGCTACGACCCGCTCGGTTCGGCGGCACGCTCGGGAACGACCGAGGCCGGCGATCTCAAGACCCTCGTCGACCTGGCACGACGGGGAGGCTTCGCCGGCTGCCCGCTCCTCGCAGACGGCCGGCCCTGGCACGAGGCCGGCGCCGGCGAGGCGCAGGAGCTGGCGGCGGTTCTCGCCACCGGCGTCGCTTATCTTCGCCGGCTCGAAGAGGACGGACTGCCCCTCGACGCGGCACGCGATGCGATCGCCGTGCTGCTCGCCGTCGACGCCGATCTGTTCCCCGGCTTCGCCAAGATGCGGGCGATGCGTCGCCTTTGGGCGCGGGTGGGACAGGCGTGCGGCCTCGATCCCCGGCCGCTGCGGCTCCATGCGGAAACATCGTGGCGCTGCATGACCCGCCGCGATCCCTGGACCAACACGCTGCGCGCCACGGTGGGCGTGGCGGCGGCCGGCCTTGGCGGTGCCGATACGATCACCGTGCTGCCGATGACGCTGCCGCTGGGACTGCCCGATGCATCCGCCCGCCGCCTCGCCCGCAACGCGAGCCGTGTCCTGATCGACGAGGCGCACCTCGCCAAGGTGGACGATGCGGCCGGGGGAGCCGGCGCAATCGAGGCGCTGACGTCGAGCCTGTGCGACACCGCCTGGACGCTGTTCCAGGAGATCGAGGC
>CAXTMA010000148.1:5210-10085 GCA_964245015.1 uncultured Beijerinckiaceae bacterium | reverse complement strand
CCAGGGCGGCGACGCCACCCTCTACGGCGGCTCCTTCGGCCGGGTGAACGGCAACGTCGAGTACGGCAAGATCTCAGGCGACAAGACGAACGGAGAGTGGGCCTTCTACGGCGCCGCCGACCTGTACCGCGACGGCGGCTACCGGCCCTTCGGCGCCCAGAACGCGGAGCGCGCCATCGGCGACATCGGCCACCGCACGCAAGACTCCGAGATACACTTCATCGGCTCCTACGGCCGCTCGCTGCTCGGCGTGCAGGGCGTCACCCCGCAGGTCCTCGTCAACCAGCAGTACAACTCGGTCTTCACCACCCCGCAAGCGACCCAGAACCAGGCCGGCACCGGCGAGATCACCCTGCGCGTCGACCTGCCCAAGGGCTGGGTGTCGAACTCCGACGTCTACATCCGCCAGTTCCGGCAGGACCATACCGACGGCAACGACGCCGACGTGGTCAACTGCCTGCGGCGGCGCAACGCCAACGCCAACAACGAGGACCTGGTGCGCACCCTGTGCCTGTCGGCCGATGACGCGCCGACCGGCGTGGGGCGGCGTGCCCGGCAGTTCCTGGTCGACGGCCAGCCGATCCCCTTTCTCGGCAATACCTTCCCCTACGGCACCACCGCGCATACCGAAACGCAGACCACCGCCGCCGGCCTGCAGCAGCAGTTCACCAACAAGACCCCGATCTTCGGCCACGACAACATCTTCCAGGTCGGCGGCAGCATCGATGCCAGCACCTCGCTGTTCAACTCCGCCACCTCGCTGGGCGAGCTGAACGCGCAGTTCCAGAACGTTCAGGCCGGCTTTCCCGGCGCCGGGCAGATCCTGCAAACGGCCGGCAACATCGGCTTCAACTCGATCTTCATCCGCTCGACCCGCGAAGACTACGGCGTCTTCGTGCTCGACACCTTCAACGTCACCAGGCAGTTGGCGCTGACCGCCGGGGCCCGCTACAACATCGAGAACGTCGGCACCCGCGACCTGCTCGGCACCGATCCCGGCGACAACGCCAAGAACAGCTTCGAGCGGATCAACCCCACGGTCGGCGCCACCTTCGAGTTTGCCAAGCCGCTGACCGTGTTCGTCAATTATTCCGAAACCAACCGCGCGCCGACGCCGCTGGAAACCAACTGCGCCGACCCCGCCAAGCCCTGCCTGCTGGAAACGGCGCTGATCTCCGACCCTCCACTGCAGCAGGTCGTGGCGCGCAACGTCGAGGCGGGCGGGCGCGGCACAATCGCCAATCCACCCAAGCTCGGCGGCGTCATCACCTACAAGGCGGATTATTTCCGCTCGGCTGCCTCCAACGACATCATCAGCCAGCAGAGCGCGATCTCCGGACAGGGCTACTTCGTCAACGTCGGCGAAACGCTACGGCAGGGCGTCGAGGCCGAACTGACCTACGCCAAGGGACCGCTGACCTTCTACGGCAACTACGCCTTCGTGGACGCGACCTACCAGTTCGCCGCTCAACTGGCCTCGCCTTTCAATCCCAACCCGGTCGTGGTCGGCAACGGCGGCCTGGAGAACGTCGTCCCCGGGGATCATATCCCCGGCGTTCCCCGCAACATCGGCAAACTCGGCTTCGAGTACAAGGTGACGCCGCGCTTCATTGTCGGCTCCGACATCATCATCGTGGGCAGCCAGTACTTCATCGGCGACGATTCCAACCTGAACGCCAAGCTGCCGATGTATTACCGCATCGACGCCCACGCCTCGTACCAGGTGACCGACCACCTGCAGGTGTTCGGCTTCATCAACAACCTGACCGACAACCGCTTCGCCACGACCGGCACCTATTTCAACACGGCAACGGACGCCGGCCGGGTCAACGCCACGCTGGCCGCCAACAATCCCGCCAACGGCGGCGCCGGCATCGCCAACGCCGTCACCGTGGCCCAGCCGATCTCGTTCTACGGCGGCGTGAAGTACACGTTCTGAGCGCAGGCGGGCACGGGATGACGGGACGGCGGACCAATGCCCGCTCGCCTCAGGACGGCATCGCCGTCAGCAGTGTGCCCACGAGGATCGCCGCCCAGTGCACGGTCGCCCCGGCCACGACGTGGCCGTGCCAGATCGATCGGGAGAACTGCAGGTGTTCCTTGACGTGAAACACCACGCCCAGGCAATAAAGGCCGCCGCCGACCACCAGCAGAACGACCGCCGCCGACGACAGTGCTTTGAGGATCGGGCCGGCGGCGATCACCACGATCCAGCCCATCGCGAGATAGATGGCGATCCAGATGCCTTCGCGCAGAAAGGGCGTGAACAGCCGCCCCAGGATGCCAAGCGCGGCGATGGCCCACACGGCACAGGTCATTCCCCAGGCCCAGGCCCCCTGCAGCACCAGGGTGGTGAAGGGCGTGTAGGAGCCGGCGATCATCAGGAAGATGCCGGAATGATCGAGGCGCCGGAGGATGCGGCGGCGGTGCCCTTGCGAGAAGTTGTAGGCCAGCGAGAACGACAACATCAGCACGAACCCGCCGGCATAGATGCCGGTGGCGATCACCTGCGCCACGCCGCGGTCAAAGGCCACCGGCAGCATGACGGCACCGCCGACGGTCGCGAGAATCAAACCGACGATGTGAACCACAAGGTCGGCCCGCTTGGCGGCAGGCGTGGGATAGGCCAGCGTGAGGCTTGCGAGCGGACTCATGGGCACGACCTATCATGGCTGGCACACCGGATCGGAACAGGTGCAATGCTTTTCCAACGATTTCGATGCGGCACCAAGACCGGAAGCATCGAACCCGCCCGAGGATGTCGCCCGCTGCCGCAATTGCAGGCTGGCACGAGGCCGAATGTACGAGGCCGGGGCAACCCTGCCGGTGGCTGAGACGTCGGACCGGCCGATCCCGTCACAGCAGCCGGGAGAGCGGGCGGTGACGCATGGGAAGGGCGACGTACCCGGTCCGCTCGCCTGGTTGTCGGCGCGGCAGCGCGACCTGTGCATGTACTGCGGCTGCGAAACCTGGCTGCCATGGGAGCGCCGGCGCGAACCCAGGCTGCGCGAGGCCTGGGACCTACCGGCAAGCCGGTCGCTCGGCTGTCAAATCGCCTTCGCGTACCGCATGGCGAGCGTCGAGCATCTGCGCCGCCGTGCGGACGGCGGCGCAGATGCGCCGTCCAACCTCGCCATGGCCTGTGCCTTCTGCAACTCGACGCGGCGAAAGCGCACACCATCGGCGCATGCAGCCGCGATGCGAGAGCTGAAGCAAGGCGGGCGACACCCCTGCTTTCCCGGCTGACCCCGCCCGTCCGCGTCACGGACTTCAGGGTCGCCCATCACAGCTTGGCGAAAATTGTCCGGTCGAACAGGTGCATCATGATCTGCGAAGTGGAATTGCCGGCTTCACCCTCCTTGCGGGTCTTGCGGATGGGCCGCTCCGCCCCCTTCACCTCATCGATCGGCGAGGCGCCCGCGGCGGCAATCGAACCCTTCACCTGCAGCATCCTCAGGATCGCCCGCTGCGCGAGGCGCGCGGGGTCGATCGTCCCATCGTTGCGCAGGCAGTCCGGCTCGGTGCGGACGACCTTGACGATCGACTTGGCGAGGCGAAGACCGACGCTCTGGTCGATGCTGTGCGACGCCTTCAGCCCTTGCAGAGCAATATCGTAGGCTTGGTAAAGGCGTTCCGCCTCGGAGCTGTCGAAAGCTCCCTTGTTCAAATCAAATACGCCCGCCATGACGCAGCCCCCGCAACGCCCCACAGTATCGGAGCTTACCAGCCGAAGGCTCGCGCGCAAGAAACGCCTGACGTCAACCTTGATGGCATTACGATGCTTGAAACAGCGGGCAGTGGCGAAAGTTCGACGCTGTGCTTCAAATACGGCACTTAATGTTGGAAAAATGTCGAAGCATGATCTCTCGTCGATCAAGGGCGGCCGCGGCCTGCTTCGTGCGGCAGCGGCGACGACCGGGCTCTCGGTTCTGCTGGCCCTGCTTCCTGCCGACCCGGTCAGTGCCGACGATGACGACGAAATGGCGACCGCCCGCACATCACGGTGGTGGGAACGGCCACGACGGAGGCCGAGCCGGACCTCGCCGTCCTGCGGCTCGGGGTCGTGAGCGAGAGCGCGGATGCGGCCGCTGCGGCGAAAACCAGCAGGGTGACGCTTGATGCGGTGATCGAGGCGGCAAAAGCGCAGGGCATCGCGGCAAGCGACATTGCTCCAGAGATGGCGAGCCTGACAAAAATGTTCGAAAATCGGCTGAGCGGCACCGACAACGCCGTCGTCCATTTCAGCGCGACGGAGATGATCCGGGTCCGCCTCCACAACCCCGCCAGGGCCGGGGCCCTGGCAGCGATCCTCGTGAGGACGGGCGCGAACCGCATCGAGGGGATCGACTACATGCTCGACGACCCCGAATCCGTATTGGCCAAGCTGACCGGGGCCGCCGTCGCCAATGCCCGGCGGCGGGCAGAAAGCGCGGCGCTCGCGGCCGACATCAAGCTCGGCCCCGTACTGCAGATCGAGCGGCCGGACGCGACGGCGGCGGGACCGGTATTTCACAATTTTGGCGGGCCAACGTCGCAGGTCGGCACGCTTTCGACCTCCGTTGCGGTTGAGGTGACCTTCGCGATCAAACCCTGATCACGACCCGCCGCCAAGCTCGCCCGAGCGGTCGCCCAGCGCGTCGGCGAGGCTGACCTTGCCAGATCCGCGGCGCGCCGGCTGGCCCTGGCTCTCGTGCGGTGCCCATCCCGATACGGAGATGACCTCGAAGGTGACGCGGATGCGCCCGTCCGCATCGGCGTGGCGGGTGGCGTAAAGGCGGCCGGCCTCGGCGAACAGGGCGCGCGGCGCCGGCCGCCGGCTGCGGCTCACGAGCGCGTTGGCCGATCCCATCGCGCGGAGGTCGCGCCTCAGCGCCG
>CAXTMA010000148.1:0-5200 GCA_964245015.1 uncultured Beijerinckiaceae bacterium | reverse complement strand
CAGGTCGGCGTAGCGCACGCTCACCGCCTCGCTGTCGGCGACCGGCAGCGCGAGGCCGGCCCGCTGCAGCAGGCCGCCCATGTCGCGCACGTCGGCGAAGGGCGACACGCGGGGGCTGGCGCCGCCGCTGACGTTCGCCTCCGCCTCCGTCAGCACGCCGCGCAGCTCGCTCAAGCTACGTCCGCCGGCAAGGCAGGCCAGGAACAGGCCGTCGGGCTTGAGGGCCCGGCGGATCTGCACCAGCGTGCCGGGCAGGTCGTTGCAGGTTTGCAGGGCGAAGGCCGAGACGATCAGGTCGAAGGCACCCAAGGCCAGCGGCAGGCGCTCGACGTCGCCGGTCACGGCGCGATGGGACGTGGCCGGCTCGGGCAGCGGCGACACCCGCAGCACCTCCGCGTCGGGATACGTACGGGCGAGCGCCTGGGCCAGCGCGGGCGTCGGCGTGCCCACGTCGGCGATGCGGGTGACGCGGCGCTGCACGGTGGCGAGCCGTTCGAGGATGTCGTCGACCGCCCGTTGCAGCAGGAAATCGGCCGGTCCCTGCCTGCGGGCGCGGGCGAGGTGGCGACGGGCGAGATCGGTGTCGAAGATCGCCTGGGACGCCCGCGAGGGAGCTTGCCCGGAGGCTTGATGGGTTGGCGGCGTTTGCGCGACTGGCATGCCGGTGAGATGGCGATGCGCCGCGCCAACGCAAAGGCACCCCCGGCGGGGAGCGCGGTTCCGCCGCGCGGGACGGGTGCGGGACCGGCGTGACTTGAGGTATGCTGCCGCCATGACCTCGACCCGCGATCAAGCCGAAGCCACCCAAGCGAACGCGAGCCCGCGCCCGCCCGGCCGGCCCGTCGGAAAAGGCGACCACGTCTTCCTGGTCGATGGCTCGTCCTTCGTGTTCCGCGCTTATTTCCAGTCGATCCGGCAGGACGCCAAGTACAACTACCGGTCCGACCGCTTGCCGACCGGCGCCGTGCGGCTGTTCTGCACCAAGCTGTTCCAGTTCGTGCGCGAGGGCGCGGCCGGCCTCACGCCGACCCACCTCGCCATCATCTTCGACAAGTCGGAGAACTCGTTCCGCCGGGAAATGTATCCCTCCTACAAGGCCAACCGGTCCGAGCCGCCCGACGACCTCGTGCCGCAGTTCCCCTTGATGCGCGACTCCGTGCGCGCCTTCGGCCTCCAGCCGATCGAGCAGGACCGGTACGAGGCCGACGACCTCATCGCCACCTACGCCGAGCAGGCCAAGGCGCGCGGCGCCGACGTGCTGATCGTGTCCGCCGACAAGGACCTGATGCAGCTGATCGGGCCCGGCGTCGCCATGTACGACCCCGCCTCGGGCGCGGCGGGCGCCGCCGGCTCGCGCGAGGAGCGGCGCATCGGCGTCGACGAGGTGGTCGACTATTTCGGGGTCGGCCCGGAGCTGGTGGTGGACGTGCAGGCGCTGGCCGGCGACACCACCGACAACGTGCCCGGCGCCAAAGGCATCGGCGTGAAGACCGCGGCGCAGCTCATCAACGAATACGGCGACCTCGACACGCTGCTCGCCTGCGCCCGCGAGATCAAGCAGCCGAAGAAGCGCGAAACCCTGACCGACCCGGACAGCGTGAAGCTGATCCGCCTGTCGCGCGAACTCGTCACCTTGAAACGCGACGTCGACCTCACCGTGCCCCTGGACGACCTCGCGCTGGGGGCGCCCGACGGAGCGGCGCTGGTCGCCTACTTCAAGGCGCTCGAATTCACCACGCTCGCCCGACGGGCGGCGGAAACCTTCGCCGTCGAGGCGGGCGCCATCGAGCCCGACGCGCGCTTCCTCGGCCCGGCCGGCTGGCGCAACCGCCATGGCAAGCAGATCGTCGAGCCGGGCGCCGGATCGGGCGACGAGCCGGCCGACACCTTGGCGAAGGACGCCGCGCCGGTGCCGGCGCAGAACGCCCGTTACGGCGAGCAGGCGCCCAGGGCTGCCATCGCCACCGGGCCGGGGCAGCTCGCGGCCGCCCGCGCGGCGGAGCTGATGGGCCTGCCCTTCGACACGGCCGGCTACCTCACCGTCACCAGCCTCGACATGCTCGACGGCGTGATCGCGTCGGCGCGCGAAAGCGGCGTGGTGGCGGTGGACACGGAAACCACCGGCCTCGACCCGCTCAACGCCGAACTCGTCGGCATCTCGCTCTGCGTCGCGCGCGACGCCGCCGTGTACATCCCCCTCGGCCACACCCGCCTGCGCGACGCCGAGGGCGAGGTCGACCTGCTGGGCAAGCCGCGGGAGGGCACGGAACTGGAGCCGGTGCCGGGGCAGCTCGACGCAGAGGTGGCGCTGGCCCGCCTCAAGCCGCTGCTGGAAGACGCGGGCGTGCTCAAGATCGCCCACAACATGAAGTACGACTGGCACATCCTGTCGCGGCGCGGCATCGACGTCGCACCCTACGAGGACACGCTGCTGTTGTCCTACGCGCTCGATGCCGGGCGCACCGATCACGGGATGAACGTGCTCAGCGAGAAGCTGTTCGCCCATAAGCCGATCGCCTTCAACGAGGTCGCCGGGTCCGGCCGCACCTTCATCGGCTTCGCCCGGGTGCCGCTCGACAAGGCGACCGCCTACGCCGCCGAGGATGCCGATGTGACGCTCCGGATGTGGCAGGCCTTGAAGCCGCGCCTCGCGGCCGAGCGCATGGCCACCGTCTTCGAAACGCTGGAGCGGCCGATGACGGGCGTGCTCGCCCGCATGGAGCGGCGCGGCATCCGCATCGACCGCCAGATCCTGTCCCGGCTCGGCGGCGAGTTCGCCCAGGACGCGGCGCGGCTGGAGGCCGAGATCTTCGAGCACGCCGGCGGCCCCTTCAACATCGGTTCGCCCAAGCAGCTCGGCGACATCCTGTTCGGCAAGATGGGCCTGCCCGGCGCCCGCCGCACGCCGACCGGGGCCTGGTCCACCGCCGCCAACATCCTCGAAGACCTGGCCGAGCAGGGCAACCCGTTCGCCGGCCTCGTGCTGGAATGGCGGCAGACAACCAAGCTCAAGACCAACTACTGCGACGCCCTGCCGACCTTTGCCGACAAGGATGACCGCGTCCACACCTCCTACATGCTCGCCGCCACCACCACCGGGCGACTGTCCTCGACCGAGCCCAACCTGCAGAACATCCCCGTGCGCAACGAGGCCGGCCGCAAGATCCGCACGGCCTTCGTCGCCGCGCCGGGCCACGTGCTGATGTCGGCCGATTATTCGCAGATCGAGCTGCGCCTGCTCGCCCACATGGCCGAGATCCCGCAGCTCAAGGAGGCCTTCGCGGAAGGCCAGGACATCCACGCCCGCACGGCGTCGGAAATGTTCGGCGTGCCGCTCGACAAGATGACCGGCGAAGTCCGCCGCCGGGCCAAGACGATCAACTTCGGCATCATCTACGGCATTTCGGCCTTCGGGCTCGCCGCCCGGCTCGGCATCGACCGCGGCGAGGCCGGCGCCTACATCAAGCAATACTTCGAGCGCTTCCCCGGCATCCGCACCTACATGGACGCCACCAAGGAGGTGTGCCGCGACAAGGGCTACGTCGAGACGCTGTTCGGCCGGCGCTGCCACTACCCCCGCATCAAGGCCTCCAACCCGTCCGAGCGCGCCTTCAACGAGCGCGCCGCCATCAACGCCCCGATCCAGGGCACAGCCGCTGACATCCTCCGCCGGGCGATGATCCGCATGGAGGCGGAGCTGGAGCGGGCCAGGCTCGGCGCGCGGATGCTGTTGCAGGTGCACGACGAGCTGGTGTTCGAAGTGCCGCACGACGAGGTGGACGCGACGATCGCGGTCGTGCGGGAGGTGATGGTGCAGGCGCCGCACCCTGCGGTGCACCTTTCCGTGCCGCTGCAGGTCGACGCCAAGGCGGCGCACAACTGGGACGAGGCGCACTGACGCGCTGGAACGGCCCGGACGTCCAGGAAGCGGCACCGCGTTGCCAAAGGCTTAATCCTGGGTTCCCGCGGTCAGAAGTGACCAGGGGACCGCAACGCTGGTCGGCCCGATGCGCCTCAGCGACTCACAGCATCGGATCCGATCCCCGGTCGGATCTTCAGCGGACGCGCAAGGCGTCCGCGGTCGCCGGCGACACTTCGCTTACGAAGCTGCCGCGCGCGGCCACCGGGGCACGCCCATAGATCGCGCCGGACAGCGACGAACCGTTGGTCGCGATCGGGTTCTCGGGAAAGGGGTTGGACGGCGAGGGCACGGTGGGAACGAAGGACTGGGCGAGGGCTGGCGAAGAGGCGACGGCCAGGAGAGCGGCGGCGAAGAAGCGACGAACGGACATGAAAAGCTCCATGATCGGGTTGCGGAACCCGCGTTGGCTCCGCCGACCCACACAACATGGATATGCAACTTTCGAAGGAAAGAGCTTTGATATGCCAGTAAATGCATGCCAGCTTCAGCCCTGACGCATGGCTTGGGAACACCGGACGCCGTCCGCGTCAGGACGATGGGCTCCCGCGGTGCGGCCGTCACGAAAACGCGCGGGGCGTGAAGCGCAGGCGCAGCGGCTGCCGGGGACGCAGCGTCACCCGCATCACCGGCTCGGGCGGCGCCGGATCCACCCGCTCGAAGGTGAAGCGGCCGGCGATCACCGCCAGGATCGCCACCGCCTCGTTGAGCGCGAAGGCGCTGCCGATGCAGATGCGCGGACCGGCGCCGAAGGGGAGATAGCTGAAGCGGTGTCGAGCGCGCACCGCCTCGGCCGCGAAGCGCCCGGGGTCGAAGCGCTCGGGCTCGGGCCACAGGGCGGCATGGCGGTGCACGGCGTAGACCGGCACGAAGACGATCGATCCCGCCGGCAGGGTGACGCCGCCGACCGACATCTCGCGCTCGACCGCCCGCGCGATCATCGGTGCGGGCGGGAAAAGACGCATCGCCTCGCTGACCACCTGCCGCGCATAGGGCAGCACCTCGACGTGGGCCGGCGTCAGCGGCGCGCCGCCGGTCACTCGGTCGATCTCGGCTCGGAGGCGGGCGGCGCAGTCCGGGTTGTCGGCGAGCAGCCCTAGGGTCCAGGTCAGCGCCACCGCCGTGGTCTCGTGGCCGGCGGCGACGAAGGTCAGGATGTTGTCGGCGATCTCGTCGTCGCCGAGCGTGCGCCCGGTTTCGGGATCAACGGCGGCGAGCAGGATGGCGATGAGGTCGGGCGACGCGCCGTCCGCCGGCGCACGGCGGCGCGCGGCGATGCGG
>CAXTMA010000147.1:6024-10152 GCA_964245015.1 uncultured Beijerinckiaceae bacterium | reverse complement strand
ACGCGGCCAGCATGGTGCTGGGCGTCGCCCTGCCGGTGGATGGCGGCTTTGTCGCTCACTAGGCGACTTATCACGCGAGCTTGCCGCTGCGTGGCGGCCGGCTCGGCGGCTTTGCTGCTGATCGCCCTGCCACTCGGCGGCGGTCGGGCCGACGAGGCGGCTGCCCGCATCGAGATCACAGGGAGCGGCACGCATCCCACGACGCCGGGGCCGGCGCAGCGGTTCACCGGCACCGCCCTGATGCGGGAGCTGTTCGGCGCGCATGCCGGCATCTCACGGCTGTCAGGCGGCAGCGTCACCTTCGAGCCGGGCGCACGCTCGGCGTGGCACACCCACCCGGCCGGTCAGATCCTGATCATCGTGGACGGCGAGGGCCGCATTCAACAGTGGGGCGGGCCGGTGCAGGTGATGCGCACCGGTGACGTGATCTGGATACCGCCGGGCATCAAGCACTGGCACGGCGCGGCACCGACCAGCGCCGTGACCCACATCGCTCTTCAGGACACCGTGGACGGCCGCAACGTGGACTGGCTGGAGAAGGTGACCGACGGGCAGGACCGGGGAGCGCCCTGACCGCCGGCAACAACCCCGATCCGGGGCGCAGCTCTGGTCGTCGTGGACCAGCGCAAGGATTGCACACCGTGCGGTGCCAGTGCATCTGCCACACGGGTCGGCATTAGCCGCGCTGCTGCTGTACTGCGATGAGGATCGAACGCGACTATGCTTCGAGCGTCGGCAGCTGGAGCAAAGCGGCTGATTTCGAGCAGCACCGACGTGGTCTTGGACTGTCCGCTTGCGAGAAGATGACAAGGGCTTGGGATGGCCGGGTCGGGCGCAGCCTCGCCGCTCACGGCACGACGCTGACCCGACGCGCGACGGTGTGGCCGGGGTCGACGACGTCGCCAGCGCCGTGCTCGCAGTCGTCGGGCTCGCCGTAGCTCGTCGCCAGCGGCAGCCAGCCAAGCAGGATGCCGGCGCCGCCGCAGATCGTGCAGCCCCCGTCGCCGCCGCGCGTCACGCCCGGCGCCGCGGTCAGCTCGGACAAGTAGGGAATGGCCGCGATGCTGAGCCCGAAGGCGTTCGGCCGCCGGTGCGCTTCGAAGGCGGCCGGGAAACCGCCTTCCGGGCGCGCCAGCATGCCGCCCGACTTCGCCCATGCCCGACGCCACGCCGCCTCGGCCGGACTCACGTCGGTGGGAAGCATGTCGGAGGGCACATCGTCGCCCCAGCGCCACAGCGTTGTGCTGCCGCCCGCGCACAGGTGCTCCCACTCGTCCGGGTCCGTCACACGGTCGGCACGCAACTCGCCGAGCGTGGGGCCAAACTGCACATCATCATGAGCGTGCTCGGCCACGAGAGTCCGGCGATGGCGATGGTCTACGCCCGCATCAGCGACGCCGAGGTGCTGCGGGACTACAAGGCTGTAAAAGCTGGTGCGCTACGCCGCTTGTGGCAGGTGCTCCATGATACCGGTCGCTCCGGTGTCACTGGAGCCACAGGCGCGACGGGGACGGGCTTCACCGGCGCAACAGGTGCCACGGGCACGGCCGGCACCACGGGCGCCACAGGAGCAACCGGAGCGACAGGCGCGACGGGTTCCACCGGAGATGCAGGCGGCACCGGGGCGACCGGCCAAGTGGTCTGCTTCGTCGCAGGGGCCCTGATCAGGACCCCGACGGGGGAACGGCGGATCGAGGATCTCGCGACCGGCGACTTGGATCTGACCGCGACGGGACCGTGTCCCATCAGGTGGATCGGCCGCCGCCGCCTCGATCCCGCACGGCATGCGCAGCCCAAGCTAGCGCAGCCCGTGCGCACCTCGGCCGGCGCCTTCGGAGAGAGCCTCCCGGCCCGCGATCTGTACCTGTCGCCGCGCCACTGCGTGGCTCAAGGCGGCATGCTGATCCCGATCGACGTGCTCATCAACGGCATCAACATCGTGCAGATGGCGTGGAGCTCGGTCGAATATTTCCGCCTCGAACTGGAGGAGCACAATCTTGCTTGGGCGGAGGGCCTGCCGGCGGAAAGCTACATGTACGCCGGGCTGCGCTCGCATCTCCACGCCGACTACGAGGAGGGTGCCGGCGCGCTGACCCTGCATCCCGCGTTCGCCTCCTACGCGCCGGAGGAGGACACCTGCCTGCCGCTGGCCGTGGCCGGCCCGGCGGTCGACGCCGTCAAGGCCAGCCTGCGGAGCGCGGCGCCGGTTGCTCCCCGCGCCCTGTCGCGCCTCAGGGCCAAACTCAACGGCAGCGTGTCACGGCTGCCGAACCGACGGGCATGACGCATCGAGGAAGTGCACCAGCGGCACGCGCATCTCGTGGGCGAGCAGGCCGGCCCACGCCCGCGCGTCGCCGGCCATCGTTGCACGCCGGTAGGCGGCGGCATGGAACGTCGATGAGGGGTCGAGGTCGCGCCCGGCGGCGCCGTGGCGGACGTGGTGCATGAACGGGTCGCGGTTGCGGCCGATCTCGGCGCCATGGCGGGCGAGGTAGAAGGCCAGGTCGAAGTGCGGGTTCGGCGCCACCCGCTGCGAGCGCCGGTGCTGGAGGTAGTGCGCCAGCGGCGAGGCGCGCTCCGCCAGCCCGTAGGCGACGCGATACCATCCGGGATCGAAGAACGGGACCGGCCGGCAGCCGGCGCGCTCGCCTTGCCCGATGTAGTGCACCAGCGGGTTCCCGTCCGCGGTGAGAACGGCGGCGTAGCGGCTGCGGTACCAGCCCGGGTCGAAGAAAGGGTTGGGCCGCCGCTTCTCCCGCCAGCCGTGGTCGCAGAAATGGCGGAGCGGGTCTGCGCCGGCGGCAGCGACGTCGGCACCGTTCATCAGGTAGTATGACGCATCGAACAGGCTCGAAGCGGCGACGAGCCGGCGGTCGCGCCCGCCGCCATCGCGCAGGCGGCCGAGCCGGCCGCGAGTGAGGATGGACGCAAAGCGCATGGTCGCCTCATCGCATCGGTTCGGCACGGGGTGGCTGCGGCTCAGCATGGGCCGGGACCGGCGCTCACAAGTACCGGCGGCGACGGCTCCGTCAACGGCGGCATCGGCCGGCGATGCCCGGGCCCGGCCAGCGGTCTGCCTTTGCATGATCGTCAAGGACGAGGCGCCGGTGATCAAGCGCTGCCTCCGCTCCGTGCGCCCGCTCCTCACGCACTGGCTGGTGGTCGACACCGGGTCGGGCGACGGCACGCAGGATCTCGTCCGCGCGGCGCTCGCCGACCTGCCGGGCGCGCTGGTCGAGCGGCCGTGGGTCGACTTCGCCCACAACCGCTCGGAGGCGCTGGCGCTGGCCCGGCCGCGCGCCGCCTACAGCCTGATCATCGACGCCGACGACGAGCTGGTCGTGTCGGACGGCTTCACCCTGCCGCCGCTCGACGCCGACAGCTACATCCTCGACATCCAGGACGGCGGCATCAGCTACCGGCGCACCCAGCTCGTCTGCAACAGGTTGCCCTGGCGCTACCGCGGCGTGCTGCACGAGTTCCTGAGCTGCGAGGGGGCGACGACCAGCGGGCACCTGCCCGTCGCCATGCGCCGCAACCACGACGGCCGGCGCCGGCGCGACCCCGACACCTACCGCGACGACGCCGCCGTGCTGGAGCGCGCGTTGGCCGGCGAGACCGACCCGTTCATGGTCGCCCGCTACACCTTCTACCTCGGGCAAAGCCATCGCGACTGCGGCAACAAGGACACCGCCCTCGCCGCCTACCTGCGCCGGGCGGATATGGGGCACTGGACCGAGGAGGTGTTCGTCGCCCTGCTCACGGCGGCGCGGCTGATGGAAGGGCTCGGGCGCGACCACAACGCGGTCCTCGCCACCTATGCCCGCGCCGGCGCCGCCGCGTCCAACCGCGCCGAGGCGGCGCACGGGGCGGCGCGGCTGTGCCGCGCGACCGGCCGGCACGAGCAGGGTTACCGGCTCGCCCGGCCAGCCGTGGCGCTGATGCCGCCGCCCGACGGCCTCTTCGTCCAGCCGTGGATCTACGACCATGGCCTCCTCGACGAGTTCGCCGTCAACGCGTCCTGGACCGGGCGCCACGCCGACTGCCGCGACGCCTGCCGCGCCATTCTCGCCCGCCCCGGCCTGCCGGCTGGCGACCGCGAGCGGGTGATCGGCAACCTGCGCTTCG
>CAXTMA010000147.1:0-6014 GCA_964245015.1 uncultured Beijerinckiaceae bacterium | reverse complement strand
GAGCCGGACCCGGCGTGGCGGCCGGAGCGGCCGCTCGGCGGCACCGAGCTGATGCTGGACGGATTGCGCGCCCGGCTCGGGGCCGAACTCGACCGCGTCAACCTGTGCGTGACGAGCTACGACCCCGGCGCGCTCGACGCCCGGCCGCTGGTGGTGTGGATCCAGCACGACGTTGATCAGCAGGCGGTGCAGTGGCTCGACGATCGCGACCGGGCGGCGCGCGTCGACCGCTTCGTCTTCGTCTCGGACTGGCAGCGGGCGCGATACCTCAAGCGCTTCGGCTTGGCCGCGGAGCGCTGCACGGTGATCCGCAACGCCACCGACGTGCCGCCGCTCGACCGGCCCCATGCACCGCGCCGCCGGCCGAGGCTGGCCTACGCCAGCACGCCCTACCGCGGCCTGTCGGTGCTGCTCGACGCGTGGGAGCGGCTTCAGCCGATCGAGGCGGAGCTGTCATTCGGCGCGGCCTTTGACCCCCAATCGGCGCCGAAGGCAGACCCCGGTTTGATACCCTATTTCTGAGGCTCCAGAGCTACTTACGCTGAGTTGAATGGGGTCAGCCTTCGACGCCTATACGGGGTCAATCGTCGCGCCGGTTCACATCCCGGCCCCGCGGCGTCCTGCGTTGCGTCGAGCGGTGCTGGCCGAGCGCCGCACAAACGCGACGCTCGGAGACGGCGAACTGCCGCCGCACATGCTCGATGCAAAGCCGCCGACGCGCGGGGCTCACCAGTTTCCCGAGGCAGCCTCCTTCGGGATGAGCTTGTCCAGCGTGAGGTCAGCGACCGCTTTGCGCAGCCGCAGGTTCTCCGTTTCAAGCTCCTTCAGCCGCTTCACCTGATCCGACTTCAGACCGCCGAACTCCTGGCGCCAGCGGTAGTACGTCACCTCCGTCACCTCGATCGAGCGGACGGCGTCAGCGACGCTCCGGCCTTGCGATACCAGCACGTCAACCTGGCGCAGCTTGGCAACGATCTCTTCGGGCTTGTGCCTCTTCCTTGTCATCTGATCCGTCCTCGTCCTGGCTCAAAAGCCATACCTCAGGGCGGACCACTTCACTGGGGGAGGATCAGTTGCGGCACTCGGCTGGTGGGAAGCGGGTGAACGCCTCGCGGATCGTGGTCCAGAGGTCGGGCACGGTCCGTGCGGCAGCCGTTCGCAGAAGAGCTTTCAGCTTAGCGAAGAGTTGCTCGATCGGGTTGAAGTCCGGCCAGTAGGGCGGCAGGTAGAGCAGCCGTGCGCCGACGCGCCGGGAGGCAACCCCCGCACGTGCATCAGGTCTCGGCGCCGCAACCCTGACTGCCGACGCGCGCGGCGCGGGGATCAGCTGGCCTGCTGCTGAACGTAAGCCTGCACGATCTCAGGAAGATGGCTTCCAAGCCAGTCGCCCATCTCCTGCTCCTCCTGCATCGACTTCTCCAGCATCACCTTGTCGTCCACGGCGCCAGCAGCATCAGCCAAGGTGAGAAGCGTTTTGTAGGAGGCGATCTCGTAGGCCTTGTAACCGATCGCCGCGAGCACGTTCTTCAAGACGTCGTCGCTGGACGGCGCGTGGATGAAGCCCGCCACCGTCGCCACCGTGCCCGCCACGGCTTCCTTGGCCAGCGCCTTGCGGGTGCCGTGCCTGCCGAGTTTCTCGTCGAGGCGGGCGGCTTGGCGCGTCGCCTGCTCCTTGTCCTGCTCCATTCTCGTATGGAGCGCCGGGTAGGCCTTCGTGCGCGGCATCTCGTTCTGAAGCGTGCCGATCGCCTGCGTTTCGACGGCGTGCTGGTTGCGCAGCCCGGTAAGATAGATGTCCAATACAGATGTCGCGCTGCTCATGGTCTCTCCTGGATCCTGATCCGCCGGGCACTGCCGCGGCGGGAAGCGAAGCGAGCGCGTGCGTCTTGGTTCCGGCCGTCTGTTGCGACGGAGTGAGCACCACTGGGCACCCACCATGCTGCTGAAGTGGCGTGTCTCCCTACGATCGCGGCGCCTGCTCGCGCCCGTAGGGCTGCCCGTCGAGTGGATCGCCGTCCGGGACCATGATCCAATGCCGCGAGCCTTGCAGCGCATCGGCCTTGTCGCGCGCCGCACCGTAATCCTCGCAGCCGACGTCGAGCTTGCCGATGCGCCAGTTCAGCGGAAGGTATGGGCCGGGTAGCAGGTGCACCTCGATCGCGATGCAGGTCAGCGCCACCATGCGGATGATCTCCAGCGCAAGGGAGCGCAGCAGCGCGCCGGCGTCGGGCAGCATGGTGGTTCGACGCTTCTTGTCCACGGCCCTGCCGCCCTACGGCCTGCGTGCCTGTCCGGCCGCAACGCCCATCAGCACGTCGACGCGGTTCTCGCTTATCGCCTCGCGGATGAAGGCCAGCCCCGCCTCGCGGCAGCTCTGGTTCAGTGCCGCATCGGCGTGCAGCCGCCGGATCGCCGCCGTCCCACGCAAAGATGTCCATCGGAGCGTCAGTCGCGGTATTTCTATGCGGGACGTAAAACCTTCCCGACCTGTCGGCAGTAGCTCCGGCAACTGTTCAGCGCGATCGGCATCTCGTGGTCTTCGCCCGGCCTACTGCCGCGCTACTGCGATCCGCTCCATGCCGCCTGCGCGATAGCATCCTGATCGGCCTCGACGCCGGCCAGGAACTCGTCGTAGGCGCACCACAGCTCGGGCAGCACAGCCATCGGACGCTTGCTGCCGGTGCAGAGGCGCACGTAGCCCGCACCTTCGGCTTCAACGAACAGGCGTCGCAAGTGGGAGCGCGATACCCCGAGTGCCTCCGCCATCGCTGACCAGCTCAGACGCTCGCCGCGCAGTTCCGCCTGCAGCACCAGTAGCAGTGCGAGATAGCCGACGCCGCGTGACAGGAACAGCATCATCGCCGGATGCTGCAGCACCGACAGAGCCCGGGGAAGGTCGCGAATGCCCTCGCGGCGCAGAGCTTGGTGCGCCGTCGCATCCTCGCTCAACACCCACTCGTAGCCGCGGCCGGGATAGAGTACGAGCAGGAAGCGGTGGTAGGCGGCGAGGTGCTCGCGGTCGTGCCGTATGAGGTCCGCGCTCGGCACCAGCAGGCTGATGCGGCGGTCACTGGGCGCGGCCGTCGTCGCGACGCGGCCGGCGGCGCGGAGGCGGGCGAGCATGTCGTCGACGCGGCGCGGGCTGATGAGACCGCGTCCGGCCAGCGCCCGATGCAGGTTGCTGGGCGTCGCCCAAGTCGCGGGATCGTCCGCGTCAAAGCTGAGGTGCAGGCCGACCAGGAAGCCGCGCATCAGGATGGCGCCGGCATCCGCCATCATGAGGACAACGAAGCGATCACCGCGGAATAACGTCACCGCGGTATCAAGGTGCGCCGCCCGGGCCTCGGCGAAGCGCGGGTGGGCGAGGATGGCGTCGGCGGCAACCTCAACGATGATGCGCTCCCCAATGCTCGCAAGGGATTTGGATGGTACCGCTTGTCTTCTACGACCCCTGCTGGTTGAGACTCCGGATCTTAAAGCAAGCTCAAAGGCGGCAATTTCACTATAAAGTTCGCGTGTGTGTCTGTAAAGCAACAAGTAGGCTCACGCGGATGTGAAGGAAGCCTGCAAACCTATCATCCATAGCGGGATGCCTGACGTGACGATGCCATGTCTTAATCTACGCAAAGTTAGCCATTTGTAACAATCGCCCGTCATGCCACAACTCGATAGAGGCAATCGACACAAGTGAGCGGACAAGCCCCGTGTTCTGGGGTGCCGTTTTGATGCCTTGCCGTCGCGACCGCCTGTAATGGAGTTCCCTGACGATGCCGACCGAGATCACAACGACCCATGCGACCCGCAATGTCGATATCTCAACGTTGACCGCCGGTGCCGGAGAGATACTGCATCGCCATGGTGCCGATGTCGCGCTCTATGCCGTGATCGTCGGCGTCGCCGCGCTGGCTTTCGCCGCGATCCTGCATGCGCCCAACGCCGCGTCCGCCACCGATGCCCTCGCCACCATCACCGGCCTCTGACCCGCTTCGGGTCGTCCGTCGCCGTAGCCATCCCACGATCCGGAGACAGTCATGAAGCCGCTGCTGCCCCTCCTCGCCCTGCTGCTGCCCCTCGCTGCCCAATCCGCCGCCCGCGCCGAACCCTTCCCCTCAGCGGCGAAGTTCCAGCTGTCCTACACCTTCACCACCTCGACCCCCGCTTCGCCCATCGACATCGGCGAGGGACTCGACCTCACCGTCAATCGCTATCTCGTCACCACGCTCAACGACGGCGGCGCCGGCTTCCTGCACCTCGTCGCCGGGCGCTGCACCAACGTTCGCTTCACCAGCCGTGAGCAACGTACCATCGACTCGCACGGCTACTGCAACTTCAAGGATGCGGATGGCGATCTTCTCTACGCGGAATACGTCACCAATGGGCCGAAGCCGTTCAAGGCGGTTACGATGGAGTGGCATTTCAAGTCGGGCACCGGCAAATACGACGGTATCACCGGCATGGCGACCGATATCAACAGCCTCAACCTGGACGATACCGGCGCTTACCAAGCCGCCGGCAAGATGACCGGCTCCTACAAGATCAAGAGGCCGCTGCAGCTGTCGGAAGAAGGCACGCACGACTGAGGCGAAGCCGCAGCATGGCTCTAAGCATTGTGGGCGTCGGACATTCGCTGCAATGCTGGACACCGTGCCGACGCCTCTGTGGCGAAGGATGAGTTGGCATTATTTTACTTCTGTTATGGTTCGCTTGCGCCAAATCATTTTTAGCAAGAGCGGACCGTTTCACTCCTCCACCGCCCGCCACTCCAGCGCCGAGACGATCGCCACGCTGAGCCGCACGTCGGGGCTGAGCCATTGCGCCTCGTCGGCCATCAGTCGGCAGCGCCGCGCGAACTCGGCGTCGTCGGTGGCGAGCAGGTCCAGGGCAGCATCGATGAGCGGCAGGTGCTCGCGCTGCCATGCCGGGGTGAACGGCACCGGCAGGCTGGGCAGGGCCGGAGCGTGCGGCGGCACCCTGCAGCCGGGGAAGGCGAGGATCACCGCCAAGTCACGCCGCCTCGCCGTGAGCGGTCGGCACCATGGGCTCGCCGAGCCGGGCGACGTCGAGGATCATCGACAGCAGCAGCGGCTCGCCCATCTCCTCATCCTTGGCGTCGGACATCCGTTGCGCGAAGCCGCCATCCTTCAGGGCATCTACGCTCCAGCAATCCACGGCCGCGACGGCGCGCACCTTTGCGCAAACACCTTCGGGCGTGCGGGCCGGCAGGATCGCGATCGCCAGCGCCGCCCGCCGCCCGGCCTCCTGGTCGTAGGCGCGATCCAAGTCCCCGAGCCCGGCAGCTTCATAGGCGCGCGCCCGCTCGGCCTGCCACGCGTCGCCGGCGGCGATGATCTCGCGCAGGCGCTCACCCTTCCGGGGAGCATCGAAGCCAAGGGGCAGCCGCCGCGCCTCGTGGTCCGCAAGCTCCGGACTTAGAGCTGCTGTCGCTCAGCTTGGATCATAGGCGTCGTAACCTGCGGCTGCGAGATAGTTTCGGCACTCGCTGGGGGTGAACCGTTTGAAGGCTTGCCGGATGGTGTCCCAGAGTTCGGGGACGGTGCGCGCCGCGGCGGAGCGGAGCAGCGCTTTCAGCTTGGCGAAGGCTTGCTCGATCGGGTTGAAGTCTGGGCTGTAGGCGGGGAGGTAGAGCAGGCGTGCGCCCGCCGCCTCGACTGCGTCCTGCACGCCCTTGACCTTGTGGGCGGGCAGGTTGTCCAGGATGACGGTGTCGCCGCGCTTGAGCACCGGGACGAGGACGTCCGACACGTAAGCCAGGAAGCGCGCCCCGTTGGTGGCACCGTCGCACAAGGCAGTGGCGATCAGGCCGCTTGCGCGCAGGGCAGCGGTGACGGTTGTGGTCTTGTAGTGCCCGTGCGGCACAACGAGGCGGCAGCGCGCGCCGCGTGGGGCGCGGCCATAGTGTCAAACGGCTTGGAACATTGACCCCCAATCGGCGCCCAATGTTGGGTCTGACGCGATCTCGATGATGCTCAAATCTGTTCAGGCGGCACCGATCA
>CAXTMA010000146.1:0-10281 GCA_964245015.1 uncultured Beijerinckiaceae bacterium | reverse complement strand
CCGGTCAGGCGCAGGCGGACCAGCAGGCCGTCGCGGGCCGCCATCGGGCGCAGCGCGCCGGGGCACCAGCCTTTCCGCATCGCCGCGCGCGCGTCCGCGCTCATGTCGCCAGCATGTCGGCGAGAAGGGCGGCATCGGAGTTGCGCCGGCTCGACCACAGGCCGCGGACGGCGGCATCGCGGAAGCGGCCGGCGAGGGCGCGCGCGGCGTCGCGGTTGTTGTCATGAAGAAAGGCGCGCACGGCGTCGTCGCCGCAGGTGACGGCGAAGACGAGGTCGAAATGCCCGCTCGTCACCGCGTCGCTCAGCACGGCCATCGCGTAAAGGTTGTCGACGGTGTCGGCGATCTCGGCCGCGCCGCGATGGCCGTGGCGCATCTGCCCGGCGATCCAGCGGGGATTTCCGGCGCGTCCGCGCACGATGCGGGCGATCTCTTCCCGCTGCGTGCGCACGACCTGCCGCTCGGCCGAGCCGGAGTCGAGGTGGTACAGGGCCGGTTCGGCACCGAGCACGCGCGCGGCGGCGGCGAAGCCGCCTTCGGCCTCGACGCTGGCCGCCGCATCCAGGGTGTCGGCCTCGACCATGTCGCCGACGTGCACGAAGGCGTCGGCCGCCGCGACCCGCTGCGCGAAGGCGTCGGCGGCGGCGAAGCCCTCCGCGTCGGGACCGGCATAAGCGTGCGAGCCGGCGGCGAGATAGGCGCGGCCGAGATCGTCGCGCGCCGCCATCGGGTCGGCATCGAGCGCCTGACCCAAGCCGAGACCGAAGACGCCGGGGGCGGCGCCGAACACCCGCAGCGGCTCGCCCTTGCCCCTGCGGCGCGAGGCGGCGAGCGGGTTGATCTCGTCGTCCTCGTCCAGCGCGGCGACGGCGCGCACGGCTTGGTCGAACAGGGCGACCTGGGCCGGGAAGACGTCGCGGAACAGGCCGGAGATGCGCAAGGTGACGTCGACCCGCGGGCGCTGCAGGCTGGCGTAGGGCAGGATGGTGAAGCCGCTGACGCGCGAACTGGCGTTGTCCCATCGCGGCTCGACGCCGAGGTGGGCGAGCCCTTGCGCGAAATCCTCGCCGGCCGTGCGCATGGTGGCGCTGGCCCATAGGTCGAGCACGAGGCTGCGCGGCCAGTCGCCGTGATCCTGGGCGTAGCGTTCGGCCACGAGGTCGGCTGCCCGCCGGCCGATGGCGGCGGCGGTGCGGCTGGGGACCGCGCGCGGATCGGTGCCGTACAGGTTGCGGCCCGTGGGCAGCACGTCGCTGCGACCGCGCGAAGGAGCGCCGGCGGGGCCGCCGCGCACGAAGCGACCGTCCAGCGCCGCGAGCAGCCCGTCGCGCTCGGCCTTCGCGCAGGCGGGATCGTCGCCGCGGGCAAAGATGTGAAGGCCGTCGCGGATGCGCATCTCCTTGATGTCGCACAGCCACGCGTCGAGGGCGGCGAGCGCCGACCGGCCCTGCGCGAGGTCGACGCCGGCGTCGCGCGCCAAGCCGGTCTCGCCGGCGCGCTCGATCAGCGTGCACCCGATCAGCGCCGCCCGCCTGGGGTCGAGCGCTTCGGCGGCGGCATATTCGTCGAACAAGGCTTCCAGTTCGGCGCTGGCCGATTGCGCGTCGCCCTCAAGCGAACCCGCCTCCATGAGGGGCGGCGTCCGGTGCCCGATCGTCACCGCCGCCGTGCGCCGCTTGGCCTGCGCCGCTTCGCCGGGATTGTTGACGATGAAGGGATAGATCAGCGGCGTCGGTCCGAGCAGTACCTCGGGCGCGCAGGACTCGTCGAGCGCCACCGGCTTGCCCGGCAGCCATTCCAGCGTGCCGTGAGTGCCGCAGTGGATCACGGCGTGCGGCCGCCAGCGGTGCCGCAGCCAGAGGTGGAAGGCGACGTAGGCATGGCAGGGCGGGCGGCCCCCGTCGTGGTACTCGCCCTTGCGATCGGCGCGCCTGCCGCGGTCCGGCTGCAGGGCGAGCACGAGGTTGCCGGCGCGCAGCACGCGGATGGGGAAGGCATCCCCGTTCAGGGCGGGATCGCCGGACGGGTCGCCCCACTGCGCGTGCAGGGCGTCGAGGAAGGATGGCGGCAGGTTTGCGAGCAGGGCGCGATAGGCGGCCAGCGGCAGGCTCGGCTCGTCCTCTTTTGCCCCACACCGCAGCGCGTTGGAGCACGTCAAAGCGTCGATCAGCCGGTCCGGCAGCGTGCCGATGCGGTAGCCGGCGGCGCGCAGATCCTCGCAGATGGCCATCACGGAGGCCGGCGTGTCCAGGCCGAGGGCGTAGCCTTCACGCCCGCCGCGTCCGGGATAATCGGACAGTACCATGGCCAGCCGGCGGTCGGCCGGCGAGGTGCGGCGCAGCGCGACCCAGGCGGCGGCGAGATCGGCGGCGAAGGCGATGCGTCCGGGCAGGGGGCGGTGGACGAGGCGGGTGAACTCGGTCGCGGGCGAGCGCGGCAGCTCGGCCTTGGCCGAGATCGCCACCGTCACAAGACGGCCGTCCATTTCCGGCAGAACCACGTTCATCGCGAGGTCGGCCGGGCCGAGGCCGCGCGGGTTGGCCCGCCACGCCGCCTCGCTCGCGCCGGCAAGGATCGCCTGCAGCACGGGACAATCGGCCCGGTCGAGCACGCTCGGCGTTTCACCCGACGCCTCCTGCCCGCGCCCGGAGAAGGCGGTGGTGTTGACGATCACGTCCGGGCGCAACGCGTCGAGCTGCGCGGCGAGGATGGCGGCGGCTTGCGGGTCCTTGAGGCTGGTCGCGTAAAGGGCGGTGACGGCGAGGCCGCGCGCGGCGAGGGCGTCGGCGAGCGCCGTAATCGGCGCGCAATCGCCGGCCAGCACCATGGCTCGGTAAAATGTGATGACGGCCAAACCCTTCGCCTCATCCTTCGTCCCATCGCGGGCGGGGGAGGCGCGGCAGGCGGCGACGTAGCGGCCGGCCGGAGGCACGGCGACCGGTTCCGTCCAGGGCGAAGGGCGGCCGAGGCGGCTGTCGATCCAGCCGAGCAGCGAGCCGATGTTGCCGCTGCCGCCGCAGCTGAACCAGCGCCAGATCCGGCGAAGCTCGGGAACGGGCAGGGTGGAGGCAGCGTCGAGCCGGGGGTCTTCGCGCGCGTCGCCCGGCACCAGTGCCAGGGCGATGCCGTTGCTTCGCGCGATGCGGGCGCATTCGTCCACGCCGTATCGCCAATAATCGAGGCCGCCGAGCAGGCGGACCAGCACGAAGCGGGCGCGGCCGATCACGCGCTCGGCGTAGAGATCCACCGAATAAGGGTGCTTGAGCTGCGCCAGGCTGGCAAGGCGCAGCCGGTCGCCGCGCTGGTCATCGGCGGCTTCGACCGCGGCGGCGAGCGCGCCGAGGTCGCTGTCGGAAAAGGACAGCACGACGATCTCGCCGGGGCTTTGGCCGAGGTCGACGGCACCTTCCGCCACCTCCAGATCGCGGCTCTCGGTGCGCAGCAGGTGCATCAGCTCGCGCCGGATTCGGTGACATCGGAGGCCAGCGCGGCGCGGATGGCGGCTGCGTCGAGCCCCTTTTGCCCGATCACCACCAGCTGGCCCTCGCGCGCCTCGCCGGGTCTCCAGGGCCGGTCGAAGCTGCCGGCGAAGCGGGCGCCGACGCCCTGCACGAGCAGGCGCAGCGGCTTGCCGGCGACGGCGACGAAGCCCTTGATGCGGAGCACGTCGTGGACGGCGGCGATGCCCGCCAGCCGCCGCAGCAGGGCTTCGGGTTCGACCACGGGGGCGAGGGAGATGACGAAGCTGTCGAAATCGTCGTGGTCGTGGTCGGGCTCGGCATCGTGGTGCGAAGGGCGGGCGGCGAGGTCGTCCTCGGCGCGCGCATCGAGGCCGAGCAGAAGGGCGGCGTCGATCCGGCCCTCGCTGGCGCCGACGACCTTGACGGCGCGGGGCACGGTGGCGCGGATCTCCGCCTCGACGCGGGCGCGCGCTGCCTCGTCGACGAGGTCGAGCTTGTTGAGCACCACGAGGTCGGCGCACAGGAGCTGGTCCTCGTAAACCTCCTCCAGCGGGTTGTCGTGATCGATGGTGGGATCGGCGGCACGCTGGGCGGCGACGGCCGCGGGATCGTCGGCGAAGCGGCCGGCTGCGACGGCTGCGGCGTCCACCACCGCGATCACGCCGTCCACCGTCAGCCTGCGGCGCACGTCGGGCCAGTCGAAGGCCTTCACCAGCGGCTTGGGCAGGGCGAGGCCGGAGGTTTCGATGACGATGTGCTCTGGCGGTGGATCGAGGGCCAGCAGGCGCTCGATGGCGGGGAGGAAGTCGTCGGCGACGGTGCAGCAGATGCAGCCGTTGGCCAGCTCGATGATGGCGTCGTCGGGGCAGGCGCCGCAGTCGCGCAGCATGGCGCCGTCGATGCCGACGTCGCCGAACTCGTTGACGAGAAGGGCGAGGCGGCGTCCGCCGGCCGTGCGCAGCAGGTTGCGGATCAGCGTGGTCTTACCGGCGCCGAGGAAGCCGGTGACGATCGTCGCCGGCACCCTGGCGAGGCTGCTTGGCCGTGTTCCCCGTCGTTCCGTTTCGGGGGCGGCGTCCTGCCATGCAACGGATGCGTCTGCCATCATCCACCTGCTGGCCGGTCAGGGCCGTTCCATCGGTCCCACAAGGGACCCGCGCGGGTGTGGAAACGGGCGGCAAGCCGCCGTGCGCCGCGAGAACGCGGCCTCGTCATGGACTCGGGGCACCCCGCCCGGCCATCGAACGACTCGCAGCGGCAGGTTTCCTGGCTCGCGGTGGTTCCTCCGCGCGACGCCTTCCCGGTGTGACCCAGTGGCGGGACCGCGCGTGGCGATCCTCAAGTGCGCGGCAGCCGCTGACAGTTGCGGGGGCAGCCGTGGCTTTGGCCGGGCAAACGCGAGCGCGCAGGTGCCGGCCGCACCACATTCCCTCTTGGCTTCCGCGGCGAAGCGGAAGACCGATGCGAGCCGCACCCTTACGCCTGGGCGGGAGCGTGTCAACTCGGACGCGCCGGAAAGGGGAAAGCGTCGCCGCGATGGCGAGCGATTGCGCTGCGGAGACCTTGCAACCTATCCTTGGTCGGGTTGCTGGCTCCTGCAGGCCATCGGTTGCACTCCGTGGGGCATTTTGGGAGAACAGCCGTGACGAGGGATGCGATCGGATCGACGGCGGCACGCCGCGGCAAGTTCATCGCCGTCGCCAACATGAAGGGCGGGGTCGGCAAGACGACCACGGTCGTCAGCCTCGCCGAGACCCTGGCGGCGGACGACCTCGATGCCAGGGTCCTCGTCGTTGATCTCGATCCGCAGGCCAGCGCCTCGGTCTGCATCGCCGGCGACAGCCTGCTGTGGCAGCTGATCTGCGGCGACAAGACCCTCGAAGCTTTCCTCGAGGCGCGGCTGATCCATCAAAACAAGGCCGCCGTCCGCGACATCATCTGCGAGGAGGTGAGCGCTCCGATGCACAAGGGGCGTCCGCTCGGCCTGTCGCTGCTGCCGTGTGGCCCCGAACTGCGAATCGTGGAGCGCGAGCTGCTCTATGAGTTGACCAACCGCGATCTCAGCATGAATGCGATCGATGGCAAGATCTGGCACCTGTTCAGCCACGAGATCCAGTCGCTCGCCACGGACTACGATTTCATCATCTTCGACTGCGCGCCGGGTATCTCGCCGGTGACGGAGGCAGCGATCTGCATGGCCGATCTCGTGATGGTGCCCACCATACCCGACTACCTTTCGGTCTACGGCCTCGATGCCTTCCACGGCAGCATCTGGGCCGGCAAGTCCGGCCGGTCGCGCAAGCCCAAAAGCGCCCCGCACATCCTGCTGACGCGCACGCAGGATATCCGGCAGCATCACTCGATCACCCAGCAGCTGATCGAGGCGACGCAGAAGCCGGAGTCGCCCTACAGGCTGATCGCGGCCAGGGTGCCGCAGTCGGCCGGCCTGTCGGAGGCGCTGATCAAGGGCGGGGACCTCACCTACACGCAGAAGTACACGGCGAAGATCATCGACGGCACGCTGGCGCCGTTGGCCGCCAAGATCAAAGGACTGCTCTGATGGCCGCAGGTCTCGATGCCGGCGCGGTGCTGCGCGCACTCGCCAACCACCCCGACGCCTTTCCCGCCGTGCGGGCGGATGCATCCGACTTCGCCCGCAAGGCAATGGTGAAGCAGCTGAAGGACAAGGCGATCACGGCCGAACTGCTGCGGCGCATCTGCGAAGCCAGCTGCGAGGAGGTTCTTGCGGCGGTCCTCGACGACTGGGCGCCAACGGACGTGAGGGCGCTCGTGAAGAAGGCCGATCCTCTCAGCGCCTATGCCAGGACCGGGAGCGATGAGGCCGGGGCTCGCCGGCACGTGATCGAACTGGCCACCGGCAGGGCCGAGATGGCCGAGGCGACGCAGAAGGCGGAAAAGCCTGCCAAGGTGAAAAAGACGCCGGCGCTTCCCCAGTCAAAGATCGGAAGCGTTCTCCAAAGCAAGGTTCACAGCGGCGCGAAGCGGCCCACGCGCGCAAAGAAGGTCTCGTAACGCCCCGCTACGTCGTACTCCGCAGGTTGGTCCACAGCAGGATCGCCAGACCGATGACGCCGAAGGCCAAGCCGATGGAGAACTGGTGGCCACCGCCGGCGAAGATCCCGGACTGCGGTCCCCTGGCATAGAAGACGCCCAGCAACCACACCATGGCCCCGAGCGTATTGATCGCAACCCACTTCATACGACGCAGCCTCGGCTTGCACGAATTGCGGATGTCTTGAGAACGCAACGACTTGGCAATGAGTTCATCCGACTGCCGCGATCTCGCCCAATTTATTAATAGCGCGGGCTCCGACGCGTCAGGTCCGCCGCGCCGAGACCGGAACCGGGTCGTTCCCGAATGATTCCCCGCGCGAGCCGTCCTCGCGCGTCCGCAGCAGGAAGGCCGCCAGTCCCAACAGGCCGGCCGCGGCGATCGTCACCACCGTGGAGAGCGCGGTTCGGCCATCGTAGAACGCGGCAACGCCGTAACCGGCAAGCGCGCCCACGGCGAGCTGAGCCGACACCACCGCCGCGCTGGCCGTGCCGGCGATCGCCAGATGCGGCTCGATGGCGAGCTGGATCGCATTGGTGTTGGCCACCGAGCAGCCGACCATGCAGCCGAACAGGAAGGGCAGGAACAGTTTCACGCTTGAACCGGCCAAAGCGGGGTGAAACCGGCCGACGAGGGTGATCGCGACCAGCGCCAGCGTGTTCGCGACCACCAGTGCGAGCCCGGCGAGCAGCAGGATCTGCGGGGCGATGCCGCGCCGGTTGAGCCGCGCATTGGCGAGGCTGCCGACGAGCAGGCCGGCCGAGTTCAGCATGAAGGTGAAGCCGTAGGCGGACGGCGTGAGGTGGAACGCGCCGATCATCACGTAGGGCGAGCCCGACACGTAGCCGAAGATGACGCCGAACATGGCCATGGCGATCACGGCGAAGGGCAGCGACCGGCGGCTGCGGAACACGACCGCGTAGTTGGCGGCGATGGCGCGCGGCGCCATCGTTATGCGCCGCTCGGCCGGCAACGACTCGCCCAGTCGCGCCCAGGCGAGCCAAAGCGCCAGCGCGCCCGTTGCCGTGAGGAACACGTAGATCAGGCGCCAGCTGCCGGCCGCCATCAGGAGCGCCCCCATCGAGGGCGCGAGCAGCGGTGCCAGCATGCCGAGCGCCGACACGTAGGACATCTTCTCGCGGGCGGCGGCGCCCCGGAAATGATCGCCGATGATGGCAAGGCCGAGCGGGCGGGCCCCGCCGCCGACGCCCTGGACGAAGCGGCATGCGAGCAGCACCGGCAGGTTCGGCGCCATGACGCAGCCGAGCCCGCCCACGACGTAAACGAGGCAGGCGGCAAGCGCGACCGGCCGCCGCCCGAAGCGGTCGGAGATCGGCCCGTAGGCGAGCGGCGCCAGCGCGAAGGAGACCATGAAGGCCGACAGCGACAGGCCGACCGCGCCGGGCGTCACCTTGAGGTCGCGCGCCATCGGCTCCACCGCGGCGAGCGCCATATCGGTGCCAAGCGCGGACATGGCGCCGAGAAGGCTCATCAGCACGATGAACAGGAACGATGTCGGCGCTGCCCTCAGTACGACCTCCTTGCCGGCACCTCGGTAAGGCGAGGATGTGGGGCGCGATAAGGCCGTTCCGAGACGAAAGCCGCGCCGTGGGCGGCTGCCTGCCATGCACTTGCCATCGATGGCGAAGCGCAACCCGCGACGTTGCGGGCGACAAGACCTGCTCGCACTTTCGCAAGGCTGATCGGGCGGGGAACATCCGGGAACGGGTGTGCGGGAGCATGCGGGACGGTCGGCGCGCTCTGGCGGATGACGTTCCGACCGCCGGACCGGCAAGCCCTCCTTCCGACGAACGGTGCCGGCTTTACGGCCGAGGATGCTGTCAGACCTTCTGCAAGCGGCTCGAACCAATTAGATGGTAGAACCAAGAGGTCGGCAGCGATTTGGGCACGCTGCTCGGGGAGGCTTCATGTACAATCTTCAGAAGGCCAAGGACGACATCGATGCCGTTGCCAAGCATGCCATCGAACTCACCGAGCATGTCATCGCGATCGGCGAAACGCTTCAGGCGCTGAGCACCAACCTTGAAGCCAAGCTCGAAGGCTTGAGCAAAGAGCTGCATGGATCGATGGACAGGAAGCTCGAAGAGGTCAGGAAAGCCGTCCTTGGCAACGACGGCCCGCTCGTTGAAACAACGGCGATCGCGGATCTCGGAGCCAAGCTGTCGGCTTTGAAGAACAACCGGCTCGCCCTGACCCGACCCGAACAGGCCGGCACCGAGACGATCGGCGAGCCGCATGCGCCCGAACACCCGCACCAGGATTATCACGAAAACCACGGCGGCTGACCAATGGTGCGCTGACGCAGGCAAGCGGCGCATGCCCTGGCATGTCCGCCCTCGCCTAGCGGGGAAGGAGCGTCGGCGCGGTGGAGCCGGTCCTACAAGTGGCAACGCATCCGCGCCGCCCGTAGCCTTGGCACCCTGAACGCGCGCACCGCCGATGTGGCATCGCCCAGTGCGGGACGTCGCGTGCGGGAGCCTAACGTTTCGCAAGGGAAGGCGAGCCGCCGTTTGCGGACGTATCCGATGTCATTCAGCACCTTGGAGCATCCGACCGGATCCCACGTCCGGTTCGGGAAAATGCCTGGCGGTGCGAGTCGCCGGATCAGGAAACGAAGGTTCAGGGCGCGATGATCGCCGAGGCGGCGTCATAGATCGCCGTTGTTTCAGGGTTCATGATCGTTGCTGCCACGATTACTGCTGCAGTCGCGCAGATCAGCAAACAGGTCGAATATGTCGGCCAAGAGTCGGTAAGGGTTTGTGCCAATGGCTTACAGTAAGCGGTGAAGTGCACGGCCAAGCGCATCACAGTCCTCCCATGGTCGTGGCAACCGCGAAGCAACCTACTTTGTGATGAGACGCGCAGGCATCCGAGACTTTAGGGGAAGAACTGGAGGGGAAGAACTGGTGCGAGCCTGCCATCAACGGAACCCGCGAGGTCGAAGCGCCTTTGCTTGCCGCATCCGAAGGCTTGGCGTTGCGCCTTTCTGCTCCACGGTGCCGCGGCGGCGCTAGCCTATGCCAAGGCCGAGGACACGGAGGCCGCGATGGGCGCCCCGGCCATCGAGATCGGCCTGGAGATGACGGCCCCGCATGCGGAAACGAGCGATCTGCCGCCCGGCCTGCTCGCCGAGGACGCGGTACGGCCGGAGCAGCAGGCCAAGGTCGAGGAAAAGACGCTGTCGGTCGCCAAGCCGACCGACACCGATGACCCCGATCGCCTCGTGTCGGAGAAGCCGGTCGAGAAGCCGAACGAGGTCGAGAAGCCCGAGACCGTGCAGAGCAAGGCATCCACGGCCTCGCCGGCCAGCGAGGCGGCGGCGCCGCCGACGTCGGACAGGGCCAGGGAGGCCCCACGCTCGGCCGCTCCGGTGCAGGGCTCCGGTGACAGCACCCGGCGCGTGGTCACGACATGGCAACCTCAATTAGTGGTGTGAGGCCGAAGTTCGCTGACAGAAGCGGCTGATGCTGGCCAGAACGGCATCGGCGGGCTTGGTCCAGGCGAACGGCTTCGGGTCGGCGTTGGGCGCTCGATGTAGGCGTGGATTGCGCCTTCAAGCTCGTCCGTGCTTCGAAGGCCGCCCGCTGCAGTTGCCGACGGCTGAGCAGGGCGAACCAGCCCTCCCACCATGTTGAGCCAGGACGCGCTGGTGGGCGTGACGTGCAGGTGCCAGCGCGGGCGCTTGACCAGCCAGTCGTGGACGAGGCCGGTCTTGTGCGTGGCGGC
>CAXTMA010000145.1:0-10293 GCA_964245015.1 uncultured Beijerinckiaceae bacterium | reverse complement strand
CTTCAGCGGTCCCGCGCCGGGCAGCGTGCCTCGTGCCGGAGGACCTGCGTCCGGCGGACCTGTACCCGGCGGACCTGTACCCGGCGGACCTGTACCCGGCGGCGTGCCGGGCGTCGGAGGCCCTCCGGGTGCTCCGCCGCCGGCGGCCGGCGGCCCCAATCCCGGACGGCCCGGCGGCGGTGGGATCGGCGTCGGCGGTGCGCTGGCGATCGGCGCGGCGGCTGGCTTCGCCGGCGGCTTCCTTGCCGCAACGGGCGCGCAGCGCCTCGACCAGATCCGCGGCGAGCGCCAGGAGATCAACGAGGACGGCCGCACCTACATCCGGGAACCCGGCCGCACCATCGTGGAGGAGGACGGCCGCTCCTTCATCGTCCACGACGAGGACGACCGCTTCCGCGAGCTCGGCTATCAGGTGCGCCGCGAGCGAGCCGGCAGCGACTTCGTCAACATCATCGACCGGCCCGACGGGGTGCAGATCCTCACCTTCACCACACCTGACGGACGCATGCTGCGCCGGGTGCGCCGCTACCGCGACGGACACGAGGTCGTGCTGATCGACAACGGGGTCGGCGGTCGCCTCCTGCCGCTCGCCGAGGACGTGGTGGTGCTGCCGCCGCCCCCGATCGTCATTCCTGCCGATCGCTACGTCGTCGACTACGCCGACGCCGATCCGGCCCTGGTCTACGATACGCTGTCGGCCCCGCCGCTGCAGGCGCCCCCGCGCCGCTACACGCTGGACCAGATCCGCTATAGCCCGGACATCCGCCGCTACGTGCGCTCGGTCGACATCAACACGGTGAACTTCGATTCCGGCTCGTGGACCGTGCCGCCCGAGGCCGCCGGCAAGCTGCGGGCGCTGGCCGAAGCCATCCGCCGCACGGTGGAGCGCGCGCCCAACGCGGTGTTCCTGGTCGAGGGCTACACCGATGCCACCGGCAACCCGACCGACAACCTGTCGCTGTCCGACCGTCGGGCGCAATCGGTGGCGGCGATCCTGTCGCGGAACTTCAGCGTGCCGCCAGAGAACCTCACCACGCAGGGCTATGGCCAGCAGTACCTGAAGGTGAACACGCAAGGGTCCTCGGCCGCCAACCGCCGCGTGGTGGTGCAAAACATCACCCCGCTGCTCGCCGCCGGCGGCGCCCCGCCGCCGCCGCGCTGAGGCTCGGCTGAGGTCCGGTTGAGGCTTGGGCGGTCGGACGTGCCTCGGCCTTGGCTGCCGGGGCACAAGGTGTCAGAAACTCGTCCTTGAAGCCGCCCATGGAAGCCGCCGATGCACCTTTTCATCCTGACCGGCGCGGGCATATCGGCGGAAAGCGGCCTGCGCACCTTCCGCGATCCCGGCGGGCTGTGGGAAAGCCACGATCCCCGCGACTTGGCCACGCCGCAAGCCTTCGCCCGCGACCCCGCTCTGGTGCACCGCTTCTACAACTGGCGGCGACAGGCTGCGCGCGAGGCGCAGCCCAACCCCGCGCACGTCGCCCTGGCGCGCCTCGAAGCCGGGCTGGCGGCGCGCGGCGACGTCCTCACCCTGGTGACGCAGAACGTCGACGGCCTGCACGTCCGCGCCGGCTCGACGGCCATCGCCATGCACGGCACGCACGCGCAGGTGCGCTGCACGAGCTGCGGCGCAGGGTCGGCCTGGGCCGAGGACCTGTCGGTGGACAGCCGCTGCCCGGCCTGCGGATCGGCGGGAACGCTGCGGCCCGACATCGTGTGGTTCGGGGAAACGCCGCACCACCTCGACCGCGTCGCGGCGGCGCTCGCCGCGAGCGACGCCTTCGTGGCGATCGGCACGTCGGGGGCGGTGTATCCCGCCGCCGCCTATGTCGCGTCGGCGCGGCGTGCCGGCCGGCCGACGGTGGAGTTCAACCTGGAGCCGGCCGACAATGCCGGCCTGTTCGACAGGGCGGTATACGGCCGCGCCAGCGAAACGGTGCCGCGCTTCGCGGAGGCGCTGCTGCGTCAGGGTTGGGCGGCAACCTTCGCCGCTTTGCCGTAGCGCGCCGGCGGCCGATCGCGGTGCCGCGGCATTTCGGCGGTTGCGGCGGGGGACGCAAAGGCGTGGATCCAAAGGCGTGAGTCGAAGCATCGGGCCAGCCGGAAGGATCGCAAGATGATCGTGGTGCACCATCTCGAACAGTCCCGGTCCGAACGAATCCTCTGGCTGCTGGAAGAACTGGGCCTTCCCTACGAGGTTAAGCGCTACAAGCGCGACCGCCGCTCCATGCTGGCGCCGCCCGAACTCGCCGCCGTGCATCCGCTGGGCAAGGCGCCGATCGTGGTCGACGACGGTCTGGTGTTGGTGGAGTCGGGCGCGATCATCGACACCCTGATCTCGCGCCATGACGCAAGCGGCGCGTTTCGACCGCCGCCGGGCACGCCCGAGCACGTTGCCTACACGACCTTCCTGCACTTCGCCGAAGGATCGATGATGCCGCCGCTGCTGCTGCGGCTGATCTTCCGCTCCTTCGAGGAGCGGGCGCCGGCGCTGGCGCGCCCCCTGGTGCGGGCGATGACCGGCCCGGTCGACAAGATCTTTGTCGGACCGACCCTCAAGCGCATCCTCGATTGGCTGGAGGGTGAACTGGCGAGGCATCCGTGGTTCGCCGGCTCCGCCTTCAGCGGTGCCGACATCCAGATGAGCTTTCCCCTGCGCATGGCGCGCCAGCGCGGCGGCCTCGATGCCAGATGGCCCGAGCTGATCGGGTTCCTCGATCGCATCGCCGCCCGCCCGGCGCGGATCGCGGCGATGCGCCGGATCGGCGAATAGGTGGGCATCGCGCCGTCGGCACCTGCTTTCCTTGCCGGCGCCGCCTGCCTATGATGCGGCATCGATAAGCACAAAGGATCGCAGGGGACGCGGGATGGCTGGCCACAGTCAGTTCAAGAACATCATGCACAAGAAGGGCAGGCAGGATGCGATCCGCTCCAAGCTCTTCTCCAAGCTCGCCCGCGAGATCACGGTGGCCGCCAAGATGGGCCTGCCCGACCCGGCGATGAACGCGCGGCTGCGCGCCGCCATGCTCGCCGCCCGCGCCGAGAACATGCCCAAGGACAACATCGAGCGCGCCATCAAGAAGGCGTCGGGAGCCGATGCTGAGAGCTACGACGAGGTGCGCTACGAGGGCTACGCGCCGGGCGGCGTCGCCGTGATCGTGGAGGCGCTGACCGACAACCGCAACAGGACGGCCGGCGAGGTCCGGTCCTACTTCACCAAGGCCGGCGGCGCGCTCGCGGAAACGGGCGCGGTGTCCTTCATGTTCGACCGCGTCGGCCTGATCGAGTTCGACCGCAAGGCGGCGTCCGAAGACCAGATGATGGAAGCCGCGATCGAGGCCGGGGCCGACGACGTCGCTTCGGGCGAGGAGGGCCACGAGGTCATGACCGGCATCGCCGACTTGCGCGACGTCGCGCAGACGCTGGAAACTCGCTTCGGCGAACCGCGTCGCGCCGCCCTGGTGTGGAAGCCGCAGACCACGGTTCCCGTCGAGGACGAGGTCGGCGAGAAGATCCTGAAGCTTATCGACGCGCTGGAAGAGAACGACGACGTGCAAACCGTCACCGCCAACTTCGCCGTCTCCGATGCGCTTCTCGCCAAGATGGGCGCGGCGTAGGGCTGCGAGACCGGGTCTCATCGCGTTCGCCCCAGCGGAGCGCGATGTCGGAGACATCAGCGAGCGAGAACCCTGGAATTCGCCGAATGGGTCTCGCTCACGAAACCGCCGCGGGCCGAGCGAATCCGTGCCCCAAAAGGTTGCCCGACAGGGACGAACCGTCGATGGCGATCGGAGTATAAACCGCCGTGCCGCGCTGGGTGACGGCAGTCCGATCCGGGATCAGGCCGCCGCGACAGCAGCCGCGATCACTCCGCGCGCCCGATCAAGACGCCCCGCTGGTCTCACGAACCTGCGCGCGCCAGGGCGTGGCGAGACGTCCGGAAAGCACCGGCACGCTCCATGCCGTTGTTCCTTGTTTCCTTCACCTCCGGGAACGCCACAGCGTTCCCGGGCAACACGCGGCAATGAAGCGGCCTCGTTCCGCGGCGCGGATCGAGCGATCAGTCGCCGCTCTGCAGGCTGTCGCTGAGCTTCTTGAAGTTGGCCTTCACGAGGTCGATGTTGCCCTGCATCGGCTTGTCCGTCGCGGCGCTCTTGACGGCTGCGTTCAACTCGTCGAGCGCTTCCTTCTTCTCGTTGGCCGGCATCTTCTTGTCGGCCTTCACCTCGTCGATCTGTTTCTTGAGCGCGGCCTGAGTTCCGATATAGGCGCCGCCGTCCGGGTCCATGCCGGAGAGCACCATGCCGACCGTGAAGTAGGTGTCGGCGTACTCGTCCGTGGAGGCGAAGCCGCTGCTCTTCACGATCCCGTCGACATCCTTCTGCGCCTTGGCATCGTCGGCGGCGGACGGTTCCTTGCCCTGCGGCTGCTTGCTCTCCATGTCGCGGATCTTTCCCTGCGCCGCGATGAGGCTGTCGATCTTGGGCTGGGTCAGCGCGATCTGCTTGGGAGCGGTTTCACCGCCCGGCGCCTTGGTTTGCGCCAGGGCCGAGCCCATGAAAGCCCCCGTGCCAGGGAGAACCGCGGCCGGCAGCGCGAGCGCCGCGATTGAAACGGCCACAAGCGGAGCAAAGGAAAGAACACCGCTTCGACGAAAGCTTGCGCGCATGGAAAGGCTCCTGATTCGGCCACGCTCGGGCCTGCGCGGGTCGACTTGGCAGCGCCTCGTGGCGAAAACGAGGTGGGTCGGGCTGCCGGACCAGGCGCCGAGGGATGAGGCGGACAGGAAAACCGCAATCCTCCAGGCGTGAGAAGGGATGCGAGAACCTTCTCGCCCAGCGCGTGGACGCGGTGCCCGAAGCCTGCGCGGCCGGCTTCGGCAAGGACCGCCGCTTCAGGTCGTGGACTTCCTGGGTCGACCGCGACGCGCCTTCTTGGGCGGTTCTTCAGCAGCGGACGCCTCCTCCGGCTCGGGCGGGGCTTCGGAGGGCGCGGCGTCCACGTGCGCCACCTCGGGCTCGGCCTGGGTTTCGGCGATCTCGGCAGGTTCTTCGGCCGCGACAGGCGCGGGCGCTTCGGCATCGCTCGAACGGGTGACCTGGCCGAGGCCGGAGTCCTTCGCGAGCTGCGAGCGGGTGGCGGAATAGGCCGGCGCCACCATCGGATAGTCGTTCGGCAAGCTCCATTTCGCCCTGTACTCGTCCGGTGTCTGATTATGGAACGAGCTGAGATGGCGCCGAAGCGATTTGAACTTCTTGCCGCATTCCAGGCAGATGATGAATTCCTTGTTGACCGACCGCTTGACAGGCACGGCGGGACTGTCCGGCTGCTTGGCCTCGACTGTGGCCTGCCCCTTCGATAACTGTCGGATCGAGGCGTGGACCGTGCCGATGAACTCGGGCAGATCCGCTGCGCGCATCGAGTTGTGGCTGACATAAGCGGATACGATGCTCACGACCTGATGGATCAGGTCGTCGGCCGCGCCTTGGGGGTCGTCGCTCAAGTTCTTTCTCCCGTGACGGAATGCCTAGGTTAGCCTTTCTAGTCTGAGTTACAATTGGTCTCTCCGCTTAATCACAGTAAAAAGCGCAGCTAGTTCATGCTTAAAACGCATGCATGTCCGATTGCGCCCGAACGATCCGGGCACGATCCAAAACGGCCGGCGATGTCGGGCAATCGGACCGTTTCCGGCGCCGGCGTGCAGACACGGAGTGAAACGGGCGCGGCGAATTTGCCGCCAACTCCGCTTCGCGATGACGATCGCAAGCATCGAACCAGGGGTACACAGTGCTTGGCCGGCGTTTGCGCTGTGGCACAGTAGATTGCGCTCGCCGACGCGCCGCATGCGACATCGGCTTGCTTCCAACCTCGGCGCCGCCCTTGTACATTCCGGGTAGCCAGAACGAATGAGGTCCGCAATCGGCCGAAACTCCGCACCCGGCAGAACAAGAGGTCGTTCGAAGGGCAGGCCGACTGCCGCCTGCGGGGACGGCGAGGACTTGGCAAAAGGCCGGGCCGAGCCGATGGTGCCGGCCGATGCCTGCTGGCTGTGCGGTCGAGCGCTCGGACGACGGATCGAATGGCATCATCCCTGCCCCAAAAGCCGCGGCGGCCGGGCGACGGTGCCGATCCACCCCATCTGCCACCGAACTCTCCACGCGTCCTTCACAAATGTGGAACTGGCCCGCCTCGACGCCGAACACCGCTCGCCGGCCGCCCTCCCCGATTTGCAGGAGTTTCTCGGCTGGATCGCCGGCAAGCCCTCCGATTTCCATGCGCCGACCCGCCTTCGCAAGCAGGCCCGCCCGCGCTGACATCGGGCGACCGGGCCTGCGCCGAAATTCCGGCTTGCCACAGGGCAAGCACCGGAGCCCTCCCGGCTCGTCGAAGTCCAAACCTCGTCGAAGGCCGGCTGTAAGCCCGAGAGGCCGTAAGTTCCTTCCTGTCTGCTCGGCAGAAATCGACGAAACGGACAAGGTTTCGCAGGAAAAAGGCGCATGATGCCCGCGGCGAGGCCCGCGTCGATCCCGGCCGTTACGCTGCTACGGCGGCCGGCGCAGCGCAGCCGAGTAGTTGGCGGAAGCGCTCGGCGACTTCCAAGACGATCCTTTGATCCACCCGGCCGATGTCGAACGGCGACGATTGCGACCCTGCATGGGGAACGCCGCTGAAGCTCGCAGAGAATGGGCGAGGCGGTTGTTGGACCGTTCAGCGCCCATCCGTCTCGCATACGGCGGCAAAGGCCTGGGCAAGCGCGTCGGCTACCAGCGCGCGCCGCCCGTCGGAGGCCAGCACCGTTTCCTCGTCGCGGTTGACGATGACGCCGCTTTCCAGCAGCGCGGCCGGAGCGGCGACCTCTTTCAGCACCACGAGGTTGTCGAAGGCGTAGATGCCTCGTGCCTTGTCGGCCCAGGGCCGGTTCTCGCCCGCGATCGGCTCGGCATGGTGCGGGGAAGATCGCAGGCCGCGCGCGGTGAGCGCCGTCGAGATCGCCCGGGCGAGCGCGAGGCTGCGCGCCGGCTCGGCATTGCGCCGCGACACGAACAGAGAGAAGCCGGACGCGTGCTCGCTGTGCATCTGCCGTGTGCCGTTCTCCGCCGTCCATCGTTGGAGATAGGCGGCCTGCACGGAATCGTGGTGCAGCGACACGAAGGCGTCCGGCTGCAGGTCGGACGCGCGCGCCGCCCGATCGAGGAGGTCGGCGTGGCCGACGCCGCGGCCCTCGATCACGGTGACCGAGGCGAAGCCGTCGTCGGCGAGCCGGGCGGCGACGGTGTCGGCGAGCCGGCGGTTGAAATCGAGTTCGATGACCCCTCGCGCGCTGATCGCGCCGGGCGCCCGCTCGGTATGCCCGACATCGAGCACGATGCGGAACCGCGCCCGGTCGCAAGCCCCGGCCGGCGCGAGCGTTGCGAGGAACGCGCCCGCTGCGAGAAGGGCTCGCGCCCGCGCCCCGGGACAGGCCGCCGAATGGGAGCGAGCATCTCGTCCGTGCGTCGCACAGCGCAGGATCGGTGGCGTGGCGGTGTCCATCCGTTCAGCCGGGCCGTGGACCATCCGTCTGCGTCGGTATTCTAAAGCGTCGGACCCTAAACCGGGTCCGGTCCGATGCTCTAGGCTGTTGTACCGCATCGGATTAATCCGAAAACCGCTGCGCACTTTTCGGTCCGATGCTCTAGCGACCGCAACGCACGAATTGCCCGTTGGCCCAGCCGGTCTCGCCGGAGCGCAGGCGGACGTGAAGCCAGGTGCCGGACCTGCCGAACACGCTCAGCGATGTGCCCGGACCCATCCGGGTCTGCGACCACGGCGCCTGGAAGCTCGGGGCATAGCGCAGCGCCAGCCAGTTGTTGCCGGCCGGATCGAGGCCGCCGACGACGCAGCCGGCACGGCTCGGGGACTCGTCCGCATCCCGTTCGGGTGGAGCCGCCGCGCGGCCGCAGAACAGGAACTTGCCGTTGGCCCAGCCGGTCTCGCCCGAGGCGAGCCGCACCTTGACCCACTCGCCGGCGCGGCCGATCACCCCGACCACCGTGCCGGGACCCATCCGCGTCGTCGACCACGGCGCCTGATAGGTCGGGGCGCTGCGCAGCGCGAGCCAGTTGTTGCCGGCCGGGTCGAGGCCGCCGACCCTGCACACCGCCGGCTGCGGTTGCGGTGGATAATCGGGCTGCGGTGGGAGTTCTGGTTCCGGCGGCGGCGCCTCGGCGCGCCGGCGCTCGGCCTCGCAGCTCTCCTCGACGCCGCGCACCGCCGGCGCGTAGCGACCGTGGGGATAGTCGTCGAGGTAGGCCCGGATCACGGCCGGGCGGCACCCTTCGGCCGCGTGCTGGAAGGCGGCCTGCTCGCGCGCGGCCGCCAGCCTTTCCCTGAAGCGGGGCGAAAAGGCCCAGGTCGCCGCCGCCTGGACGCAGGCCGAAACCAGCGGCTCGACCGGCGCGGCGCTTGTCACGGCCTCGGCCTCGGCGGCCGGATCGACACGGTTGCACGCGGTCGGCAGCCCGGCCAGGAAGCCGGCCGGCAGGAAGGCGAAGTCGCTGGTGAGTTTCGGCGGGGCTTCCACGCCCATGGTGCTGCCGGCGAGCCGGCCTTCCAGCGTGCCGAACAGGTCCGAAAACGTCAGGCCCTCGCGCTCCATCAGCGGCAGAAGCTCCGTGCGCAGCGAGGCGAGGCCGGTGCGTTCGGAGCCGCTCGGCCGGACCCGCTCGGCGACGATCGCGCTGATGCGCTCGGGGAAGCTTGCCGCGTCGATGCGGCAACCCTGGCCCTGCGCCTCGTGGCATTCGTCGACGACGAGCACGGTTTCGCGCGCGCCGGAGTCGGCGATCGGCCGCAGCGCGTCGGCGAGGCGCAGTCCTTCGCTGGCGTAAAGATCGAGCGGCGGTATCGCGTCGGAGGGGACGAGGTACAGCTCTTCGCCCTTGGGCAGCACGGCGCCGAGCACGAAGACCGCCACCTCGCCGCCGGGCTTGACCTGTCGGGCGAAGTCGGCGAAGGCGCTCTTGAGGTCCGGCCGGGTGTCGGCCTGCACCAGCGTCACGGCGAAGCCGAGCAGGCGCAGCAGGTCGCGGTAGCGGTTGGCGTCGGCCTGCGCCAGGGCCAGCCGCGCGGGAGCCGTTCCACCCAGCACCGCCGGCGTCACCACCAGGGCCTGCCGGTCGGCTGTGGCCGAGCTGACGGCGACCGGCTGGCTCGGCGCCGATCCTTCGGGTTGCGAGCCGGCCGCCGCCGGCACGGCGGAGATGGCTCCCAGGCCGATGGCCAGCAGCGCGGCCAATCGGTGGACTAAGCCGGCGGGCAGGCGGGCAGGCACGTCGCGGCGCATCGCGCTCCCCTCCATTGATGCGGCCTCACGGTCGCCAAGCCCGGGCGCGTCCGGATCGGGGCGCGGTTCAGCGGCCACAGGAGCGGGCCAGCGAGGTGCTGCGCTCCACCGCGCAGATCTTGGCGAGCGCCAACGCTTGTCGGGACGAGCGGTCGCGCCACAGCCTGTAATAGGCGGCGGCATAGTCCGCATGAACCGAGGCGGCGCGGCGGTACACCGGATCATGCTCGTTGGGGTCGTAGAAGCGGGCAAGGTGCCATGCCGTGGGCTCGCTGGTTTGCGGATCGGCGGCATCGAAAGCGAGAAAGGCTTCGCTGCCGCAGCCGGCGCGCAAAGCATCCTCGCCCAGCCTCACCTTGTCGCCATCGCTCCGGCTTCCGAGCCCGGCGAGGCGGGCGGAGAAGGTCGAGCAACTGAGCGCCGGCGGATCGGGGTCGGGCGCAGGAGTGCGGTCGACGGTCGTCGTGGGTTGCGACTTGCGCACCACCGGCCCCGGGTCGGTCACCTCCGGCAAGGCATGGGACGGGGCATCCCCGGCCGATTGCACCGGACGGTGGCGCAATCCGCCCAGCAGGTCCGGCTTCAAGAGCACAGCCGTTGCCGCCGCGGCGAACGGCAGAAGCAGGAGCGCGGCGACCAGCGGCCAGCGCGCCCGCCGCCGCACGGGATCCGGCCGGATCCTGCTGGCGGCCAGAGCGGCGGCGGCGCGATCGGCGTCGGCCTTCGCCTGCTCGGCCGCGCGTTGCCGCTCGGCATCCGCCGCGATCTTGGCCACTTCGGCGGCGAGAACCGCCTCGGCGGCGATCTTGTATGCCTGCTCCCGATCCTTGCGAACCTGTTCCGCACGGGCTTGCGCCGCCCGGTCCCGGGCCCCCGCCTCCACGGCGGCCCCCAGCTCCCCCCCCCCCCCCGCGGCCGCCGGCCGGTGCTGCGCCAGCTCCCCCGCCCCCCGGTGCGCGGCGCCGCCG
>CAXTMA010000144.1:0-10300 GCA_964245015.1 uncultured Beijerinckiaceae bacterium | reverse complement strand
CTGGCGCCGGCCGCCTTCACCCTGTGGAACAAGGTGCTGCGCTACGATCCGGCCGACCCGCAGTGGCCCAACCGCGACCGCTTCGTGCTTTCGGTCGGCCACGCCTCCATGCTGCTCTACGCGCTGCTGCACCTCGCCGGGGTGAAGACGGTGGCCGGCGGCAACGAGGCGGCGGTCACCCTCGACGACATCATGCATTTCCGCCAGATCGGCAGCCGCACGCCGGGCCATCCGGAATACGGCTTCACCGTCGGCGTCGAGACCACCACCGGGCCGCTCGGCCAGGGTTGCGGCAACTCGGTGGGCATGGCGATGGCGCCGCGCTGGCTGGCCAAGCACTACAACAAGGACGGCGCGACGATCTTCGATTACGACGTCTACAACTTCTGCTCGGACGGCGACATGATGGAGGGCGTCGCCTCCGAGGCCGCCTCGCTGGCCGGCACGCTCGGGCTGTCCAACCTGTGCTGGATCTACGACGACAACAAGATCACCATCGAGGGTGACACGCCGCTCGCCTTCACCGAGGACGTCGCCAAGCGCTTCGAGGCGTATCATTGGAACGTCCTGCATGTGGACGACGCCAACGACACCGATGCCTTTCTCAAGGCGATCGAGGGATTCAAGTCCGAAAAGAGCCGGCCGACGATGATCGTGCTGAAGTCGATCATCGGCTACGGCTTCCCCACCAAGGCCGGCACCCACAAGGCGCATTCCGACGCGCCGGGCGAGGACGAGATCCGCGGCGCCAAGAAGAGCTACGGCTGGCCGGAGGACAAGAGCTTCTACGTGCCCGACGGCGTGCGCGAGCACTTCGACGCCGGGATCGGCAAGCGCGGGGCCGCCCTCAACGAGGCCTGGAAGAAGACATTCGCCGCCTATCGCGACAGCCACGCCAGTCTGGCGAACGAGATCGACCACATCCTCGCCCGCACCATGCCCGACGGCTGGGACAAGGAGCTGCCCGTCTTCGAGCCGAGCGAGAAAGGCGTTGCGTCGCGCGAAGCGTCGGGTACGGTGATCAACGCCATCGCCAAGTTGTGCCCCTGGTTCATCGGCGGCTCGGCCGATCTCGCCCCCTCGACCAAGACGACCATCAAGGGCGGCGCCTCGCTGTCGGCCGCCGAGCCCGGCGGCATGAACATGCATTTCGGCATCCGCGAGCACGCGATGGGCTCGATCTGCAACGGCATGTCGCTCGCGGGGCTGCGCGCCTTCGGCTCGACCTTCCTGGTCTTCTCCGACTACATGCGCCCACCGATCCGCCTGTCGTCGCTGATGGATCTGCACAACTTCACCGTCTTTACCCACGACTCGATCGGCGTCGGCGAGGACGGCCCGACCCATCAGCCGATCGAGCAGCTGCTGAGCATGCGCTGCATCCCCGGCCTGCTCACCTTCCGCCCGGGCGATGCCAACGAGGTCACGGAAACCTACCGCGTGGTGATGAACCTCAAGCACAATCCGGCGGTGCTGTCGCTGAGCCGGCAGCCGATGCCGACGTTTGACCGCACGAAGTACGCCTCCGCCCGCGGCGTGGAGAAGGGCGCCTACATCCTCGCCGACGCGCCGGATGGCCAAGCACCGGCGGTGATCCTGATGGGCACCGGCACCGAGGTCGGCCTCTGCGTCAGCGCCTACGAAGCCCTCAAGGCGGACGGCATTCCCGCCCGCGTCGTGTCCATGCCCTGCCTGGAACTGTTCGAGCGGCAGGATCAGAGTTACCGCGACCACGTGCTGCCGCCCGGCATCACCGCCCGCGTCACCGTTGAGCAGGCGACCGTGATGGGGTGGGACCGATACGCCGGCGCGTCGGGCAAGATCATCGGCATGCATTCGTTCGGCTCGTCGGCGCCGTTGAAGGACCTGCTTAAGAAGTTCGGCTTCACCCCCGAAAAGGTGCTGGAAGCCGCCCGCCAGCAGATCGAGATCCACAAGGCTCACTAAGCCCGCCGCAAGCCAGCAGGCTGGCTGAACCGTCACGAAGGAGGCGTCAATGCAGCTCGGTATTATCGGTCTGGGCCGGATGGGCGGCAACATCGCCCGCCGCCTGAAGAAGCACGGTCACGAGATGATCGTGTTCGATCTCGACCAGAAGACTGTCGGGAAGCTCGCCGGCGAGGGCATGACGGGGGCATCAAGCCTCCACGACATGATCACCAAGATGGAGGCGCCGCGCTCGATCTGGGTGATGCTGCCCTCGGGCAAGATCACCGAGGACACCATCGCCGATCTCGCCGAGCACCTTGAACCGGGCGACACGGTGATCGACGGCGGCAACAGCTTCTACAAGGACGACATCCGCCGCGCCAAGGTGCTGGAGCAGAAGAAGCTGCACTACATCGACGTCGGCACATCGGGCGGCGTGTGGGGCCTGGAGCGCGGCTACTGCATGATGATCGGCGGCGACGACGAGGCGGTCGGTCGCATCGACCCGATCCTCAAGGCGCTGGCGCCGGGCGTGGGCGAGATCGAGAAGACGCCGGGCCGCGGCGGGCACAACCCGACGGCGGAACTCGGCTACCTCCACTGCGGCCCGGCCGGTGCCGGGCACTTCGTCAAGATGATCCACAACGGCATCGAGTACGGCATGATGCAGGCCTATGCCGAGGGCTTCGACATCATGCGCACCAAGAACTCGCCGCTGCTGGCGGAGGATCAGCGCTTCGACCTCAAGCTCGCCGACATCGCCGAAGTGTGGCGGCGCGGGTCCGTGGTCTCGTCCTGGCTGCTCGACCTCACCGCCATCGCGCTGGCCGAGAACGAAACCCTCGACAAATATTCGGGCAATGTTTCCGATTCCGGCGAAGGGCGCTGGACCGTCGAGGCGGCGATCGAAGAGGCCGTGCCGGCGGAAGTGCTGTCAGCCGCCCTCTACGCCCGCTTCCGCTCGCGGCAGAGCCACACCTATGGCGAGAAGCTGCTGTCGGCGATGCGCTTCCAGTTCGGCGGCCACCTCGAACTCAACAACAACGTGACCGAGAAGTCGTGACGCGCGATCCTTGACGCTCAGGCGTCGGCCGCCCTGGCCGTCCGGCAGTGAGGTTTCATGAACGAACGGCCCTTCGAAGCGACCGACCCGCAGCGCGGCACCGCCGTCGCGCCGCCCTGCGTCATCGTGATCTTCGGCGCGTCGGGCGATCTCACCCGCCGCCTGCTGATGCCGGCGATCTACAACCTCCTCAACGAACGGCTGCTCGACGAGGATTTCCAGATCCTCGGCATCAATCGCGGCGAGGGGAGCGACGAGCAGTTCGCCGCCGACCTCGTGGATGCGATGACCGCCATCATCGAGGCGGGCGGCGAAGCCGGGCGCGAGCGGGTCGACGACTGCGCCAAGGACTGGCTTCGGGCGCGCATCCGCCACCTGCGCGGCGATGTCACCGACGAGTCCGTCTTCGCCGACCTCCGCGCCAAGCTCGACGAGATGCTGGATGGCAAGGCGCACCGCAACGCGGTGTTCTACCTCGCCACCGCGCCGCAGTTCTTCGGCCCCGTGGTGGCGGGATTGGGCAAGGCCGGCCTCCTCAAGGAAGGGGACGGGCAGTTCCGGCGCGTCATCATCGAGAAGCCCTTCGGCACCGACCTCGCTTCGGCCAGGGCGCTGGACGAGCAGATCCTCGGCGTCCTCGACGAGAGCCAGATCTTCCGCATCGACCACTTCCTGGGCAAGGAAACGGTGCAGAACATCATGGTCCTGCGCTTCGCGAACTTCATGTTCGAGCCGATCTGGAACCGCGACCACATCGACCACGTGCAGATCACCGCCGCCGAAACGGTGGGGGTGGAAGCGCGCGGCAAGTTCTACGACCGCACCGGCGCCCTGCGCGACATGGTGCCCAACCACATGTTCCAGCTGCTGGCGATGATGACGATGGAGGCGCCGAACTCCTTCGACGCCGACGCCATCCGCGCGGAAAAGGCCAAGGTGATCGAGGCCATCCGGCGCTTCAGCCCGGCGGAGGCGAGCCGCAACGCGATCCGCGGCCAGTACGTCTTCGGCGAGGTCAAGGGAAAGCCGGTGCAGGCCTACCGGCAGTCGCCCGACGTCGACACCCGCAGCCGCACGGAAACCTATATCGCCCTCAAGCTTTTCATCGACAACTGGCGCTGGGCCGACGTGCCCTTCTACATCCGCACGGGCAAGGCGATGGCGACGCGCAAGACGGAAGTTGCGATCCAGTTCAAGAAGGCGCCGGGCGTGCTGTTCCGCAACCTCGACGAGGGCCAGCTCGCCAATTCGCGGATGGTGTTCCGCATCCAGCCCGACGAGGGCATCACCATGCGCTTTTCCGCCAAGGAGCCGGGCCGCAAGATCAAGCTCTCCGACGTCAACATGAACTTCCGCTACGCCGATTACTTCAAGTCGGCGCCGTCCACCGGCTACGAGACCTTGATCTACGACTGCCTGATCGGCGATGCCACCTTGTTCCAGCGGGCCGACAACGTCGAGGCCGGCTGGGCGGTGGTGCAACCGCTGCTCGACGCGTGGGCGCAGGGTCAGGACACCGTGCACTGGTACGAAGCCGGCTCGGCCGGGCCGACCGAGGCCGACGAGCTCCTCGCCCGCGACGGGCGCCGCTGGCTGGCGCTGTGAGGACCGCCCGGAGTCCGGCTCGTTGACGAAGGATGCGGACGGCGGGCGCATCTCGCTGCTGGTGTCCGACGTCGACGGCACCCTCGTCACGACCGACAAGCGGCTGATGCCCGCGGTGGTGGCGGCGGCCGCCGAGCTTGCCGCGGCGGGCGTGCGACTGTCGCTGGTGTCGAGCCGCCCGCCGATGGGCTTCGCGTCGCTGCGCAAGGCGCTGCAGCTGACGGCCCCGCTCGGTGCCTTCAACGGCGGCGCGATCCTCGACCGCGACGGCGGCGTGGTCGAAAGCACGCCCGTGCCGGCCGGCGACGCCCGCCTCGCCCTCGATGCTTTCGCCGAGTTCGGCCTCGACGGCTGGCTGTTCACCCTCGATCGCTGGCATGTGACCGACCCCGACGGCGCGCTGGTGCCGAAGGAGAAGTTGACGATCTCCGCCGAACCGACGGTGGTCGCCTCCTTCGATGGGCTCCTGGACCAAGTCGGCAAGCTCGTCGGCTCGTCGCACGACCATGCGGCGGTGGCGGCCTGCGAGGCGGCCCTTGCCCGGCGGCTCGGGCCTGGGACCGTGGCCAAGCGCTCGCAACCCTACTACGTCGATGTCACCCCCGCCGGCTTCGACAAAGGGGTCGCCGCCCGCCGCATCGCGGCGCTGCTCGGCGTGCCCATGGACGAGGTTGCCGTGATCGGCGATGCCGCCAACGACCTGCCGATGTTCGCCGTGGCGGAGCACCGCATCGCGATGGGCAACGGCCTGGATGAGCTGAAGCGGGCGGCGAGCTTCGTGACGGACTCCAACGAGCGGGATGGCTGGGCGATGGCGGTCACGCGCTATATCCTGCCAAGGGCGGCCGCATCCCGGAGGAGCCGCCCCGAAGCCGCGTCGAGCAAAGGCGTCAGCCCATGAAGCGCGATCCCGCCAAGATTTCCCTGTTGCTCGCCGATGTCGACGGCACGCTCGTCACCCATCAGAAGGTGCTGACCGAGCGGGCGAAGAAGGCGGTCGCCGACCTCAAGGCGGCCGGCATCCGCTTCGCCATCACCAGCGGGCGCCCGCCCAAGGGCATGGAGATGGTGATCGGTCCGCTCGCCGTCGACACGCCGGTTGCCGGCTTCAACGGCGGCCTGTTCACCTCGCCCGACCTCAAGCCGATCGAGGAGCGCAAGGTGCCGCGCGACATCGCCGTCGCCGTGATGAAGATGATCGCCGACGAGGGCCTTGACGCCTGGCTCTACGCCGGCAACGACTGGTTCATCCACAACGCCGACGCGCCTCACGTCGCCCGCGAGCAGAAGACGGTGCAGTTCCCGCCGAAGGTCGTGAGCGACTTCTCCGACAAGCTCGGCGATGCGGTGAAGATCGTCGGCGTAAGCGACGACCACGATACGATCGCCAAATGCGCGCGGCATGTGCAGGACACGTTCGGCGCGCGCGTCACGGCGGCGCTGTCGCAGCCGTACTACCTCGACGTCACCCACCCCAAGGCCAACAAGGGGGCGGTGGTGGAAGAGCTGGCGCGGACGCTCGGCATCCCGGCCGACGAGATCGCCACCATTGGCGACATGCCCAACGACGTCACCATGTTCAAGGCGGGCGGCTTCGCCATCGCGATGGGCAATGCCGACGACGAGGTGAAGGGGCAGGCCGACGCGGTGACGGAAGATTGCGACAGCGAGGGCTTCGCCATCGCGGTCGAGCGGTATGTGTTGCCGAAGGGACGAGCGTCATGAGCCAGCCGAGGGTCGAGGTCCGCCCGGACAAGGAGTCGCTATCCGAATGCGTCGCCGATTGGATCGTCGACAGCGTCCAGTCCTCGACCGGGCCTTTCGCCCTCAACCTGTCGGGCGGCTCCACGCCCAAGCGGCTCTACGAGGTGCTGGGATCCGACATCGTTCGCACCAAGATCGACTGGCAGCGGGTGCACATCTTCTTCGGCGACGAGCGCTTCGTGCCGCACGACCACCAGGACAGCAACTACGGGATGATCCGCAAGGCGCTGATCTCGCATGTCCCGATCCCGAACGAGAACGTCCATGCGATCGAGACCGGGTCCGGCACGCCGGCGGAGGCCGCCGCCGCCTACGAGCAAACGCTCAAGACGTTTCTCGGCAAGGACACGCTCGACATCTGGCGGCCGGTCTTCGCGGTGACGCTGCTGGGCTTGGGCGACGACGGCCACACCGCGTCGCTCTTCCCCGGCACGGCGGCCTTGCAAGAACGGGAGAAGTGGGTGACGGCGGTGGTCGGCGCCAAGCCCGAGCCGCGCATCACGATGACGTTTCCCGTGCTGGCGTCGAGCCGGGCGGTGATCTTCCTTGTCGCCGGCGAAGGCAAGAAGACGATGTTGAAGCGTCTCCTCGCCCATGATCCCGGCATTCCCGCCAGCGCCGTCGAGGCGCAGGGCGACCTCATCGTGTTCTGCGACGAGGCGGCGCTGGACGATCCAGCCTTGGCCAACAGCTAACCTGCCCTAGAGCACCGGACTCTCAATGGGATCCGGTCCGATGCTCTAAATCGTTGTGCCGCATCGGATTTGTCCGAAAACCGCTGCGCACTTTTCGGTCCGATGCTCTACGGACGTGTCTGGGCCCGGAACTCGCCTTCCTTCTTCTCGTAGGCATCGCCGTCGCGGTAAAGCTCGCGCGTCGCCTGATCGGTGACGGGCGCATTGGCGCGGTTGCGCCTCGTGTTTGCGACCGCGCCGTAGACCATGGCGGCAAGCAGCACCACCGCGCCGATAATGAAGCCCGCTTCCCAACCCATACCCGTCCTCCGAAATTCACCTGCGGTCGCAACGGGCGGACCTCATCCTCGTTCCCCGACGGGCGGCGGGCGCATCAACCCAGGCGGAAGGTGTCGCGGGCGGCGACATTCCCGTTGCGCTCGCGGCGGGGCCAACCCATCTTCCGCGACAACGGCGAGAGGAAGCTGACGACGATGGTGGATCTGGCAACGGCTGGGGAGCTCAGCGCGACACCCGCTGCCAAGGCGACGACGACCACGACCTTTTCGGCCGACGTCCTCGTCGAGTCGCAGAAGCGGCCGGTTCTCGTGCACTTCCTGTCCAGGCGCAGCGAGGCCTGCAAGGCGTTGCAAGGCGTGCTGGAGCGCGTCACCGCGGCGACCGATGGAAAGGTCAAGCTCGTCAGCATGGACATCGACGCCCATCCGCAAATCGCCGGGCGGCTCGGCATCCGGCAGGTGCCCGCGGTTTACGCCTTTCAGCGCGGGCAGCCGGTTGACGGCTTCGTGGGGGCTTTGCCCGAGGTTCAGGTCAAGGCGTTCCTGGAGCGGCTGGTCGGCCCGCTCGACGACGGGCTCGATGAAGCCCTGGCCGAAGCGGATACCGCGCTCGCCGGCGGCGACATCGAGACGGCGGCGGCGATCTTTTCCGCCATCCTCGACCAGGATCCCGAGAACCCCGTGGCGAACGGCGGCCTTGCCCGGGCTCTCGTCGCGGCCGGCGACCTTGAGGGCGCGAGGGACCTGCTCGCGAGGCTGCCGCCGTCGAGCGCCAGGGATAAGGCCGTGGTAGCGGCGCAGGCTGCGCTCGACGTCGCGGATCAGGCGACCGGCCTCGGCGATCTCGCCGACCTCGCCGCCAGGGTCCAGGCCGATCCCAACGACCATCAGGCGAGGTTCGACTTGGCGCTGGGCCTCAACGGCAAGAACAAGCGGGACGAAGCCGCCGATGCCCTGCTCGCTTCCATCAAGCTCGATCGCAGCTGGAACGAAGGCGCGGCTCGTCGGCAGCTCCTGCAGTTCTTTGAAGCCTGGGGGCTCATGGACCCGATGACGCTGGCGGCACGTCGGAAGCTCTCGACGCTCCTTTTCTCGTGAGACGGATGCGCCCCGCCCCGGGCGCGAGGAACCCACCATGTCAACTTCGTCCGGCGCCCTCGGCCTCGATCGCATGCCGAGCGCGCTCCCACTCTTCCCGCTGTCGGGGGCCCTGCTCCTGCCGCGCGGTCAGCTGCCGCTCAACATCTTCGAGCCGCGCTACCTCGCGATGATCGATGATGCCTTGAAGTCGCATCGCCTGATCGGGATGATCCAGCCGGACCTCGGCGCCAACGAGGAGCAGAGAACGCCCTCGCTGTGTTCGGTCGGCTGCAGCGGCCGCGTGACCCAGTTCGCGGAAACGGATGACGGGCGCTACATCGTCATGCTGACCGGCGTGGCCCGCTTCGCCATGGTGGAGGAGATCGCGGCGGTGACCCCGTACCGACAGGGCCGCGTCGACTTTTCCCGCTTCGCCGCCGACTTCCAGCCGCGCGTGGGCGAGGACCGCGTCGACCGCGGCGGCGTGCTCAAGGCGCTGCGCGACTTCGCGGAAGTGCGCAAGCTTCAGATCGATTGGGACTCGATCAACGAGGCGCCCAACGAGGCGTTGGTCAACGCCCTCTCGATGATGAGCCCTTTCGGCCCGCGCGAGAAACAGGCCCTGCTCGAAGCCGGCGACCTCAAGGGACGCGCCGAGGTGCTGGTGGCGATCACCGAGATCGAACTGGCGCGCGGCCAGAACGCGCCCTCGTCGCTGCAATAGTAGGTGGCACCCGTGGAGAACAGCAAGTCACCTCAGGAACCGGCGACGGCGCCGCCGGCCAACTCCGAGCCGACGCGCATCGATCCCCGGCTGCTGGAGATCCTGGTGTGTCCGCTGACCAAGACGGTTCTGGAATACGATCGTGCCGCCCAGGAGCTGATCTCGCGGGCGGCCCACCTCGCCTATCCCATCCGAGACGGCATTCCCATCATGCTGCCGGAAGAGGCCCGGCCCATCGAAGGTTGACCGGCCGCCGGACCTACGCGGCCAGGTTCTTCAGCACGCTTTCGACCGTCTTCTTGGCATCGCCGAACAGCATCATCGTGTTGTCGCGGAAGAACAGCTCGTTCTCGACGCCGGCGTAGCCCGAGCCCATGCCGCGCTTGAGGAACAGCACGGTCTTCGCCTTCTCCACGTCAAGGATCGGCATGCCGTAGATCGCCGACGACTTGTCGGTCTTGGCGGCGGGATTGGTGACGTCGTTGGCGCCGATCACGAAGGCCACGTCCGCCTGCCCAAAGGCGGAGTTGATGTCTTCCAGTTCGAACACCTCGTCGTAGGGCACGTTGGCCTCGGCCAGCAGCACGTTCATGTGACCGGGCATGCGGCCGGCGACCGGGTGGATGGCGTACTTCACGTCGACGCCCTCGTGCTTCAGCGTGTCGGCCATCTCGCGCAGGGCGTGCTGGGCCTGCGCCACCGCCATGCCGTAGCCTGGCACGATGATGATGGAGGAGGCGTTCTGCATGATGTAGGCGGCATCCTCCGCCGAGCCCTTCTTGACCGGCCGCGTTTCTTTGGTGCCGCCGGCACCGGCCGCCGCCTCGCCGCCGAAGCCGCCGAGGATCACGGAGATGAACGAGCGGTTCATGCCCTTGCACATGATGTATGACAGGATCGCGCCCGACGAGCCGACCAGCGCCCCGGTGATGATGAGCGCGAGGTTGCCCAGCGTGAAGCCGATGCCCGCCGCCGCCCAGCCGGAGTAGGAGTTCAGCATCGACACCACCACCGGCATGTCGGCGCCGCCGATCGGGACGATGATGAGGAAGCCCAGAGCGAAGGAGGCCAGCGCGATCAGCCAGAACACCAGAAGGCTCTGGGTGTAGATGAACACGATCACCATGGTCACGATCGACAGGGCGAGCGTGATGTTGATGAA
>CAXTMA010000143.1:3952-10368 GCA_964245015.1 uncultured Beijerinckiaceae bacterium | reverse complement strand
GTCCAAGGCGGCGCGGCTGGCGGCGTGGCTGGAAGCCGCGTGATTGAGTGCTGCGTGATCGGTCATCACTGTCGCGCCATGCGTTCGCCGCAAGCCGCCCCGATACGAAGCCCGCGCGACGTGTTCACGACGTGATTTTTTTCCCCTTACCATGCGGGCGTGTTCGCGCAAAGATAGGGCCGGGATGGGCAACACCGGACATGCGGCGATCCCCGGTCGCGGGATGAAGCCCTTGGACGACGGTCCCCTGGACAACGCTCTTCAACACGGGCACGGCCCGAGGCCGAGCCCTGCCGCGGCGCTGCCGGTGACCGGGCGCGCGGCAGCGGCCGCGGCCCGCGCGCTTCTCATCGTCGCGGTGCTGTTCGGCTTCTTCCTGGTCGGCACGCCGCTGCAATGGCTCGTCGCGCGGGTCGCGCCGGGGCAGGCCCACCGCCTGCCCCGCTGCTTCTGCCGCTCGCTGCTGCGGCTCACCAGGGTGCGCGTGGCCGTGCGCGGCACGCCGGCGCGGGACGGTCCCGTTCTTCTGGTCGCCAACCACGTCTCGTGGATCGACATCCTCGCCCTCGGCGCCGCGCTGCCGCTCTGCTGCTTGGCCAAGCGCGAGGTGGCGTCCTGGCCGCTGGTGTCGGCGTTCGCGGTCGTGCAGGGCACGGTGTTCGTCGACCGCCGGCGCCGGCGCAGCATCCTTGCCGCCAATCGCGACATCGCCGCCCGCCTCCGCGACGGGCGCCACGTCCTGCTCTTTCCCGAGGGCACCACCCTGGCCGACGCCCTGCCCGGCCGCTTCCTGTCCTCGCACTTCGCCGCCGCCCGCGACTACCTCGCCGGCGCCGGCCGGCAAGGGATGTCGGGCCAAGGGCAAGCGCAAGGGCAAGCGCGAGGGCAAGCGCGAGAACAAGCGCGAGCGGAGGTCGGCGTGCAGCCGGTCGCCGTCGCCTATTCCTCGCCTGCGGCGGCCTGGATCGGCGACGACACGCTTCTCGCCCATGTCTGGCGCACCCTTCTCGCGCCGCCGCTGTTGTGCTCGCTCGGCTTCGGCGCGCCGATCCCCTACCGTGTCGGCAGCAACCGCAAGGAGGTGGCGGCGCAGGCGCGCGCGGCCGTGACGGCCATGGTCGTGAGCGGCCGGGACCCATGACCGAGTCCGCCGCCCGCGACCTGACCACGCTCGCCGTTGTTCTCGCCGCCATTCCGGAGGTCGCGGTGGCGATCGACAGCAACGACCGCGTCGCCGCCTGCAACCCGGCCGCCCTGGCGCTGCTGCCGATGCTGCGCACCGGCGGGCTGCTCGCCACCCACCTGCGTTCGCCCGACATCCTCGACGCGGTGGCCGCGGCCCGCACGCGGGGCGAGGCGAGCGCGAGCTGGTCGGAGCGGGCGCCGGTGGAGCGGCAGTTCGCCGTCACCGCCACCGCCGTCACGTCGCTGGGCTGCGGCCCGCTGGTGATCGTCCACCTGCGGGAAACCTCCGACCTGCGCCGGGTCGAGCGCATGCGCGTCGACTTCGTCGCCAACGCCAGCCACGAACTGCGCACCCCGCTCGCCTCGCTGCTCGGCTTCATTGAAACGCTGCAGGGCTCGGCCCGCAACGACGAGGCGGCGCGCGGGCGCTTCCTCGACATCATGCGCCAGCAGGCCCGGCGCATGGCCCGTCTCGTCGACGACCTGCTGTCGCTGTCGCGCATCGAGGGGCACCTGCACCTGCGGCCCAAGGACAGCGTCGACCTCGAAGCCGTGCTGCGCCACGTCGGCGACACGCTGGCGCCTCTGGCCGGCGACAGCGGGGTCGACCTTTGCCTTGAGATCGCCGGGCCGATCAGCGTGCCCGGCGATCGCGACGAGTTGCTGCGCGTGGCCGAGAACCTGATCGAGAACGCGATCAAGTACGGGGCGGCCGATGCGCGCGACCGCCGGGTCGTGGTGTCGGCCGCGCGCGCCGGCGGCGAGGCGGTGGTCACGGTTCGCGACTTCGGCGGCGGCATCGCGGCCGAACACATCCCCCGGCTGACCGAGCGCTTTTACCGGGTCGACGCCGGGCAAAGCCGGGCGCGCGGCGGCACCGGGCTTGGGCTCGCCATCGTCAAGCACGTGGTCGCCCGCCACCGCGGCCGACTGAAGGTGCAATCGACGCGCGGGCAGGGCGCGGTGTTCCAGGTCTTCCTGCCGCTGAGCGCCGAAAACAGGCCGGACGCGGCCACCCGTTTGGGATGGCGATCTCCCATGTCTTGAAGATCCCCGACCGTGAGCGCCCCCATTTCGGGGGTCGTTGTCATGAAACTGTTACGCAAGCGTCATAAAAGCCTTGCGAGGGCGCCCTAAGGGCTGCGCCGGACGGTCGCCATACCCCGTAACGACCGCCCGGTTCGACCGGCCCGGCATCCGCCCCGACTGCGGCGCTGCCCGACCGGCGCTCCTTCCTCGATGAGGCTCACGTCATGACATTCCACGTTTCCCTTCGCGCAGCCCTCGCGGGTGCCGCGGCGGTCGCCGCGCTGGCAGCCATCCCGGCTCCCGTGGCCGACGCCGCCGAGATCTCCGGCGCCGGCGCGACCTTTCCCTACCCGATCTATGCCAAATGGGCGGAAGCCTATTCCAAGACGAGCGGCGTCAACCTGAATTACCAGTCCATCGGCTCGGGCGGCGGCATCAAGCAGATCAAGGCGCGCACCGTGACCTTCGGCGCCAGCGACATGCCGCTGTCCGCCGACGAACTGAAGAAGGACAATCTGGTGCAGTGGCCGATGGTGATGGGCGGCATCGTGCCGGTGGTCAACATCGCGGGCCTCAAGGCCGGCTCGCTCAGCTTCGACGGGCCGACGCTGGCCAAGATCTTCCTCGGCGAGATCAAGAGCTGGGACGATCCCGCGATCAAGGCGCTCAACCCGTCCGCCAAGCTGCCGGCGGCCGGCATCGCCGTGGTGCACCGCTCCGACGGCTCGGGCACGACCTTCAACTTCACCGACTACCTCAGCAAGGTGTCGCCCGACTGGAAGTCCAAGGTCGGCGAGTCCGCCTCGGTGAAATGGCCGATCGGCCTCGGCGCCAAGGGCAACGAGGGCGTCGCCGCCAACGTCAAGCAGACGGCGAACTCGATCGGCTACGTCGAATACGCCTATGCCAAGCAGAACGGCCTGGATTACGGCGACATGATCAACAAGGACGGCAAGAAGGTCGAGCCGGTCAGCGAAACCTTCGCCGCCGCCGCCGCCAACGCCGATTGGGCGCACGCACCGGGGTTCTACCTCCTGCTCACTGACCAGCCCGGCGCCAAGTCCTGGCCGATCACCGCCTCGACCTTCATCCTGATGCCCGGAGAGCCCAAGGACGCGGCCGCCGCCGCCGCCGCGCTGAAGTTCTTCGACTGGGCCTACGCCAACGGCGCCCCCGCCGCCGCCTCGCTCGACTACATCCCCATGCCCGTCAACGTGGTGGCGCTGGTCAAGCAGGAATGGTCGGCCAGCATCAAGGGCGGCGACGGCAAGCCGCTGCAGTTCTGAACGGTCAGCCGACGGCCCCGTCGCGCGACGAAGGCCGGATCGGTTAGACCAAGATCACCAAGGGCGGCGGGGCGCATCGGCTCCGCCGATCATTCAAGGGAAGCGGGATATGCGGGGAACGCATTTTGGCTGACATCGCGACCCGACAGCCGAGCGAGTCGTCCCGCCTTTTCGACCGCGCAAGCGTGCTCGCCCGTTTCCGCAGCGGCGACCAACTGTTCCGCTGGCTGACCCGCAGCGCCGCGATCAGCGTCCTCGTGCTGCTCGGCGGCGTGATCGCGTCGCTGGTCTGGGGCGCCCTGCCGGCGATCCGCGCCTTCGGCTTCGGATTCCTCGTCAACTCCGACTGGGATCCGGTCAACGACATCTATGGCGCCGCCGTGGCGATCTTCGGCACGGTGGTCACCTCCGTGATCGCGCTGGCGATCGCCATCCCGATCGGGCTCGGCATCGCCATCTTCTTGTCCGAGCTGTGCCCGCCGCGCCTGCGCCAGCCCATCGGCATCGCCATCGAGCTTCTCGCCGGCATTCCGTCCATCATCTACGGCATCTGGGGCTTCTTCATCCTGAAGCCGCTGCTGCAAACCTACGTCGAGCCGGCCATCATCGCGCTCACCGGCCCGATCCCCGGCCTCAACGTCCTCTTCGCCGGCCCGGCCTACGGCACCGACATCCTCACCGCCGGCTTCATCCTGAGCGTCATGGTGCTGCCCTTCATCACCTCGATCTCGCGCGACGTCTTCGCCACCGTGCCGCCGGTGCTCAAGGAGTCCGCCTACGGCCTGGGCTGCACGACCCGCGAGGTGGTCGGCAACGTGGTCATCCCCTACACCCGCGTCGGCATCATCGGCGGGATCATGCTGGCGCTCGGCCGCGCGCTGGGCGAAACCATGGCCGTGACCTTTGTCATCGGCAACGCCCACCAGCTGTCGTCCTCGCTGCTGTCGCCGGGCACGTCCATTTCCGCCACCATCGCCAGCGAGTTCGAGGAGGCCGACCGCGGCCTTTACACCGCCTCGCTGATCGAGCTCGGCTTGATCCTGTTCGTCATCACCTTCTTCGTGCTGGCTGTCGCCCGCTTCATGCTGATGCGGATCGAAGGCAAGGCTGCGCGATGAGAACGGCACGCTGATGGACCTGCTCGCCTCCCGCCGTCTCAAGGACCGCATCTACGTCGGCCTGTGCTACGCCGCGTCCGGCTTCGGCCTCGCCTTTCTCGCCTGGATCCTGGCCGTTCTCGTCATCAAGGGCGCGGCCGGCATCAGCCCGACCCTGTTCCTGGAGCGGACCCTGTCGCCGGGCAGCGGCGGGGGCTTGGCCAACGCCATGATCGGCAGCCTCATCATGACCGTGCTCGGCACGATCGTGGGCACGCCGATCGGCCTGCTCGCCGGCACCTTTCTCGCCGAATTCGGCACCGGCTCCAGGCTGGCCTTCGTTGTGCGCTTCATCAACGACATCCTGCTCTCGGCGCCTTCCATCGTGATCGGCCTGTTCGTCTACCAGGTGCTGGTGGTGCCGATGGGGCACTTCTCCGGCCTCGCCGGCGCGGCCGCGCTCGCCATCCTGGTCATCCCCGTGGTGGTGCGCACCACCGAGGACATGCTGCGGCTGGTGCCGACCCCTCTGCGCGAAGCCTCGTCGGCGCTGGGCATGCCCAAGAGCATGGTGGTGCAGCGCATCGCCTACAGGGCGGCCAGCGCCGGCCTCACCACCGGCGTGCTGCTCGCCGTGTCGCGCATTTCCGGCGAAACCGCGCCGCTGCTGTTCACCGCCTTGAACAACTCCTACACCACCTTCAACCTCGACGCGCCGCTGGCGAGCCTGCCCTACGTGATCTACCGCTACGCCGGCTCCGCTTATTCCGACTGGCAGCAGCTCGCCTGGTCGGGCGCCCTCATCATCACCCTCGCCGTGCTCACCCTGTCGATCTCCGCGCGCACGCTCGGATCAAGGACCAGACGATGACCCGTCAAATGAGCCGCGAACCCCAGGTCGGCGAAGGGGTGCCAGTCGTTCGCACGATTCCCGACGCGCCGCTGCCGACGGCCGCCGCCGCCGTCGTGACCTCTCCGGCCAACGGCGCATCGGTTCACGCCGACGCGGCCACGAAGATGAGCGTGGAAAAGCTGCGCTTCTTCTACGGCGAATCGCTCGCCCTGAAGGGTATCGACCTGCCGATCTATGCCAACAAGGTGACGGCGCTGATCGGTCCGTCGGGTTGCGGCAAGTCGACCCTGCTCAGGGTGATGAACCGCATGTACGACCTTTATCCCCGCCAGCGGGCGGAGGGCGCCGTGCTGCTCGACGGCGTCAACATCCTGAATCCGGGCCAGGACCTGAACCTGCTGCGCTCGCGGGTCGGCATGGTGTTCCAGAAGCCGACGCCCTTTCCGATGTCGATCTTCGACAACATCGCCTTCGGCATCAAGCTCTACAACCGCCTGCCGCAAAGCGAGATCGAGGGCCGCGTCGAGACGGCGCTGCGCGGCGCCGCCCTGTGGAGCGAGGTCAAGGACAAGCTGTCGGCCAGCGGCCTTTCGCTGTCGGGTGGCCAGCAGCAGCGCTTGTGCATCGCCCGCACGGTGGCCGTGCAGCCCGAGGTGATCCTGTTCGACGAGCCGTGCTCGGCGCTCGACCCGATCTCCACCGCCAAGGTGGAAGAACTGATGGACGAGATGTCGTCGACCTACACGCTGGTGATCGTCACCCATTCCATGCAGCAGGCGGCGCGCGTGTCCGACGTCACCGCCTTCATGTACCTCGGCGACCTGATCGAGTTCGGCGACACCAACCGCATCTTCACCTCGCCGGAAAAGCAGCAAACGCAGGACTACATCACCGGCCGCTTCGGCTGAGCCGGGCCTGCCGCCGCGGCCCGCCGCCGCCTTTGCACTCGCTTGCCCCGCCTCGATT